>NZ_JBMDIX010000048.1:0-34339 GCF_057808915.1 Rhodococcus sp. FG69 | reverse complement strand
ACTATCTGCCGTAAATCCTTAGCGCCGGATTTCGAGAATCTGCTCCCCGACCCCCGACTAGGCCGAGATTCGGTTCGGACCGTTCGACGTCCTGGAGGTGTGACAATGCAACCAGACCACCCAGCCAGCGGTTCCGATGATGCGGTGTCGAATTGGCTGGCTCGCTGGCTTCAGGACGCCTCGGCGTCGCCGGCATTCGATACCGCCGTCGATCTCATCGATGAAACGATTGCGGCAGAGATGCCGGAGTTGGTGTCCGACCCCGAGCTCCGCCGCGATCTCGAAGCCAGTACGCGAGGTCACCTGGCGGCGATTCTGTCAACGATGCGGGAAAACGACGTGGAGTTGCCACCGGAAGCATATGGACTGGCCCGAACCCTTACCCACCGCGGTTTCGGCGTGGAGGTCTTGTTCAGGCTGTATCGAGTGGCGCTTCGAGCTACCCAACGTTACTTCAGCGATGCAGTCGAACAAAGTGAGATCGATCAAGAGCTGAGGTCGAGCGTGCTCGTGCGAATGTGGTCGGTCAATAGCGAGTGGCTCGACAACGCCGTCGGAATCCTCGGGACCGTGATGGTAGATGAGCGAGTCAAATGGCTCGCCGGTGCCGCGGCAAGGCAAGGCGTAATCGTGTCCAAGATATTGCGTGGTGACCCGACGGACATCCGCAACGCCAGCCAGCTGCTCGCATACCCTTTGAACAGAATGCATACGGCGTTCTCTCTCTGGGCGGATGCCGAGTTCGATCTTCTGCCGCCGTTGGCAGAGATCGCCGTTGCGCTCGGCGCCATCGTCGGTGCAGATGCTGTCTTGGCTGTTCCCTCCGGAGAACGGGGGATGTGGATGTGGTGTGCCAGCAGCCGGGAACCCGACCTATCCTTGCTGTCGACATCGACTGCGCTGCGCGTAGCGACAGGTGTCCACGTAGCGGTGGGCATCTGCAGCACCGGTCTCGACGGGTTTCGACGTAGTCACCGGCAGGCTCTGTCCGCCCAGAAAATGGCAGTTGCCTCAGGTCGGACAAGGCAGGTCACTCGTTACGACGACGTCGAACTCGTGGCCATGGTGTCTGCCGACATGGAAGCAATGACGGAATTCGTAGTACGAGAACTGGGATCGCTGGTCGAGGACACCCCGGCGACCGAACGATTGCGCGACACGGCGCTTGCAGTGGCAACTTTGGGGGTCGCAGGTGCAGCACAGGCGATACCGGTCCACAAGAACACTGTCCGGTACAGGCTCAACCAAATCGAATTGTTGCTGGGACATCCGATCGACCATCGACGCGGCCAGGTGGAATTGGCCCTGCGCTGCGTGAATGAATTCGGAGCCCCCGCATTCGCGTCGCTCTGAAGCCGCCCAGGCTTTACGTTGTGTCCGGAGCACAAAGCTGAGGCAAGTTTTGTCCTATCGTGACTAGCCCGATGGATGAGACCCACGCCACAATGGCAGATGTCAGTTCGATACGGGATCCGCAATCGACCCACTATCCGCCACACCCGCTCAGCTCCACGATCGAACATGCACCCGCATGAATGGTCCGGGCGAATTCTACGACTCTTCCCTCAGGAATCGACGTGCCATTCGTCGAATGACATGGGCTGAAGCCGTAGTCGAGGCAATGTGACGCTACTTGTTGCGCGGCAAATTCGACGCTGGTGGCGTAGCGAGACACCCACTCACTGGACGCAAAACGCTAACGCTGTTGCGACGGGCGACTCAGTGCCACATCACCGATCCTCACAGTTCGAGACCAACACGATTTCGTTCCCAACCGCAACTGACTATCGATCGGCACATTTCAACGAACGACGGAGGACATTTTGAAGACAAGGGCTGCGGTACTGCGCGGAATCGGTCAGAAATGGGAGATCGAGGAACTCGACCTCGATGATCCGAAAGCCGGCGAAGTACTGGTCAAGATCACTGCGGCAGGTTTGTGCCACTCGGATGCGCATTTCGTGACGGGAGACCTTCCCATTCCATTCCCGGTAGTCGGCGGTCACGAGGGTGCTGGTGTCGTGCATGAGATCGGCCCGGGAGTAACGGAGGTGTCGGTGGGGGACCCGGTTGTACTGTCGTTCATTCCTTCATGTGGCCGGTGCAGCTACTGCGCCAGAGGAATGATGAACCTGTGCGATCTGGGTGGTGCGATCATGCAGGGGCCACAACTGGACGGCACCTATCGCTTCCACAGCCGCGGCGAAGGGATCGGACAGGTGTCATTGCTCGGCACCTTCAGCGAGTACACGGTGGTGCCGATTGCGAGTGTGGTCAAGGTCGATCAGGGCCTAGCGCTCGACAAGGCAGCCCTCGTCGGTTGTGGGGTGACCACCGGCTTCGGTTCGTCGGTTCGCACAGCGGAACTTCGGGTGGGCGAAAGTGCGGTCGTGATGGGAATCGGAGGCATAGGAATCAATGCGGTGCAGGGCGCGAAAGTAGCCGGCTGCCGCTATGTCTTCGCTATCGACCCAGTGGCCTTCAAACGAGAGAAGGCGCTCGAGCTCGGAGCCACACACGCCTTCGAAAATGTGGATGAGGCCCTCCCCGTGATCACGGATCTAACACGAGGCCAACTTGCAGACGCGTGCATCATCACTACCGGCGTCGCCGAACCCGACCAGGTTCGTGAAGCGCTTTCTGTCGTCGGCCGACACGGCCGGGTCGTGGTCACTGCGGTCGGCCATCCCACCGAGCAGACCGTTTCGGCATCGCTCCTCGAACTGACGCTCTTCGAGAAATCGATCCGCGGTTCATTGTTCGGGTCGTCCAGCCCACAGATGGATATTCCCCGGTTGCTCGAGATGTACAACCTCGGACAGGTGAAACTCGACGAGCTCATCACCACCGAGTATCAGCTCGATGAAATCAACGAAGGGTACGCGGACATGTATGCAGGACGAAATCTTCGTGGACTCATCCGATTCTAAAGGGTTCGCAGCAATCAAACCAACGTGGGCGAAGGAGCATCTTGTGAGTATCGAGGAACTGTCGCAACAGATTACGGACACAGTCGATGTGTACAACCCAGCAACGGGAGAACTGGTGGGGCGCGTGACCGTTCAGACCCCCGACGAGGTCGACATGGTCGTACAGGAGCTGCGCACACATCAACCTGCGTGGGAGGCTCTTGGCCCCAAAGCGCGTGCTTCTTGGCTACGAAAGCTCAGAAACTGGTTGCTCGACAACGAGGCGCACCTCGTAGACGAGATTCGCGCGGAGACCGGCAAGCCACGGACCGAGGCAGTACTCGAAGTCATGTTCGTATGCGACGCGATCAATTACTACGCGAGTCGAGCTCATAAGTATCTGGCAGACGAAAGAGTCAGGCCACACGGACTTCTGACCGCATCCAAGAAGCTTCTCAAGGTCTACCGCCCATATCCAGTGGTCGGGATCGTGACCCCGTGGAACTTCCCGCTGTTGATACCTGGTGTAGATGCTGTACCGGCGCTGCTCGCCGGCGCAGCAGTAATCATCAAGCCCTCTGAAGTGACACCCTTGTCCACCGTCGCCCTTGTTCGCGGGTGGCAGGAAATCGGGGGACCCCCAGTGTTCGCCCACGTCACCGGTCGCGGGGCAACTGGTGCTGCAGTAGTAGATGCAGTGGACATGGTGCAATTCACCGGGTCTACCAAGACTGGACGAGCGATCGCCGCCCGAGCGGGTGAACGTTTGATTCCCTGCAGTGTCGAACTCGGAGGTAAGGACCCCGCGATCGTTCTCGCGGACGCGGATCTGGAGCGCGCGGCAAACGGCATCACCTGGGGAGGCCTGGTCAACTCGGGGCAAGCGTGCATTTCGGTGGAACGGGTGTACGTCGAAGCTCCCGTGTACGACCAGTTCGTGAGCCTGGTGACCAAACAGGTAGAACTTCTTCGACACGACACTAACGGTGAAGAAGCGAACTCCGCCGATGTGGGAGCGTTGGCTACGGGGGAGCAGGTGAAGATTGTTGTCGACCACGTCGATTCCGCGATCGCCCTGGGTGCCAAAACTCTCACCGGCGGTGCCCCCAGTAAAACCGGCACCTTCTTCGAACCGACCATTTTGGTGGACGTCGACCACTCGATGGTGTGTATGCGCGAGGAGACCTTCGGGCCCACGATCCCGATCATGAAGGTTACAGACGTCGACGAAGCAATCCGGCTGGCCAACGACTCTGATTTTGGACTGTCGGCCACGGTGTGGACGAAAAATCGTCGAAAGGGTTTGGCGATAGCGCGTCGACTCGAAGTGGGGGCCGTCAACATCAACGACGCTTACGCCAACCTTTTTTGCTTCGGACTGCCTTTCGGAGGCTGGAAGGGGTCGGGCCTAGGGGCCAGACTCGGAGGCGCGCAGGGCATCCGAAAGTTTTGTCGACAGAAAGGAATTACCGTTCCACGAGTGCCGACGATGAAAGATGAGATCCTGTGGTATCCGTACACCGACCGGCGCGGCACAACCGCCGCGAAGGTGTTGCGCCTACTGACCGCTCGTGGGTCACGACGCCTGTCTCCTGATCACCGAAGCAGCAGACAGCAGCCAGA
Source organism: Rhodococcus sp. FG69 (assembly GCF_057808915.1). Taxonomy (NCBI): domain Bacteria; kingdom Bacillati; phylum Actinomycetota; class Actinomycetes; order Mycobacteriales; family Nocardiaceae; genus Rhodococcus; species Rhodococcus sp. FG69. The sequence continues at coordinate 29,807 of NZ_JBMDIX010000048.1, read as the reverse complement.
ATAGCGGCGCGCCGGTCCGCAATCAGGTCCGCGAGCCCCTCCTGTCTGCGCTAGATCTGGCACTCGTGATCGCGAGCCGACTCTCAACTGAGCGGTGGAGTCGAGTTCCCTGTGGCGTGTGCGATTCGAACGCTGAGCAATCTCGCGATTCGTGCACCCGATCGCAGGTCGCACCGCCCCGCACCCGGTTACCTAATGAGTTAGTATTGGTAGGTGATAAGTGACGCCGATGGCACGTAGCCGCGCTACCGATAACGAGACTCTGCTACGTGCCGCAGCGGAGGTTTTCGAATCAAAGGGATACAGCAACGCGACCATCGACGACATCGCAGAGGCCGCAGGAATTTCTCGCCCCACTGTCTACAAGTACACATCGAGCAAACGGTCGCTGCTCGATGACATGGTCAACATGGTGTGCGCTGACCTCGATGAACGACTTCACCTTGTGGTTTGCTCAGACGCGGCACCGACTGTCCGGCTGCGTCGGTTGATCGATCTCCACGTCGAGAGTGCGACGAAAATGAAGCAGTTCTACTCGATCGTCTTCAGCGAACAGGCAGAATTGTCCGAGCATGCGGAGGTGCGGTGGAGCGAGTTCACGCACGCTGTTGCCACTGACTTCCAGAAGCTTCTCGGCGAATGCATCACTCTCCGTGCCTCCGGTGCGCCACTGATCGATACGCATATTGCCGCAAATCTGGTCCTCTCGATGCTGACCACGCTGTATCGGTGGTACGACGCTGACGGCCCAGTAGGACCGGCTGAGCTCACTCGCCAGATTCTCGCGGTGCTGGCCGGTGTTGTGCCAGCATCGTCTGTCGACGCGGTCGACCAGGACCGCGACGGGTAGAACCGGGGCCCAACCGCCGACCGCGCACCGCCGCAGCGAGAGTCGATGCAGGACTGGCGCACCGCGTTCGCTGTCTGCATCATCTCTGAGTTGGAATTTGCGACCTCTGTCAGTCCGTCCAATCTTGACTTATCAGTTAGTATACGTAAGTCTGTTCTCAGCAGTCGAATCACCACCGAGACGGAAGGGATCGAGATGACAGCCACTGAGGCATACCGGCTACCGAAGTCGATCGCTGAAAGGCTCAGAATCCCTGCCATCGCAGCACCGATGTTTCGCGTCTCCGGACCCGAATTGGTCAGTGCAATCTGCAAGGCCGGAGTCGCTGCTGCACTCCCGGCAGTGAACGCACGGACGCCGGCTGTTCTGGACAACTGGCTGGACGACATTGCGACGGCTACCTCGGCGTCCGCGACGATCCCTGCGCCCCATTGCGTGAACTTGGTTATGTCGCACCACATGCTGCACGACCACCTCGCTTGCATCATCAACAATCGAGTCGAGATCGTGATCACAAGCGTCGGCTCGCCGGCGCCGGTCTTGCAGGCGTTGCATGCCGCCGACGTCCTTGTTTTCAGCGACGTCGCAACCATCGCTCATGCCCGCAAAGCCGCACTGGCTGGTGCGGACGGCCTGGTACTTCTGTCGGCGGGCGCAGGGGGTCAGACAGGATGGTTGAACCCATTCGCCTTTGTGAGGGCAGTTCGGGGCTTCTTCGACGGCCCCATCGCCCTTGCAGGCGGCTTGTCTGATGGGGTTGCACTCCATGCAGCGTTATCGCTTGGTGCAGATCTCGGCTACATGGGTACCAGGTTCATCGCCGCCGAAGAAAGTTTGGCGTCGCAGCGATACAGAGAACATGTTGTGAACTGCGATTCCGACGACGTCATGTTGACCAGTGCCTTCACCGGCTTACCCGCAAGTTGGCTGCGTCCTGCAGTCCTGGCCGCAGGCCTCGACCCTCAAAGTCTGGACGAGCAGGTTACTCCCGAGATCTCCAACGCGGTATACGGTGGAGGCAACGATGCGGCGGGCCCCAGGCGTTGGACAGATGTAGTGAGCGCGGGCCACTCGGTGTCCGGTGTTTCGGCGATAGAACCGGCATCGCACATCATCGACCGGATCGCTCGAGAATTTTTCTCGGCGAATGGCACACCAATTCTCTAGCGAGCCGAGAGTTGCTCGATGTGACGGAGGGTCCGATCGCGTACCACCAAACAGAACCTGTGCGACCAGGCAACAGTAGTCAACGTTGCTAAACCTGGCACTTTCCAGATCTCTCCTGCTCACCGCAATCACCGAAAGGCAATCGATGGATATCGGTGTCTCACTCATGTATTGGCCCTGGTTCGAGGTGGACGAACAACTCGAACTCAGTAAGTTGGCCGACTCCTTGGGTTTTCATTCATTGTGGTTCGCAGAAAGCTACGGTCAAGATGCCACTGCCATGCTGGGTCTAGTGGCCGGGCACACCCAGAACATCCGGTTGGGGGCTGGAATCATGCAAATCCCGGCGCGCCAACCCACCGCGGCGGCCGCCGCCTCAGCGACTATCGACCGAATCTCGGGTGGCCGAATGATGCTGGGGCTGGGTTTATCTGGTCCACAAGTCTCCGAAGGCTGGTATGGCGTCCCGTTTACAACCCCTCTACGGCGCACTCGCGAGTACATCGAGATCATTCGGATGGCTCTGTCAAATGAGCTTGTCGACCATCAAGGTGCGGAATGGTCCATTCCCCAAACCAGCAGAGGGCTGGGTCTGGGTAAGGCTCTCAAGATGCTTGGCGGACCGATTCAAAAGAGGCTCCCGATCTACCTCGGTGTGGGCGGAGAGAAAACTGTCCAACAAGCCGGCGAACTAGCCGATGGTTGGACACCGTTCTTGTTCAGTCCTGACCATGCGGAAATGTTGTGTGCACCCCTGTTTCGAGGCATTGATCGCGCGAACCGGGCACGAAGCGACGTATCCATCGCGCCGTTGGTTGTCGCTGCGGTGCACGAGGATATCGCAGTCGCACGTGATGCGGTCCGTCCCGTGATGACCTTCTATTTCGGTGGTATGGGCGCCAAGGGGAAAAATTTCTATGTCGATCTTGCCGAACGGTACGGCCACGGGGCGTCCGCCATCGCTTGCCAGGATTCATTCTTGGCGGGCGACAAACGGGCAGCCGAAACCGCGCTATCTGACGAATTACTGGACTTGGTGGCCTTAGTTGCCACGCCGGAGACTCTCCCCAAAAAACTTGAGGCATTCGAGTCAGCTGGCGTCGACGAGTTGATCGTGGCGCCGTTCGGGGACCGTCCCGCGCTCCTCCAGACTCTGTCCGAATCTTTACCACACTACGAAACGAAAGGACCCAAGTGATGCGCGACGTTGTGATAGCTGGTGTCGGAATGACCAAGTTCGGCAAGCAGATAGACCGCTCGTACGCTTCGCTGGTCAAAGAAGCGACCGGGGAAGCTCTCAAGGACGCCGGATGTGGTGTTCAGGCAGTGCAAGCGGTCTACTACGCCAATACAGGCGCAGGACTCATGTACGGGCAGGAGTCAGTCCGCGGGCAACATGCAACAAGAGGAACGGGACTCGAGGGTGTGCCCCTGATCAACATCGAGAACGCATGCGCATCGGGTTCCACAGCTTTGAATCAAGCCTGGTTGGCGGTCGCGTCGGGGCACGTGGACGTGGCCATTGCCATCGGGGCCGAAAAGCTGACACATGCAGACAAGGCACGATCGTTTTCGGTCATGACCTCAGCGCTCGATCAGACGCGGTTGGACGAGATTCGAGCTGACCTGCCCGGCGGCAGCGGCTCAGTCTTCATGGACATCTACGCCCGTTTTGCGACACTGTACGCGGACCGCACCGACGCTACTGCGGAAGATTTTGCCCAGGTAGCGGTCAAGAACCACGCACACGGAGCCCTGAATGCCAAGGCCCAGTACGGGGGGCACGTCACTGTCGAAGAGGTCCTGCAGGGACGACACATAAGTGGGCCACTGACCCTGCTCATGTGCGCACCCATGTCCGATGGTGCTGCCGTCACCGTGGTTACTACTCCCGAACTAGCGGCCAAGTGGAACGCAGACTCCGTGAAGCTCCTCGCTACCGTCGTCAGTTCCGGCGTTCCCGGAACTTACGGTGAACTGGTTGTTGACACCGCTTCCCGGGCCTACGCTATGGCTGATGTCGGTCCAGCGGATATCGATGTCGTCGAATGCCACGACGCTGCCTCACCCGCCGAGCTCATCGTCAGCGAAGAACTCGGACTCTGCGCGACCGGAGACGGAGTAAAGCTACTCCGCGACGGGATAACGACACTCGGCGGGCAGCTTCCCATCAATCCCAGTGGGGGCCTTGGAAGCAAGGGGCATCCAATCGGCGCGACCGGGCTAGCGCAAATTGTCGAACTGACGGATCAACTTCGCGGCCGATGTGGGAGTCGGCAAGTCGAAAAGGCCCGAACTGGACTCGCGGAGAACGCCGGGGGATACATCGGCCCAGACGCAGCTGTGGCCACAGTTACTATCCTGCAGTCCACGTGACGGTTGCTTGCACTCGCTGACTGCCAGCAACCGGTAACACCCCAGACCGAGCTATCCCAAAAAATCGTTGGGTCATTGATGAAAGATTCGGTGGCGTTCGGCATGGAAGTGCTCGCCTGACCAGCTGGAGTGCTGGTCGTTTCGTGTACGACCACCGCGTGTGTCCTTTGACTACACCAGTTGAAATGCTCACTGAACGCAGAATAGAATCTCCGCCGAGATACACACAGACCTGATCGAGAACGCTGACTGTCTTCTCCGAGCAGCCGTAGCCGGTACGAGTCGTTCTCAGTTGGGGTACATGTGCATGTGCTGGTGTACTAAGGAAATAGGTCAATTTCGTTTCGCACAATTGGATCTCGACAGAGCCTGTCTTGAGCTCGCAAATGCTCAGACAAGGACCGACTCAGTCTTTGTCATTGAACTCTGAACATTGTCTAGCGTCATACCGGCATCTGTCGGTTGACTGCGTTAATCAAGTCATCCAATACGGACATGGATATCCGACCGGGTGCAATATGGTGCGCGGCGCGTAGAGAATCTCGATTGTCGAGATTCGACCAATAACATGTGCCGAACTCGAGGATGGGGTGAAGCTGAGACGCCCCGATCAGTACCCAACATCCAAATACAGCCGTCTTGCTGACAACGTTCTATTACGGTACGGAGCGCAAATGGAAACTGTCGTCGTTGAACACCACAATGCAGTGCGCCGGATCATCTTGAACAGACCATCTCGGCGCAATGCACAGAACTTTCTGATGTGGCGAGAACTCGATGAGGTGGGGGCTCGGATCAGCAACGATCCCAATGTTCGATGCGTGGCGATCACGGGCCTCGAGAATTTCAGTTCCGGTATCGACCTCGCAGAGGTCGCGCCCCCCGACGGCGCCCTGATCTCAATTGGGCACCTCGCACGCACGGATATGGCAGCCGCGACAAAGAAACTTGCCGATATACAATCACAATTCCTTTGGATAACAGAGTCGCACCTGCCGGTTGTCGCAGCGGTACGGGGGGTCGCTCTCGGTGCAGGTTTGGAACTCGCGCTTGCCTGCGATGTGAGGATCGTCGCCTCCGACGCACGGCTAAGCCTTCCCGAGGTCTCCATCGGTGTAGTTCCTGACCTAGGTGGATGTCATCATCTTCTTGCGGGTGTGGGGTATGAACGCGCGTTCGATCTCATCATGAATTCGCGCGAAATAACAGGTATAGATGCAGTTGCTCTAGGCATTGCGCTCAAACACGACATCGACAGTAAGATAGACCCCCTAGCCCTTTCATATGCGCATGCTATCGCGGATTTGGCGCCAACGGCAGTTCGCTACACGAAGCGCGCGCTTAAATCTCGCACTTCTGCCGAGTCTCTGATAGAGGCGGCAAAGGGAATGGCACAGGGGTTGGTGGCGTTGGCTGGTGCCGGGGATCCGCCTGCTGCAGATTAGAACACACTACTGTTGTATAGCGAGTCCAATACAACGGGAACTGACATCTGATATTTGGATGATGTGGTTGAGTAAGTAGGCCCGTAACCGGTGGCGACGTGAAGGAGCGAGTACCGTGGTTGCAGAAGCGGAGGTATCGCGAGCAATGCTGGAGTTCGCACGGCGGTGGTGTCCATACGGCGGCGGAAGGGACGAAGATATTCTCGTCGATTTTGGACTCAGTGCGCCTGCGTTCTTCGAGCGAATTTTGTGTATCTTGGAATCACCGCTAATAACGCAGGCGCTTGACTCGCGTCAAATCGCATCAGTCAGAGCGGTGTCGCTGAGTCGGCTTGGTCGATCAGCGCGGCCACAGGGGCGGCCCGCAGTGACGAGCATTCCGTATCCACCTTGTAAAGACCACGGGGCGATCGGCCAACTGTCGACGCATCCGTTGTAATCCCTGAAGCGATGCACCAGACCGCCGCGTTTCGCCCCCACGTGGTCGCATCGATTGGAAACCGAAATCATGTGATCAAAGCTTGGGACAAGTCAGACGTTGGCTCTGTCAGGTAAAGCAATTTGGGTTGCCGCTACATGCGATACGGCAGGGCGTCGGTAATGGCTGTAATTGTCAGCAATTAGTCTGTCAAGCTAGGTTGGCATCGGTACTCACGCACCGGTATAACTCAACCAGTGTTGTGCCCAACGCCAGTCGGCTTGTGCATTTCCAATCCATGACATCTCCGTTTGCACGGCCCAACTTCACTCTGCCCACTGAGATAAGTATTGGCGGGCCCGAGGGTGACTGTCTCGAGTTGGAAACTGATGACTCTGTGTCGCAAATAGCTTCGGCATTGGCGAAGAAACTAGTTGTGACATAGCCAAGCTTGGATGTGTGCAGGGTTGATCCGCTCCGCTTCGGGCCCATCGTCGTCCGAGCGCTGAGGCGGGTTTACAAGTCGTTGCCAGGGCGCCCATATTTGCTAGATTGTGCATCTAGTGCACCTATTAGATTCCGAGAAGTCGAGCAGATCCGAGAATCACGATTAACCAGGTCAGCTAGGGAGACGTACCGATGGCAGCAAGCAGTGGATCGAAGTCGCAACTCTGCTGGCCGGACATTCCACCCTGGTCCGAGCTCACCCAGCGCGAGCATCAGGTTCTCGACGGCATCGTGTCGGGCCTCAGCAACGCCGAAATGGCAAGTAAACTGTACGTCAGCGTCAACACGATCAAGTTTCACGTTGCAAATGTGCTGAGCAAGCTCAAGGTTCGCTCTCGGCTCGACGCCGCTGTGTTAGCCGCGGTCAGTGGTGAAGCCCGGACGTGCAATCGTGACTTCGACAGCGCTTTCGGCCAGGCGAGACGGCGTGCTCGTTAGCATGTACTTCTGCTACCCGTCGTTCCCCAACCGAGGCTACGTATCGCACCGCCGATAAAATCGCCGAAGCTGCCTGGGTCAGTATTCCTGACGTGTATCAGCTTCCGGTTAAACATATCGCTTGACCCTTCCTGCTTCGCGCCGACACAGCGCCGACTGATAATCGCTCCCAGCGCCCCTACACTATTGGTTGTCCCTGCGTTCGCGTCAGCAGCAGAACCGACGGATGTGACCTGGCGTTTGAGTTCGACGGATCGACACGATCACCCGATTGTGCGTTTCGACCGGATGGCTGTCAGTGGCCAAGATGAAGTGGATCTGTCGCACTTCCAGTAAAGCAGTCCGCGTGTCGTGCGATTAGCTTTGTGTCGCCAGGCTTCGAGCGAGGCTGGCGGCCGAGTCGTTCGAGTGCTACCGACTTGATCAATTTCAGCCTTCTCGGATCCAAGGCGTTCGGCTGTGTGGCCAGCATCGCCAGAACGCGCTCGAAGAATGCCGGCGAGGTGAGGCCGAACTCGATCAGGGTGTCTTCATCTCTCCCTCCGCCGTAGGGACTCCACCGCTGCGCGAAGTCCAGCATTGCTCGCGAAACTTCCGACTCTGCTGCCACGGGTATGTCGCTCCTTTTTGCTGCGCCGTTATACGACGGTTGGAATGCAGAGTCGTGTGCCGCTCTGTTTGGATTGCTGGTTGCTTCGAACGTGTGTAGTTGCTCGGTTCCTACCGACACGTCATGTCCGCAAATCCTTCCCATCGGCACGTCATGCATGCTGCATAGACGCTGGTGATGGTGTCGGCGGGTGTTACCGCCCGCTGCACCACTTCTGCTTGGCAGCGGTTGCCGCAGGATGGGCATCGCCGAGCGAAGTCGATCTCGGGTATTAGCCGGTACGTGGGCATAGGCGTTTGAGCTCCTCGTGGGTCCCGACCCTGAGTGTGAATTATCGTGTTGGAGCGTTTGTGCCGAGGGCGTTTCGTGGACGGTTTCAGAGCAAGATGTATCCCAGCCCGAGTAACCGCTCTTCTGTGCGCTCACGGCTGTCCTCTCCTAGCGTTTCCAGCTGAAGCGCGACTTGGACTTCGTCGGGCTCTAACCCCGGGGCCATCCGTTCGTGGACGCTGGAAATCGATTCGATATGCCGGTCCTTGAGGTTTCGCCCCCAGTCAATCTGTTGCAGGTGCATCGGTTGGTGAACGACACCATTCAAGCCGAGTACTACGCCGTCCTGAGAAGCTCACTCGAGTTGGCCGACCGGTGCGCGGAACTCGAGGCCCGCGGAACAACATTATTGGAACTTCTGGAAGAGATCCGGTCCGTCGTCGGCGGTGAAGTGGGTCTGGTGGACTCGCAAGGGAGGATGGTGGCTTCCCGGCCAGCAGGAATGCGATGGGAACTGCCTGATTTGCACGAGCGAAAGAGTTCGAGCGTTGTTTCCCAACATGTTCGCCGGCTCAATCCAGTCCGCGGCAGTGAACGATTCTCAATTGTTGTTCGATCTCCACAGAGGGAGTCCGTAGTGGATCCACTGCTCGGGCCGGTCGGATCGATCGTCAGTCTCCATTTGAATTCGGTCGCCGTTCACTACAACGTCGAAAACGACCGAATGCGTACATTGATCGAACATTTGCGACTCCCCGACGCCGACTCCCCCCGTTATACGAAGAAGCTGATGCGTTCGGCGGGATTCAACCCGGAGAAACCGACCATCCTCACCACGGTGCGCACCGGGGCAGATCCCAACGACGCGTGGAGAATGCGACTGCAGTTCGCCGACATCTTTCCCACCCTCGGGCTGTTGGAAGCCGAGAACTACTCGCTCATGATCGGACAGGATTTTGACACCGACGCCCAGATGACCGCCATTCACCGCCTGCACGACATCGCGCCACGCCGCCCTGCGATCGTCACCGGGCAGCTGCAGGGGCAAAGCAGCCTCCGAACAGCGATTCTGGCCTCACCACGACAACTCGACAAAGTCACCGAGCCGACCGTCGCGCGCCGCTTCGACCTGCCGTCGGTACTGGCTACGGCACTGACCAAAGGGGGCGTGGAACAGGCCCTTCACTTCATCCGGCCGCTTCAAGACTACGACCAAGACACCAACTCCGATCTCATCGCCACCCTCCGGGTATTTTTGGATGCAGACGGTAGTCCGACCAAGACTGCGGCGGCATTGTTCATCCACCGAAATTCTCTGACGTACCGCCTCAATCGCATCGGCGAACTTCTCGGGGTTTCTCTCAGCACCGTTGACGGAAAATCAACCTGTGCGGTGGCGCTCGCCGTATGGGAGATGCACGATGGAGCCAGCGGTCGCATGATCTAGACGCTTCGTCAGCGGTGTAGGTCAGACGCGCGTGTATATCGGGGGAGAGCATGCACGGCGACGATCAAGGCACTGGCTGCCCCAGCGCGCTGGCCAGTGGCATTTCACGCGTGGCCGATGACAGCACAGCACGAACGGCCTACATCGACGGCGTTCGAGAGTTGGTGACCGAACTCGCCGATCGCACGTGCCTTACTGCGACATCGTGGTCACCGAGAAACAGTGGGCGACACGTCTCAACGACCTCGGGATCACGAAGCGCTACAACACCGTTGTGCTGCACGACCTCACAGATCTCCCAGAGGCGATCGTTACGGCGACTCGCACGGAGTAGGGGAAGCGAGTACCTACGGGATTCTGGAGCTCGCGGATACGAGTGCAGCGGCCATAGTTTGTCAATGCCAGCCGATAGATGAACCCAGCCGAGTGCGCGCTCACTGCGTCGGGCTTGGGCGACAGATTACGGCCGGGTTTTCAGCAGATCCTCAACAGAGCTGTACTCGCTCATGTACCGAGCAAGTTCCGGCGAGACGTAGCTGGAGTAGCGCTGGAATCTACGCAGAGCTCCCGGCAGCTCTGTCAGCACGACCGGCTCATGATGGGCGACTCTGTTTCGTAGTTTGCGTAGCTCATCGAGCCCACTGTGGATCTGTCGGCGATCCGACCCGCTGGGATACAGGTGTTGCAGATGCGGTTGCCAGATCGCGTTGGCGTGACGTGTGCTCGTCAGCAAGGTCCAGAATCCGAAGGTGAGTTCGGCCATCAACTTCCCCGGAGGGGCTTTGGGTCCGCCCGCGAGCCGCCGTGCGTTGGCCAGGTCACGATGCGTCTTGGAGTCCGCGCCATCTCGGTCGGGAAAGAGCAACCGACACGATTGCGGATCAGTCCAGTGCTTTTCTCCCGGGGCTACAACGGGACCCAACGCGCGGTCGTACATGTTTCGGAGTCCGACTTCCAGATGAGCAAAGTCGTGTAACAGAGCGGCATTGAGCTGGGCATTCCACTCATGTAGGGCCAGTGCTCTGCCGCGGTCAAAACCTGCGCGCTTCAGATATGTCCGGAAGCGCTCGGCACTGAGCCAATCTTCGACCCATTGGCCCGCCACTTCACCTTGCATGTTTGCATTTCTACCAAACAGGTCTAATATTGAGGACCTACAGGCCGGTGATACGCAGTCCGCGTGACCCGGTTGAAGACTCAGAAGGACCCGGTATTCAACCCCGCGCGGTTGACCCGGGTCTTTTGCTTTTCCTGATCTTCCTCAGACCTGACCAGGATCGTCGGTGCGTTCGCGACCGTCCAGTTCGGCATCTCAGATTCTCCGGGGTCGTCGGTTGTCTTCCATAGTGGGGGTTCGGTGACACCCGCGATGCCAGGCAGAACGGCAGGTGTCACAGACCTGTTCTGGTCGGGCCGCAACGCCGAGTCGCGGGTCTGCGTCTCGAACTCGTTGACATCGCCCATGACCGCCATGCTGCCGGTCCACCACGGCCGCACGGCGCACGGCTTCGCATCTTTCCGAAGCGAAGCCGCAGGTCGACCGCGTACGCCCGTCATGTCGGTGTCATGCGCTAGATTGGCTGGTGTGTTCGACCGTCGATGAGGGTCACGGTCGAGCGTCCTGTGGTCAGCACCCACCGACCGCTGCTCGCAGCGTGCGTCCCGGTGGCCGTGTGCTGGCTCACGCGCTCGCACCCACACGAAGGCCCTCATGTCCGCACTCCCTCGGTTCTCTGCCCGTTACCCACGTCTGCCGCGCACAGGCAAGCGCATATTCGCCGTCTGTGTAGCCGCTCCTGCCGTTGCCGCGATGCTGGCGGGCTTGCGATCCCCTGACCGCTCCCCCGAACCTCACACACACCGCTGACGCCGTCTCTACGACCAGTGGTGTCGTCGATCGGGTCATCGACGGCGATACCGTCGACGTACGCCTGTCGACCGGCGGCGACCCGGTACGGGTCCGCATTCTCGGTATCGACACCCCCGAAACAGTCGACCCCGACGCACCGGTGCAGTGCTGGGGGCCGGAAGCGAGCGCCTGGGCCCACCAGCAGCTCGACGCTGACGACACCCGCACTGCCTACGTTTCTCCCCGCCGACGGTTCGAAGAAGTGGCGGCCATGTCGCCGCACCAACCGCTGAGAAGAAAGATCGATGTCATGGGAAAAGTGGGAATCTTTACCGAAAAGCCCTCCGCAGCTCGTAACTTCGCGGCCGCACTGGGCGGTATGAGAGGCACGTTCGAGGGAACGGAGTACGTCATCGTCCACGCTCGCGGCCACCTGTTGGAATTGAAGGACCCCTCCGCGATGGTGCCGGCCCCACTCGCCGACACATATCGGAGCTGGGAGCTCGAGCATCTACCGTGGAATGCCGACGACTTCCGCTGGGAGCGAGAGATCCGGCGCCGGGTGTCCGGCGGGAAGTTGGTCACCGATTCGGACGCGAAGAGCTTGCTCTCTCGGTCAGCGGCGAACTCGACCTCGTCACGGCACCTCAGTTGACCGAGTCGATCGACGCAGTCATCACCGAGCACACACCCGCTGCATTGATCATCGACCTCACCGGCGTGCCGTTCCTGGCATCGATGGGCATGACAGTGCTGGTCCAGACCTGCGAGCGCCTCGGGCGGACGACCCGTTTCGCTGTCGTCGCCGACGGGCCCGCGACCAGCAGACCGTTGACCATGATGGGTCTCGACGACACTTTCGCCCTCTACAGCGACCTCGGCTCCGCAGTCACCGCACTGGCCTCGTGAACGGAGGGGCCGAGCAGAGGTGGCCACGATTCTCTCCTGCCACCGCCGAGCTCGGTGTCCGGTCGATGCTATGCTTCCAGCCCCGCATCCGACGCGACACCCTGGGCGCGTTGAACTTGATGTCGGACACACCTGGTGCGTTCGATCACGACGCACACCACACCGGAACTCCGGTCTCCACCCCCGCCGCCGTCGCACTGATTGCCGCCGAACACCAGGATCAGATGAAGTCCGCGTTGGCGACAAGGGACGTCATCGGTCAGGCGAAGGGCGTCGTGATGGAACGCTACGGCGTCACTGCCACAAGGGCTTCGAAATGATCAACAAGCTATCCCACGATGGAACGTCCCCGTCGCTGAACTTGCCCGTACCATCACCGCCCAGGACAACACCAGGCCCTCGGCGGGGCTCGGTGAATCCGGCGGAGTGCAGTCGAGTTCGGCGAGGAGGTGTGTAGAGACTCAGCGCCCACCCAGGTTTTCGTAGGCTGACCTGAGGTAACCCCAATCCAGCTCGACGGTTGAGAACGCAGCCTCCAGTCAGCATCGAACGGCCCGTCCGGTTGCTCGATGCGGATGCCCGCAGGCTGCGAATCAAGGAGCGGTTCGGCCTGCTGGGTGTTCGCAAAGATAACAAAATGATCGATCACAGGATGTCACGGACACTGGCCCGAGCGGTATGATCGAAATACGCTGCGCGAGAAAATATCCAGAGGCTGAGTTGACATAAGGTAGCTTATCGGCAATGAGTGTCATTTTCATCCAAGCTGTAAGGCGTTGCAGTCGAGCATGATTGGTTGCATCGAGATTGTTCGACCTGGAGGCAAGTTCGCGGGGATTTGTGCCGCAGAGCGAGATCACGGTGCGGCGATGTACGCGAAAGTCTTTGCACTACTGCGGATTGAAGTCGCTCGACCAGCTCCGACCCGCCAAGGTGGGCACGGCCTTCGCAGTACGGACTCCATCGTTGTCGCAGCTTTTTGTCACTGTGACGAAATCGGGAGCGTAAGTCCCGTCGGTGCAAGCCGTCAGGAAATCTTGACGTGTGTCCGTCAGGAAATCTTGACGATCACGCCGGTCCTTGAAAACGGGAACGTTGACCCCAGGGCTTGACTAGCGCGTCAGTCCCTGATGTCGCACGCCGGAAACGTTCGTCCGCGCGAGCTCGATAGGAATGAAGTTGAATACTTGACGGATCAGAGGCGCCCGACGATGACTGTGCACCACCCCCGACCCATGGCCTCGCTTTCCACCTCGAGCTCGCGGTGGGACACCCGCACAGGCATGGTCATCGCCAGCGCCTCCGGCGCGCTACCGATGCTCGCCATCGCCCTGATCGAGCCGTCCTTTCTTCGGCCCGGTGCACTCCCGATCCTGACCGCCATAGTCGCGTTCACCGCGCTCACGGTCGCGATCGCTGTCCGCGCCGGACGCCTCACCGAGACCCAGTTCACGATCCTCGGATCCGGAGGCATGCTGGGAGTAGCGATCTCGGCGTACCTGATCGCCGACCCAGCCGGAACCCGCGCAGTGACCTCCATGCTCGCGGTCGTACCGGCCATAGCTGCTTCGGGTTCTCCGCCTCGCGTCACCGCAGCCTTGACCACAGCATCGATGGCCATGGCCACCACACTGTCTGTCATAGCTATGAAATCTTCCGGCCTCGCCGTCACGATCATCGCGGTCGGCGCGGCTGTCACCACTGTGCTGGTCCCCGTAGCGCTGATTCTCGCTCTTCGACGCTCCATCACCGCCGTCAACCAACGGCTGGAGACACTCGCCAACACCGATTCACTGACCGGCCTGCTGAACCGACGTGGACTACTCGCCGCCGCCGAGACGGCACTGTGCACGGCTGGCGGCCAAGCCACATCCCTGACTGCTGTCGTGGTCGACGTCGATCACTTCAAGACCGTCAACGACACCCACGGACATGCCGCCGGTGACCGGGTCCTCGTCGCACTCGCTCGGACACTGGAACAGACAGCGACCCGATCCGACGAGCCCGGATCGATCGTCGCCCGCATCGGAGGCGAAGAGTTCCTTCTCCTCATGCCCGGCGCGCATCCGACGCTCGGAACCACCATCGTCGAGGCAGTCCGACCGAGCGGCGATGTCACCGTCAGCGCCGGGTCGGTGACAGTCGAGGTCGAGCCGACAACCCACGGGACCGCCAGGGTCGCGCCGACCCGCATCGACCGCGGTGCCGCCAGCACGGCGACCACTGGCGAATCGAGTCCCGTCGACCAGGCCCATCTCGGGGTGGAGCGGAGCGTGGACTCCATAGTCCGCGCCGCCGACCGCGGACTGTACGCAGCGAAAACAGCGGGACGAGACCGCGCCCACCACTGCGGCACACTCACACTGACGGACAGCACCGCCCGTGAAGCGTCAGATCCCGAACACGTCCGTCCTGCCGCGCCGGTGACGCGACGCTGACACTATGTGCGGTGACGCGACGCTGACACTATGTGCGGTGACGGCTGCACAGTATCGCCGTAGCGCCCCGTTCGCCGAAGATGCGCCACCTGGTAATCCGTAGTCGACGCTCGATTCAATCCCCTCGGGCCATCATGACGCCGCCCGGGGCGTCGCCGGGCGCCGGCCCGTCTCAGAGACCGCGTCGACGAAATTCGTCGAGCAGCCGGCGCCGGGCCAGTTCGAGTACCGCACTGTCCGCCGCTGGCGCTCCATCGCGGCGCGCCGTGCGCAGCTGTTCCTCGGTGTCGGCGAGCGCAGCATCGAGTTCGGCAACACTCGTCTCACGAAGACTGTTCTCGGCCATGGCAGGTCACCAGTTCGGAAGGATCATGGCCAGGAACCCGATACCCAGGATGACCCCAAGGGTCCCGGCGCCGTAGGCGAGCGCTGCATCCCCGCGCGCCGCGCGCGGTCCCGACAGCATCGGACTCCGGTCAGCCCACAGCGCGGCACCGATCGCGAGGATCCCCAGCACGACCCCAAGGCCTGGGGCCCAGAAACTCACGATCGACAGCGCCCCGACCATCAACGCCGAATCGGTGTTCTCGGTCCGGCTGAACGCGCGCCGATTCCACCACCGCCGCACACCCGGACCACCGGTGATCTCACTACCGCTCGGCGCATTCGTTGTCGTTGTGTTCGTTGTCATCGTGTTGACTCCTCGCCTTGTCGCACACTGCCCGATGTGGTGCTCGCGCAGCATCATTGACCGTCCTCGTGAGACGGTGCCTGCCCCGAAAAAATTCTCGAAAAAACTTGCAACACCATCTTGGCACTCGCGACCTTCGAGTGCTAATTTCTGTTTCGCACAGTCAAGAGCAGCCCGCTACAGGGGCGGGTGCATCTGGGAATACAGGAGGTGGTTGCTGTGCTTCGCTTCGATCCGTTCCGTGACCTCGATTCGATTACCTCGGCCATGCTGGGGACAACGAGCGGTTCCGATCGTGCACCCCGGTTCATGCCGATGGACCTGTACAAACTCGACGATCACTACGTTCTGTCCGCCGACCTTCCCGGTGTCGACCCGGGCTCGGTCGACGTCGATGTCGACCGCGGCACCCTCACTCTCACAGCTCACCGCACCGCACCCGATACCGATGGAGTGCAGTGGATTTCATCGGAACGATTCGCCGGGACGTACCGCCGACAGGTCGCACTCGGCGACGGTGTCGATACCGAACGCATCTCCGCGTCCTACGACAACGGAGTGCTGTCGGTGACCATCCCCCTCGCCGAACGCGCCAAGCCGCGCAAGATCGACATCAGCGCAGGCAGCAGCGGCGGTCAACGCTCGATCGAAACGCAGTCGACCTGATCGTCTCGGCGTCGTTCGTTCCCGGCAGTGACCGCCGAGTCGTTGCCGGGAACGCCACCCCTTCTGGCAATGCGCCGAACGCGGGCATAGTGAAAGATGACGGAGGTGACTCTCGGTGATGGACATGTTGGATCCGGTGGTATGGCCCGACGACCCTGATCGCGAGCAGTGGTGGGCGACGATACTGGGCATCGATATCAATGAACACAGTTGTACTGCAGCCGATCTCGTCGATCAGCAGCGGGCCGTCGACATGGACGAAGACGGGTATCCACGGACCCTGCATCCCGCTGCCGCGTGAGCTGCGCTTCCCGCCGGCGCTGTGGGTGCCGCCGGGTCAGGTGGGCGGTGGCAGGTGTCGACTCCCTGCCGCCGCCCCTCACGCGCCCACGGCCGATGCGCGTACTCGGACAGGCCTGTTGCGGACCGCGCCGCCCTTTCGAGTGTTCTCACCAGACACGGTCGGTGACGGGAGGATCGGGCAGATGACGCCGATGGTCGAGCAACCCGTCCGGTCGACCGCGGACAGCGGGCGAGCAGTCGACCACGCCTGCCCCGACCCCGACTCCGACCGGGCTGTACGTTCAGCCGGTTCGGATTGAGCCCGGTCATGAATACCCGCATCAAAGCGTCAGCGCGACAAAGCATCTGGACGTCGACCTGACAGCCCGCCGGCGCGGCTCGGACGCAACCGGCACGGCGTCCGGTCTGGTCGTTGCGGTGCACTCCATGCCGGTACACGATGTGTGTGCGAGGGCAGTTTCTCTCTCACCCCGTGTGCGGCGGCTACGCTCGAGTCCGACAAGCAGCGCACGCCGAACGGAAGGTTTCCACGCATCGTGGCCAAGAAAGTGTCCGTCGAGTTGGTCGACGATCTCGATGGTTCCGTCATCGACGATGGCGCCGGTGAAACCATCGAATTCTCCGTCGCCGGTGTGGACTACGTCATCGACCTGAAGGCGAAGAACGCCGCCGAGTTCCACCGCAAACTCGATTATTACATCGATCACGCCGCCCGCACCGGTGGACGCCGGCACCGGCCCACGCCCGCAGGCAGCCGATCGACACCTTCCTCGACGTCCAGGGCTGCGAGCGCACCGACACGTGATCCTGCCGCTACGCGCGCGATCCGGCAGTGGGCCGCCGACGAGGGATACGAGATCGCCGACCGCGGCCGTATCCCCACCTCGATCGTCGACGCGTACGACGCAGCGCAATGACCCTCCGCCAGCGCGGCGGCACGCCGGCACGTCGACACGTCGGTAGATCGGTAGATCGGTAGATCGGTACGTCGGCGATCGCAACCGTTGCCGCACACTGCGAGTGCGCCCCCGTACTCCCTGGGTGCGCGCGTCGCCCCACCAGCGCGGTCTGTTTCAATACCGTCATGAGCGCATCGGGACATCTCACACACGTGGACGCCGGTGTTGGTGACACAGACCAAGTGCGGCGGGCAGGCGGACAGATCGTGGCCGGCACCCTCGTCGAGGACTTCGCTGACTTCGTGCTGACCGCGGAGGCGGCGGGACGCAACTGGGGCACACCGCGCCGCTGGGCGGTCGCCCTCTCCGACGGCACCTTGATGTTCGCCGATGACACCGACATCGTCGCTGCTCGCCGCGAGCGCCCGAAGGGGTGATCGCGCATCGATCACCGCGGCCGACAACTGCGCCTGCTGGTGCACCTGCCGTATCGGCGGCATCCACGTCGATGTCGAGGGGTTCTGCTGCGTCGCCGACAGTGGTGCTGCTCGACACGGCCGCGCTGCGGGTGGTTCTCGATGTCCTCGGCGCCGTGTCGTTGTTCGCGGTCATCTCCGCCGCCGCTGGTGCTCCGGACGCCGCTCTGACCACCGCGGCCGTCGCGGTCCTGGTGCTCGTCTCGCGGGCCCTGCGGCACCGAAGCACCGTGAACGGTGTCGCCGCGCGGCGCTCCGAGACGTGAGCACACGCGATTCGCCCCGTCCACCAGCCGAGA
This sequence comes from Rhodococcus sp. FG69, assembly GCF_057808915.1. Lineage (NCBI taxonomy): Bacteria > Bacillati > Actinomycetota > Actinomycetes > Mycobacteriales > Nocardiaceae > Rhodococcus > Rhodococcus sp. FG69. The sequence goes on along the minus strand of NZ_JBMDIX010000048.1, from coordinate 11,749 downwards.
TTTCTTCGAGGGACGCCCGGGCGCACGACGCTGCGATCGAGGCGGCGGCCTTGCTGGTGCTCGGACGCGGTGTGGGTGCGGTGTCGATCGGTGCGGTCCATGCGGCGTCTGGGATCGGCCGCGATCGTCTGCTGCGGATGTATCGGTCCAGGGCCGGTGTGGTGTCCGCGGTGTACATCGGAGGGCACCGCCGGGTCAGCGCCCTGTGCGCAGCTCGCCGCTACCCCCGCATGACCGCTGTCGACACTGTGTCGGCGTGCGCGACAGCGTTGGTCGAGCACGCGGCCGCCGACCCGGTGGTGCGTGCACTGCATGCTCTCGAGATGAGCACCACAGCAGCCGATACCGGTCAGCCGAGCATCTACCGGGTGTTGACCGCCTGGATGACCCACACGCTCACACCGCGGCCGGTCTGTTCTGCCGCAGAGCACGCGCGGATCGGTGAGATCACCTCGGTGGTCGTGGCGGCAGTTGCCGGTATGAGCGCACCCCGTGCGGCGGACAGCACGCCCGCGCACGCGGCAACCCGGGCACGGTCGCGGGTTCTGGCAGCTCTGCTGTCGGAGTTCGACGACCGTCACCGGTGAGCTGGTCATAGCGGGAAGCCGCCGGGGCGAACCCCCAAGATTCTGATCGATGACGCGAACCACTGTGTGCAGGCGCAGTGCAGCATTGCCTCTGTGGTTTCGATCGTGTTCGAGGTGTTGCGCACCGGTTCCCGATCTCGGTGTTGTGCAATTACTTCGAGTTGCTTTCCACGTGTGCGGATGACCCGTCCGGGCCATGTGGAAGCCCCCAAGCTGAGATGTGGCCGCGGGGCAGCCGCCTCGATACGAGCGAGCTGACGCAACGAGGAGTCAGCCGGTTTCCGTGGTGGTTTGCTGCGTTCGGTCCGAAAGATGCCTGTTGGTCTTTTTTGCTGCACACTCGCAAGTCGGACATTGTTCACTCGACGACAAGGATTGTCATGCGATCGATCAACCGGGCGCTTCTCGGTGTGTGTGTTTGTGCCCCAGCATTGTTGGCTTTTCCGGCGGCGGCGTCAGCGGCAGAACAGGCGGATGTGACCTACGCGTTCACCGTCGAGGGTTCGTCGGTGACCAACACGATCACCAACAATTCCGGCAGCGCTTTGACGTGCGCTACATCGCTGGCTCCGGCACCGGGTGGTGTCTTGCCTCCGGTCTGGGAGGTCATCGGACCGGGACAGACGTTGTACTCGACCGACGCTGCCGGCCAGCCCGGAGTCAGCACACAGTCGGTCACCGACATTCCCGCGGGATCCTATGTCGCGTTGGCCACGTGCGGGACCGAGAACGTGGACCCGGCGACAGTGTGGATCTCCGACTACCCGGGCTTGACCGAGGTGCTGGCGACTGTGCCGTGGACGTCGTACGCCGTGGCGCAGGCATCACCCATCGTCACCGTCGGAGAGTCCGCACCGGCGCTGCCTGACCTCGGTTCACTTCTGGGCACAGGCAGCGCTGGCTGAGAACCACCGTGTCCTTCTGAGCCTCATCGCGGACAGGTGGGTCCGCCGAGGTTCGAGAAGGGGTGGCCGGCCTCCCCCTCAGACGGCCGACCACCCCTCCACACAGTTGGATGCACGCCGGCCCCGAATGGTTCCCACAGCCGGCGAAGAAATGTTCTAGAACATCGCCAGTTGGTTGTCATCGACACGTCTACGCGCAGTCCGCGCACGCGGGGTAGGTGTGATCGCGGGCTTCGGGTCGGCCGCGGGCTGTATCGACGCCTGTTGTAGTCCGATTCCTGCTCGGCTGGCGAGCACAGCGCGGATGTAGAGCCGCCGGGCGTGGTGCTGTCGTCCGGTATCGCTGTCACGTTCGAGCCAGTGTTCCCGCCACGCCGAGGTCCCCGCGTCGGGAACGGTGAGAGCGCGATCGGTCAGCCGGTCGAGCAGGACATCGAGTTTCTCGGCGAGTGTTTGGGCGAGCTCGTCGAGGACGCGCTCGGACACCCCGGCCACCTCCGCAGTCTCGCTCTCGCGCATGCCCCGCACAGTAGACCGCGGCACCGACACGAACCCCGCACTACCTCGCGCGGGTGTCCCGCTCGTGCTGCAGCCGGCCGCGGCACGGCGCCGGCCGCGGCATCCGCGCGGAAAGCGCATCGGCCTGCGAGCTCACCGGTTTCTCGTGGGTCATCGACAGCACGATCGCGGTAGCGGTGTCACGGACGATCTCGTGCGGCAGCGGCGGGCCGAGCAACGTTCGGATCCTCATACCAGCGAGTATCAACTCACCCACCGACACAGTCCGATGAACAACTGGCCTCGCTCCACTCGACACGGGACAGATGGTGTGATCGTCGTTACCCGGTGGAACCGATTCACTCTCGGCTGCGTCCAACCCTTAAGTGGAACAAGACCCGGAGTACCGCCGAGCATGCAGCACGCGTCCGAACATGCAGCGCGGCTGGCTGGGCAGCTCGCGGACACGGTGATGACGGTCGTCCCGGTCGCCGGGTTGCTCGCCGAGTCCTCGCACACCGGTGCACTCACCGAAGCCGACGCCCGCGCCCTGCACGCCCTGGCCGGGATCGCGCCGTTCGATCTGATCGACCTGCTCGACTCCGACGACGAGGCGCTCGTGCCGCCGCAGGTGCGGGGACGTCTTGTGGATCTGCTCGGCGAGTACGGCGTCCTGCACGGCCGGAACATCGCCGCAGCGGGTGCAGCGGCGCTCAACGAGTGGCTCGTCGCATGTTCCGGTGTTCCAGGGCTGCACCGCATCCTCTCGGCGCATCTGGGTGTGTTCGCGGCCGTCAAACGCGCGCACCGCATCCTCGGTGAACTCGACCGCCTCGCCTACACCCGTCCCGAACGCGAACAGATCCGCGACATCGTCGACCGGTTGCGCTCGGACCCTGCCCTGCACACCGTGGTGCTGTTCGGGCACCTCGAAGCGATGCTGGGCGCCGACCCGGCATCACCGGTCACCGCAGAGCTGCGGCGCCTGGTCGAACACCCGACCCCGGCCACCAAACTCGGCCTCTCCCCCGCCGCCGGCCCCGACGACATCCGCGCCGCCGCCCACGGCAAGCTCACCTGGGCGCACACCCAAGCCCTGTCGACCTTCACCGCGGCCGAAGACGCCGCGCTGATCCACACCTACGGGCTCCTGAGCCGCTGACCCCGGCACCGCCACAGGTCGGATGGCGTGCAGCGAGAGACGCACCCGGTACCGGTCGTGCGGCGCTCCCCTGCGACTTGCGCTAGAACGGATCGGGTGGCCCGGTGTTCATCACCGCGGCAATGTACTCCGGCTCGAGCACGTCAACAGGATTCTCCTCGGAGACTGTGAAAAGTGCCAGGTCCGGTTCCGGGGGTGTTCGGGCCTCCTCGCGGGCGGCGAGCCATTCCCTCCACACGATCCGTTCGGCGCGGTGGCGCACGATCCGGGCGCGGATCGCAGTGGTGAGGCCGTGTCGGTGGCCGATGTCGTCGAGATCGACCGGCCCGATGCTCACCTGGGTGTTCTCGACCGTGAGCAGGCCGGCGATCCGCAGATCCACCAGCGCTTCGTAGCCGCTGGTGCGCCCGATCCCGACCGCGGTGAACAGGGTTTCCGGAGTCATCGGTTCCGATGCCGCGCTCACGGCGTCGTAGAGGATGCGGTGGCGCCATCCGATGACGCTCCACGCCGGGTGTACCGACTCGACCTCCGCCGCGCCCGCAGCGGCCTCAGGAGCGGCGACCGCTCGTCCCGCCGGAGTGGGGACAAGCGCGTACCGATCCGGGTTCTGTCCGAGACCGCGCTCGATCAGCAGCACCGGCGCCCCCTCCATATCGCGCAGTCGCTCCAGCACCGACCACACCGTCGATTCGGGAAGCATCCCTGCAGCGATCGACAGTGACCGTCCCCCTACTCCGACTGTCGGTACGCCTTCGATGTTCTGACCCGACACTGCTGCAGCCCATGCAAGGGCTTGAACAACTGCGTGAGTGGTCCAGCGGTCACGCCGGTGAGAGAACTCCGAGGTAACCCAGGTTTGCGCGTGGGTAAGCCAGGAACGAAGTACCGGATCGTAGGTACCCCCTGTGTGCTTTTGCTTGTGCCCGGTATCCCGAACTGGATCGGGGAGGGTCGATGCGGCCCAATCGAGGGCGCGGGCGGCGTCGCGGCGGATCGCGCGCGCCGGTTCGGCGTAGTGGGCGTAGGCGGCGCGCACGCCGGCCCAGTGGGGCGCCTCGGCGGCGCGGGTGAGGATGTCGGCGGCGCTGGCGCCGGCGAGGACGGCGTGGGTGATGACCGATTGCCGCGCTTCCGAGCGGGACGGCCAGCGGCTGGTGTCGAGGCGGCCGGTGGCGGCGAAGTCGACGACGCTGCGCGGCGGGGCCGAGGAGCGGCAGAAACGTGGGTGCAGCCGCGCGGCGTCGCCGGCGCCGAGGACGCGTTCGGTGACCGTCTCGGTACGGATGTGAGTATCCACCGGGCTAACGGGTGCGCGGCCGGTTCCGCCGAGGAGAGCTTCGAGGCGGGTCAGGGTGCCGGCGTCGGAGCCGACTGTCAGGACGTCGAATGCACCGGCGGGGTCGAGGTCGACGAGCTCGCGATGGCCGCCTTCTTTGCAGGACGAGCCGGGCACGGTGATGCAACCGGTCTTCTCGTTCGTCATCGGTGTGATGTCGAGTGTGGGCAGGCGCACAGAGAGTTGGCGCAGGAGCGGCTTGATCTCGTCGACGGAGACCGTCTGGCCCGGGGCCAGCGGTATCAAGACATGCTGTCCACCACTGGTGGAGCGGTCGACAACCGCGCGGCCGCCGCACTCGGTCAACCACGCCAGGACTCGCTGCACATCGGCGACGACAGCTGTGTGACCGTGGGTTTTGGTGTCGAAGTCGAGTGCCACGACGCGAGCGCGCCCGCGTAGGAACAGCGGTACGGCAGACGGTAGCGCTGGCCGCTTGACCGTCAGCGGGCCCGCCAACCCGTATTTTCGCAGGGCTGGGTCGTAGAGCCGCATCGAGTTGCGTGCCGCCAGAACCGGCGCGAAACGACGCCACAACCGGTCCGGAGTCGCATCCGGTGCGACGACACGAGCGTCAAATCTTGTACCTACTTCAGGGCACGATGTACCCTGAGACCTGTCAGGCAAGACAGTGTCCCTTCTTGGGGGTCACACGATATGACGAGCGAGTTGGCGCTCATTCGTCAAACAACTTGAGCTCAAAGCCTCCGGTCGAACCACCGGGGGCTTTGTTGCGTCAAGAAGCGCGTTTCATTAACTTTTGACTGGGTCTTACGCTGTATGCCTCAATACCCCCGCTTCGTCGTCCGCCTGAACCAGTTCTTCGAGACGAACCCCGACGAGGTCGGCGATAGCTTTAGACAGAAGCGAGTTTGCGTTCTGGCCGCGTTTCTCTGCTTCGTCCTTGAGTGCCTTCTTGATTGCCGGATGCACCTTGCAGTTGAGCTGCACAGCGTCGTAGTTATGCATCCGCGGTCGGCCTACGAGCCGAGGTGGATCACTCCTAGTCATGTCGCATAGCGTGCCTTATTGACTAGCCGAAATTAGGGAGGACACGCCGACCTCGAGAGAAATTCGGCTATCCGGATTGTTGCGGCGGCGCTTTGATGGAGCGCACGTTCAATCGCAGACGGACGACCTACTCTCGAAGTCCAGCCCGAATCTCATGAGGGCACCGGAGAGAAGAAGTAGCAGGACACCTGTGACATCGCCCAGAACCGGTCCGTATCGGGTCCCCCAGAGAATCGAATTTCGAGTTCTACTAGCCTGGTCGGCGAGTTCAGCGATGGTTTCATCGCAGGCGGTCTTCACTTCAAGGGTTGTGACCGCATCTGAATCAGACTCACCTTGAGCTAGCTGTAATCGATGAGGCTGGTCTTCCTCCCCGACGATGGATCCTGCAACAGGTTCAACCCACACATCCCGAGTGTTCTCGTAGTGAAGAATCATCGTCGTAGCCTCCTGTCCAGGCAAGCCCCACTTGTTCGCCGGGAGCGTCAAGGTCGCTACCTCTCCGATAGTCGCCCCCAAAACCGTAGCCCGACCGCTTGCGAAGAGTGGAACAGGTCACGCCAACAACTACTCAGTCGTCGTCCGCGAACTCGATTGGCGAGGTGACCCGACCGGTACCCCCGAAGTACTGATACCACCCCCTCTCCAGATCGAGAGGGAACTGTATTGGAATCCGTCGGCTATCTCATATTCGAGTGCGCAGTCCACCGCAACGTCTGCGAACATAGAAGGCCTGCTCAGGACCGGTCTGACCCATGCAGTAGCCTTGCACGGCAATCCGAAGATACGAGTTGGGGGCTCTTATGGACGATTCGATGAAGAAAGTCTTCGAGGCGCGAGAGATCATCGAGCCCATGATCCCTTCACCGTGGAACCGCGACGCGTTCATCGCCGCACTATCTGGGTACCGCGGCAGGCCGGTCGAGCTCCGCGGGGTGCGCTCATCCGATGCCAGCGAGTTGTATGGAAGCCTCCGCGCATCCCCATGCGGTCTTTGGTGTGATTGCAAGGACAAAGACATCATCCTGTACGACATGGGGATGACCGACAGGCATCTTGTCCAGGTGCTATGCCACGAGGCAGCTCACATGGTGCTCGGTCACTCATCCGACGTGGAGCCCTACGAGGATGGGCTTCGATTGTTGCTACCAGACATGGATCCGGATTATGTGCGCGGTGCCCTCGGCCGTAATGGAGTCGACAGTGAGCAGGAGAGCGAGGCGGAGCTTCTTGCAGATCTCGTGATGACGAAGGTCTCGCACTTCCGGAACTCGGCAGCTATGCGGTCCCTCTGGGGTAATTCGTGACGAGTTCGGTACCGGGTTTCATCAGCTGGACGATCATTCTTCTGTCCGTCGCTATATTGCTCGCGCGCATCCTGCTCCCAATTGGCAGATCGGCTTCTCACAGCGAACGACTGGTCACATACGCGCTCGGGTTCGGCATACTAGCCGCAGTCTTCCGAGAAGAAAAGGCACAAGACCTCCTCTCAGACCATGCAGGTTGGTCAGTCGGATTCACACGACAACTTGGCACAACCATGATCGTCATGGCTTTCGTGCCGTTCGTTCTTCTTGTCTCTGCTTGGGTGCGCTCCCGGGTATCCGACCGGTGGAGCATGGAGACGCCGATATGGGTGGCCGGTTACGTATCAGTATTACTGATGCTCCTGCTCGGTAGCCGCGCGCGCTCCCTCGGGCAGTACATCGACCGAACAGAGGGCTGGGAGACAGTCGCGTATTTTTCCATTTTTTCGGTTTGGTGCGCTGCTGTGGGAGGCCCGCTCGTTGTCGTCACGGTCAGTGAGCTGCGTCGGGGCCACCTCAGGGGAAAGCACATCGCGACATACGTGGTTATCTTGGTCGCCGGCGCGTGGACCGCGGAAGAAGCTGCGTCCATCTTCGCAAGTTCAGTTTTGGCAGCGACCGGAACAGGTGGTGAGTTTGTGGAGTTTAGGTTTGCCGCGAACGAAAACAATTTTGTTTATATTCTGTTGCTCGGTTCTTGCATCGCCATCATTCGACCAATCAATGTACTACTCGAACTCTGCGATCTTGACCCTGCCGCGCGATCGATCCGCAGACTACAACCACTCCGCGACGATCTGGTGGAAGCATGCAGAGACGCGATCCCTGGCCTCGACCAGAAGTATCACCTGGCTGCAGGATCAGGCCGTGTCGAGGCCTTGCAACGGATGACGGTCGAGATCCGGGACTGCTTACTGGTTCTCGGACGGTACGCAGCACCAATCCCCGCCCACAATGACCCCGCCACAGCATCAGCCAAGCAGATCGCCGCCGCTCTCGATTACAAGAACTCGGGCGGAACGCGAGGCGATTACATTCGGCTACATGCCGCTGATAAAGATCGAGACCTAACAGAAGAAGTCCGCGCACTCACCAAGATCGCATCTTGCTGGGACTCAGCAAAGCAGTCAGTCGTCGAAACCGACGCCTAGCGGCATTAGAGGGGGAGAGTCATGAACCAAGCTTTGAGCAGTCCGGTCCACATCAGAGCTAAAGATCGAGTGCTACCGCATCCACCGCATCGGATACCACTTCTTGGAGATCTTTGGGACCTTCACATAACCGATTCCAGTCAGTGGGGAATGAAAGGAGCACAACGGTATGGCGACATCTACGAACGCAACATCGCAGGCGTGCGAGTTACCTACGTGTCAGATCCTGACCTGCTGGTCGAAATAAACGACGACAGGTATTGGTCAAAGTTTCTCGGAGTTCCTATCCGGAATCTCAGAGAAATCGCCAGAGACGGTCTGTTCACGGCTCACAACAGCGAGCCAAACTGGGCTAAAGCCCATGCGATCCTTGCCCCATCGTTCACAGCACAGGCCATGCGCAGCTACCACCAGACGATGGTCGACGTTACTGATCAACTGACAGCCCTCTGGACGGCCAAAGCGGACACGTGGATCGACGCATCGGCGGACATGAATAAGACCACGTTGGAAATCATTGGTCGGTGCGCGTTCGGCTACGACTTCGATTCGTTCAGTGACTCGGGCGAACACCCGCTGGTCAGTGCGATGCTGCGGGAACTCCGTTACATCAACCGGGCTGCATACTCACATCCGCTTGTCGAACAGACTGTATTCCGTAAGCAGTGGAGGCAGCATCGGGATGACGTAAAGATGGTGCACGCGTTGGTTGACGATGTCGTCGCGGCTCGCAGGGCCACGGGTCCAGGGGAGCAGGGCGATCTGCTCGATCGAATGCTGGTCGAGGCCGATCCCGAAAGCGGTGAGCGGTTAGACGACGCCAACGTCAGAAACCAGATCTTGACGTTCCTCGTCGCCGGCCACGAGACATCTGCGGGTGCTCTCGCCTTCGCGTTGCACTATCTGTCGCTGAACCCCGGTGTGGTCGACGACGCACGCCGTGAGATCGAATCGGTCTGCACTGATGGCGCACCCACGTTCGAACAAGTATCGAAGCTCCGCGCCACCCGACGGATTATCGACGAGACCCTACGCTTGTGGCCGGTGGCGCCTGGATACTTCCGAAAAGCAAACGCGGATACCATGCTTGGGGGACAGTACCCATTCGAGAAGGGGGAATGGGTCTTCGTCGTTCTGCTTCAGTTGCACCGTAACTCGCTCTGGGGAACAGACGCTGAGGAGTTCAATCCAAATCGATTCCTCCCGGAGCGGGTACGCGGCCGACACCCTGAGATTTATCGACCGTTCGGGGTGGGTATGCGCGCCTGCATCGGACGACAATTCGCATATCACGAGATCGCAGTGGTCCTCGCAACGATCATCAAAAACTTCGACCTCGAGCCGGATCCCAAGTACTCGTTGCAGGTCCGCGAGACAATCACGCTCAAGCCCGAGGGACTGCGTCTGAAACTGCGTCGTCGAAACTGAACGTCAACTCCGCAAGGCACGGATCAAGGCTGCCCGATCCGACGACTTGGGTTGCCCCCGAAAGCGCAGTCGCTTTACTCCTTGCTGACGAAGAACCCTCAAGGTATCGAGCTGTTCATCCAGGTCTTTGAATCGCTGGTCGCTCCCGTGCGCGGTCAAATAGTCCGATGGGTAGCGGAAGAAAGAGGCGATGTCGTTGACCACGTCTGACGAGACGCTCGTTACATAGCCACCGGACCGGATGAGCTCCAAGTCCTCGGTAGTGAGGCTGTGACCCCTCTCAGTTAAAAAGGCCGCGAGTGTCTCGTTAGATTTCGCTGGTTCGTCTGCGTTATGAAACGTGTCAAAAAGCGCGTTGATCCGCCGGGACATTGAGACATCACTCATCGGACTGCTCCAATCGCCGCCGAAATCGTTGTTCCTGTGCCTTGCTCAAACCATTAGACTGCCCGGCTAGCCATCGCCGATACTGCCATTCGGTTACGTCGTCCACGTCGTCCGGTATCGGCTCATCGAGGAAGGGTCCCAACAGCTGGAGGATGGCCGCCAGTCCACCGGGTGAGGAACGACGATTCGCCTCAAGCACGTTCGTAACATAGGAACCGTATATCGGCCTGATTGCTACGGACAGACGTTCCGTCAGCGTCCGTAGAGAATCATCTCCCTTGGCCTCAGCCAGATCTTGCAGCTCACCTACAAGCTTGGTTATGTCCGCGACTGCGGACACAGGTACAGACACACCGCCAGGCGTGAACATGAGGGGCGATCTCGCTGCGGCAATCGGAGTACCGCCTTCTGCAACTCGTGCAGCCGACCCTGCCTCCCATTGCAGACCGACGTCAAGTTTTCGAAACGTTGCCCCACCAATGTCGATACCAAGCCCGCGCTCGATTTTCAACAGAGTCGGTTCCGATGGACCTCCATTGAGAGCTACCTGCCGACGGCTGAACTTCAACTGGTCCCGCCGCGTCAGGACAGCCTCACGCAGGCGTTCTGCGCTCCCAACCATGCTGCCCGCTCTCTACTCGGCGAAACTTTCGTATCAATTTCGTACGCCGTGACCCCGTTTCACTTGAAGCGTACATGTAAAGCACCCATTCTCCTGCTGATCACCTAGTCAAGATGCATTCGGCCTTTCGGTGCGTCGACCAGCCGCACACTTGCGAAAGCGCCATATTTGCGTATGGTTTGCGTATGCACAGCGGGGGATCAGGGCGAGTTGCGACATCCGTAAGGTCATCCAACGAGAACCCCCTATGCCGGTCACTGCCGCATTCGACCTCTCTCGAAAGCCTCCGCGACCACCGAAGCCGGCAGCTTCAGTTCGCTCGCGAGCCGCTCGCCTACATCGACCGTCAGGGATGCGTGCCCGCGCTCAAGGGCCGCAAGCAACGGGGTCGAGATACCTACGCGTTGAGCCAGCTGCGCCTGCGTCCAACCTGTCAACTCACGAAGATTTACCAACTTACGTTCAGCCTCAGGAACATGGATGAGATCGGCCATTTCCAGACCGAGGACTTGTACCACTCGCCGAAGGCGGTCGACCTGCGGCGTAGTTCGACCGACCTCCCAGGCCGAAATGGAAGCCGAACTGACGGACGCCCGCAAAGCCAGTTCCCCTTGCGAGAAGCCCTTCGCCAGCCGTGCCTCAAGGAGCCGAGAAGGCTTAAAACCCTCCATGGGACGTTTACTCATCGTCGGCACCCGAACATAACGATCCATGCTGCCCGACCTCTGCTCTGTTGTCACAAACTGTCGCTATACACTGCTGCTATAAACAGTTATAATAAACGAGATAGCGACCGCCCCTTACGCAATCGAGGGAGGAATCGAAGCGCAGCTTCACGTGATCTTGCTCGGAGAACTCTCTGAGCAATGCGGTCCGGGGAAGCAGCAGAACCCTGTACATCCGGATCGCGGGGAACCCTCAGCGCCATCGTTGATTGGCGTCTATGGCGGCGCTGAGGGCCCCCTTTCTCATCGAGCTCCACACAACCCACCACTGATCTGGCTAGCGCGGGCCACTAACCCGCTCCGGCCATGAGCGAACTGCAATCGGTTCGGGAGGACGACTATGACATCTTCTCATTCAGAGGTCTTGTTACATCACAATTCCGGGCGTAACCCAGCTCTCTGCTCGGCCATCAACGTAACTGCTCCCGGCTTTGCAGTGTGCTCACTGCCTGCTGGCGCGCATGAGACGCACCAATTGCATTGCGAGGACACAGGTGCCCTCCTCGGCGAGTGGACCGACGCCGATATGACGTTCCGCGAACCCGTCGAAGCCCACTGCGAAGTCACGTTCAGGGGGTCGGGGAGCAGATTCTCGAAATCCGGCGCTAAGGATTTACGGCAGATAGT
>NZ_JBMDIX010000047.1:0-39120 GCF_057808915.1 Rhodococcus sp. FG69 | reverse complement strand
CTCAAGAAGAACCGCCCCGAGACCGGGGCGACGTTTCGAATACGAAACGACGCCCCGGTCTCGTTCTGTCGAGTCCGCACACGAAATGCGGTGCCTGTCGCAGAACGAATTCCGCCCCCAACTTTCCTTCATTCGCACCGCAAGGAAAGCTGTACCCATGACCTCAGGAGTGGATTCGTCAGAACTTGCCCAGATCGGTGTCACCGGACTCGCTGTGATGGGTTCGAACATCGCCAGGAACTTCGCGCGTAACGGGCATACTGTTGCGCTGCACAACCGAAGCATCGCCAAGACCGATGCCCTCGTGGCGGAGCACGGTAGCGAAGGGAAGTTCATTCGCACCGAGACGATCGAGGAGTTCGTCGCTGCGCTGCAGAAACCTCGCCGCGTGCTGATCATGGTGAAGGCAGGCGACCCCACCGATGCAGTCATCGAGGAACTCGCAGGCGCCATGGAAGAGGGCGACATCATCATCGATGGCGGAAATGCGCTCTACACGGACACCATTCGCCGTGAAGCATCGCTCAAACAGCGCGGACTGCTCTTCGTCGGCGCCGGGATCTCCGGCGGCGAGGAGGGGGCGCTGAACGGGCCGTCGATCATGCCCGGTGGCCCGGTGGATTCGTACAAGGCTCTCGGCCCACTGCTGGAATCGATTGCAGCACAGGTCGATGGCACGCCGTGCTGCACACACATCGGTCCGGACGGGTCCGGGCACTTCGTGAAGATGGTGCACAACGGCATCGAGTATGCAGACATGCAGCTCATCGGCGAGGCCTACAACCTTTTCCGTGACGCACTCGACTACACGCCGCAGCAGGTAGCCGATGTGTTCACCGAGTGGAACGCGGGCGACCTCGAGAGCTACCTCGTCGAGATCACCGCCGAGGTGCTGAAGCAGGTCGACGCGAAGACCGGCCAGCCGCTGGTAGATGTGATCGTCGATGCTGCCGAGCAGAAGGGCACAGGTCGGTGGACCGTCAAGGCTGCCCTCGACCTCGGCGTGCCGGTAACCGGCATCGCCGAGGCTGTCTTCGCACGTGCACTGTCCGGATCGCGTAGCCAACGCAAAGCCGCGGTGGGCCTTGCGTCGGGAACTCTTGCCGCCAAGCCATCCGACGCCGAACAATTCACCCACGACATCAGTCGTGCGCTCTATGCGTCCAAGATCGTCGCTTACGCACAGGGCTTCGACCAGATCGCAGCGGGCAGCGCCGAGTACGACTGGAACCTGCACCCGGGTGATCTGGCCACCATCTGGCGCGGCGGTTGCATCATCCGTGCACGCTTCCTCAACCGCATCAAGGACGCGTACGACGACAACGCCGAGCTGCCGAGTTTGATCCTCGCGCCGTACTTCCGAGACGCAATCGAAGACGCAATCGACAGCTGGCGTCGTGTCGTCATCACCGCAGCATCGCTCGGTATTCCGGTACCCGCATTCGCGTCCTCCCTCGCGTACTACGACGCACTACGTGCCGAACGCCTGCCTGCTGCACTCACTCAGGGACAGCGCGACTTCTTCGGTGCGCACACCTACGAGCGCATCGACTCCGAAGGCAAGTTCCACACGCTGTGGAGCGGGGACCGTAGCGAGGTTCAAGCTTAGGGAGATTCAGGCCTGGATCTACCCGATCGCGACCGTGTGCTCGGAATCGATACATCTCCGAGCACACGGTTGCAGTCCCGGGAACCGAAGCGTCTCAGTCGAACTCGTCGTACCAGCCCGGTGGTGGCCCGAGGACAGGCTGCACGATGGTCGACGGAAAGTCCCCTTCCCACGGAAGGTTGCCGTCCGAGTCCCGCCACACCGCCTGAACCGCCGAGATCTGGTCTCGGGAATAGACGCGGCCTGCCATGAGAAGCCAGTCCTCGGACTGCACTACGTCGACGAACGAAAGTTCGAAACCGCCTGCGCTGCACTCGCCCCCGGCCTCGAATCGGGTGTGCCCGATCAGAACGCGACGAGCGAGCACGTTGAGTATCGAGGCGGACTCACCTGCCGACCGCCCTGTCAGAATCAACTCGGGATGACCGTGAGCGGTCAGACCGACGGTGTAGCAGAACGCAGGCACGATGTCCTCCGGGTCGTCCTGGTCCTGGAGGTGGTCCGCCTGAATCTCTGAGCCCTCGAACGCGACGTCCGCCTGCGAACTCACGTACTGCAGCGCCCATCCGTACCGGTCTACCAGCCCTTCCACGCCGACGACGTAATCCTCGATCGATCGACCGTCACACATCGCACACATGACTCCCCCATCTCGGCCGAACATCACGGTCTCTGCCGATCAGAGACTCGAACATATGTTCGTATATTTCGAATGATTGCAAGCACTACCGACACGAACACGAAGGGGCGGTACTGTTCCGCTATGCCAGGATCGACTTCTTCGTTCGCAGATCTGGGGCTGCGTCCCGTCGTCGTCCATGCCCTGCGACGGCTCGGCGTGCAGGAGCCTTTTCCCATCCAATCCGCAGCGATTCCCGACGCCCTGGCCGGTCGCGACATCCTCGGTAGAGCCCCCACTGGATCCGGGAAGACACTGGCCTTCGGACTTCCGCTCCTTCATCGCCTGTCCGGCCGAGCAAGCGTCCCAGTCCGCCCCCGCGCCATCGTGCTCGTTCCCACTCGCGAACTCGCCCTCCAGATCAGCACGTCACTCGAGGAGCCGGCGCTTGCGTCAGGAATTCGAATCGCGAGCGTGGTCGGAGGAGTCCCACTCAAGCGACAACTCGACGTGCTTCGCCGAGGAGTAGACGTCGTCGTTGCCACTCCGGGTCGTCTCGAAGACCTGGTCTCGACGACTGCAGTGTCCCTCGCCGATGTGGAAATCGCCGTGATCGACGAGGCTGACCGCATGTCCGACCTCGGGTTTCTGCCTCAAGTCGCGGCGCTACTCGACCGAACTCCTCGAGATGGACAGCGAATGTTGTTCTCTGCCACTCTCGACGGCGAGGTGGACACTCTCGTCCAGAAGTACCTGCGCACACCTGCGTTTCACCGAACGGACGGGCCGCCGGTCGCGGAGTCACCGGTCGAGCATCACTTCTTCCGTGTCACAGCGCAGAACAAGGATTCGGTCGCAGCCGCGATCGCATCTCGCGACGGCAGCACCATTCTCTTTCTGCGCACCAAACACGCAGTGGACCGACTTACCGAAAAACTTCGCGCAGAGGGTGTTTCAGCCGCCGCCCTGCACGGAGACAAGTCCCAGGCCAACCGCGTGCACACCATGGCGGCGTTCGCCGACGGATCGGTACCTGTGCTGGTTGCTACCGACGTCGTTGCCAGAGGTATCGACATCGACGGTGTCACCCTCGTCGTGCACGTCGATCCACCCGTCGATGTCAAGGACTACACACACCGCGCCGGGCGCACCGGCCGCGCGGGCCGAACCGGCGTCGTCGTGACACTGGTGACCGAGAACCAGGAAGATCACGTCACCTCACTCATCGACGAAGCACACATCGACGCCCGGATTGCGGACGTCGTTCCGTCGAGCCCAGCTCTGATTGCAGCCACCGGCGCTAGGAAGCCGACCGGAATACCGATCCGCGTGTCGACACCGCCGGTTGGCACAACTGCCACGCGTGCCGGACCTCGACGGCCCTCCGGCTCCAGTGGGCAACGCACACGGTCTCGCCGGCCGGGTCGACGATGAGCAACTCACCGCTACTGCCGATCGTCCTTGCGCTCATCGCAGCGATGTTGTTCGCGTGCGCATCCGTCGCGCAGCAGAGTGCGGCCGCCGCCGTACCCGAGGGAACCTCGCTGGTGTCCGCTCTGCTGCGAAGCCCGCGCTGGTGGGCTGGCGTGATCGGCGACATCGGTGGATACGGAATGCAGGTCGCGGCGCTGTGGGTGGGCTCGGTCCTTCTCGTACAACCGCTCGTGGTGTCGATGTTGCTGTTCGCATTGCCGCTGTCCGCCAAGTTCTCGGGCTTCACGATGACTCGGACCACGTGGTTGCTGGCCATCTCCCTGGCGCTGGCCCTGGCTGTGTTCATCGTCGTGGGCGATCCCACCGAAGGTCATTCGAACGCACCGTTTTCCGAGTGGTTGGTTCCGTTGGTGATCTCGGCCGTGGTCATCTCGACCTGTGCGGTCGCCGGGTTCGTGTTGAAGAATCCTGGTCACCGCGCACTACTGCTCGGTGCGGCGGGTGGCCTCCTGTTCGGTGTCGCAGTAGCGTTCACCAAATTCGTGTCGGACCTCGTGGAGAACGACTTCGTCGGAGCGTTGACAGCGTGGCAGACCTACGCGCTCGTCGGGTGCGGAGCGCTCGGGTTTTACCTACAACAAGTCGCGTTTCAAGCCGGCCCTCTGTCGGCGTCGCTGCCCGCAGTGACGATCGGCGAGCCATTCGGCGCAGCGTTCCTTGGTATCACCGTCCTGGACGAGCGAGTACGCGACGGCCCTCTCGCTCTCGTCGTCATCACGGTGTGTGTGGCCGTCATGATCGTCTCGACCATTGCGCTGTCGCGGTCGCAGGCGATGGTGACCGAAGGCGCGGCTGCCGCCTGACAGGTAGGCTGGCGCAACGTGCAGTTCCTCGATGGCCACCGGCCCCCATACGACCTGACCTACGACGACGTGTTCTTCGTTCCGAACCGGACT
This sequence comes from Rhodococcus sp. FG69, assembly GCF_057808915.1. Classification (NCBI taxonomy): domain Bacteria; kingdom Bacillati; phylum Actinomycetota; class Actinomycetes; order Mycobacteriales; family Nocardiaceae; genus Rhodococcus; species Rhodococcus sp. FG69. The sequence continues at coordinate 34,502 of NZ_JBMDIX010000047.1, read as the reverse complement.
GACGTTCCGTCCCGATTCGACGTCGATCTCTCCACTGTCGATGGCTCGGGTACGACAATCCCGATCGTTGTCTCCAACATGACTGCGGTGTCCGGTCGTCGCATGGCAGAGACCGTAGCTCGCAGAGGCGGAATCACGGTCCTCCCCCAGGATCTACCGATCGATGCCGTCACCGAAACGGTTGCGTTCGTCAAGAGTCGTGACCTCGTCGCGGACACACCGGTAGTGCTGGGCCCTGACGCGTCGGTCTCGGACGCGCTCGCGCTGATGCACAAGCGTGCACACGGCGCCGTGATCGTCATCGATGGCGGTCGTCCGGTCGGCGTCGTCACCGAGGACGCCTGTGCCGACGTGGACCGGTTCGCGCGACTCCAATCCATTGCTGCAACCGATTTCGTCACCGCGCCCTCCGACGCGACCCCTCGAGCAGTTTTCGAGGCCCTGGACTCGGCACACGAACACCTTGCAGTCCTGGTCGACGCCGACGGAAGCCTCGCAGGTGTGCTCACTCGCACCGGAGCCGTACGCGCCGGCATCTACTCGCCCGCTATCGACGATGCGGGACGGCTACGCATCGCCGCAGCAGTCGGCATCAACGGCGATGTTGCGGCGAAGGCGCAGTCACTCGTCGAGACCGGTGCGGACGTCCTCGTCATCGATACCGCGCACGGCCACCAGGAGAAGATGCTCGAAGCTCTGTCCGCCATCGCTGCACTCGACCTCGGTGTCCCGTTGGCAGCCGGCAACGTGGTGTCCGCGGCAGGTACCCGCGATCTCATCGCTGCGGGCGCGAACATCGTCAAGGTCGGTGTCGGGCCAGGAGCCATGTGCACCACGAGAATGATGACCGGCGTCGGCCGTCCGCAATTTTCGGCGGTCGCCGAATGTTCCGCGGCCGCAGCCGAGCTGGGTGCCACCGTCTGGGCGGACGGCGGGGTCCGACATCCACGTGACGTAGCACTCGCGCTGGCCGCAGGTGCGTCGAACGTCATGATCGGCTCGTGGTTCGCCGGAACCTACGAGTCGCCAGGGGATCTGCGCGTCGACACCGCCGGCCGCGCATACAAGGAGAGCTTCGGGATGGCCTCCAAGCGGGCGGTTGCCGCTCGCACCGCGACGGACAGCGCGTTCGACCGAGCGCGCAAGGGCTTGTTCGAGGAGGGAATCTCGAGTTCCAAAATGCTCCTGGACCCGGATCGGCCAGGTGTGGAGGATCTTATCGACCACATCTGCGCCGGAGTGCGGAGCACCTGCACCTATGCAGGCGCACGGACTCTTCCTGAGCTGCATCAGCGCGCAGTGCTGGGCGTTCAGTCTGCAGCGGGGTTCGCCGAGGGACGTCCGCTTCCGCGTGGGTGGTGAGACGTCCCACTTTGCCCGTCACCGCATCTGTCGGTCGAGCAGATAAGATGAGGTCTTCGACAATTATGCGAACTTTCTGCAGCCGTGCTCGTATGAGCATGGTTGCAGGAAAAGAGAGAAAGGAACCAGGTGCCTGAGGCACCCGCTATCAGCAACGCCCCGGTCGCATCGAGCGACCTCGGCGACGAGGGCTCCACTTCGGAGGGTTCCTCTATCGAGCCGGGTGACAAACCCGGCGACATTCGTTCGACACGCCAGCTGCACGGCGACGCCTTCCCCACATCAGGGCGTCGAGCAGAGCACGGTGCGGTTCTTCTATCCCAACTCCGGCGGCGATGACCGTGGACATTGCGATCAGCATTCTCAGTCTGTTGGGTTTCGTGGCTCTGACTGCCGGCACAGCTTTGTTCGTGGCAGCAGAATTCTCGTTGACCGCTCTGGAGAAGAGCTCGGTCGACTCCGCTGTCTCGACACGCGATGACACCCGCTCGCGTCAGGTCCAGCACGCACATCGGACCCTGTCCTTCCAGCTGTCCGGCGCGCAGCTCGGAATCACCATCACAACCCTGATCACCGGATACATCGCCGAACCTGTACTCGCTGGATTCTTCGTGCCCTTGGCCACCTCCGTCGGCGCATCCGAGAGCGTCGCATCGGGAATCTCACTCGCTGCGGCGTTGGTCATAGCAACATCGTTCTCGATGATCTTCGGCGAACTCGTTCCCAAGAACATCGCCATCGCGTTGCCGATGGGTACTGCGCGTGCGACTGCCGGTGCGATGTCGGGATTCTCGGCGATCTTTCGCTGGGCCATCAGGGGCCTCAACGGGTCGGCCAACTGGCTTGTACGCCGGCTCGGTGTCGAGCCCGCCGAAGAGCTTCGATCCGCACGTTCGCCCCGCGAGCTGGGTTCTCTGGTCCGCACATCGGCGCAGCAGGGATCACTCGACGAGGGAACGGCTCGGCTCGTCGACAGGTCGCTGCAGTTCGGCGAGCGGACTGCGGAGGAGCTGATGACCCCGCGGGTGAAGGTGGAGTCGTTGTCGGTGTCCGACACTGCGTTCGATCTCATCGAAACTGCGGCACGAACCGGATTCTCACGTTTCCCCGTCGTCGACGGGGATCTCGACGACACGGTCGGCGTCGTACACATCAAACACGCGTTTGCCGTCCCTTCCTCGAATCGGCGATCGACTCGCCTCGATGCACTCGCACAGGACGTACCCGTAGTGCCCTCCAGTCTCGACGGCGACACCGTCATGGAACGTGTTCGAGCCGACGGAATGCAGGTTGCCTTGGTCGTCGACGAGTACGGCGGAACAGCCGGAATGGTCACGATGGAAGATCTCATCGAGGAGATCGTCGGAGAAGTCAGAGACGAACACGACGAGCCCGAGGTGGACGTACAACGGGTGGGCGACAGCTGGATCTGCTCCGGTTTGCTTCGGATCGACGAGGTCGCGTCCGCAACTGGATACCACGCACCCGAGGGCGAGTACGAAACGATCGGTGGGCTCGTACTCACCGAGCTCGGTCGAATCCCCGTCGAAGGAGACTGCACGATTCTGCCCGCCCCCGACTTCGACGAACCGTCGGAGTCCGACGGCGGGTGGGTAGCGAAGGTGACACACATGGATGGACGCAGAATCGACCGGATTTTGCTGCAGCCGGTTGCCTCCGACCGCCTGACCGAGCTCAGATCGGAGGACAAGGCCCGTGGGTGATCTACTCGCTGTACTGCTCGCGGTATTCCTGCTCGCCGGAAACGCATTCTTCGTCGGCGCAGAATTCTCGCTGATCTCGGCTCGCCGTGACCGACTCGAATCCTTGCTCGCACAAGGCAAGAAGCGTGCGAAGTTCGTGATCGAGGCCGGTCAGAACCTGTCGCTGATGCTCGCGGCAGCCCAACTCGGCATCACGATCTGTTCGATTCTGCTGGGCCGAGTGGGTGAACCGGCCGTAGCGCATCTGATCGAGAAGCCCATGGAGCTTGTCGGAATTCCCGAGGCGCTGCTGCACCCGATCTCGTTTGCGCTCGCGCTCGGGCTCGTCGTGGTGCTGCACATTCTCGTCGGCGAGATGGTTCCGAAGAACATCGCGATCGCAGGTCCGGAACGCACCGCCATGATTCTCGTTCCGATCCATCTGATGTTCATCAAGATTGCCAAGCCGCTGATCTCGTTCTACAACGTGTGCGCGAACCTCGTGTTGCGCGCGCTGCGCATCGAGCCCAAGGACGAGCTGGATTCGTCGGTCTCCGCGGACGAGCTGTCTCAGATGATCGGCGAGTCGCGATCGGAGGGCCTGATCGACGAAGAGGAACACCGTCGGTTGACGCAGGCACTCGATACCTCCGGCCGAACCGTGGCCGAGGTGCTCATCCCGTCCGATCAGGTTCGTAGCGTTCGACTTTCGGGCTTCGACAGCGCGTCCGGTCCGACGCTGGGTTCGGTCGAAGAGGCCGTCATCGCCACTGGATTCTCGAGATATCCCGTCGAGGCACCCGATGGCGCTCTTGTCGGCTACTTGCACTTGAAGGACGTGCTCGAGTACATGGTCGACGATTCTGCGGGACCGGATTCGATCATCCCCCGGTCGGAGGTACGGCCATTGCCCATGGTCTCCGCAGACACGATGCTCGACGATGCACTGACTCGTCTGCGACGCACGAGAAGTCACCTGGGAGCCGTCCAGGATTCCACCGGGACCACCGTCGGAATCGTTGCGTTGGAGGACCTCGTCGAAGAGTTCGTCGGAACAGTTCGCGACGGCACTCATCGCATCGCTGGGCCTGCGCCGGGCGGGCTGCGTCGTTAGTCGTGGTCACCGTTCTCCCGGAGTCGGACTGGACAGCGAGTCGGGCGGCGCACGCCAACCGAATAGACCTGCTGATCGGCGACTACCTACAGGAACGAGCGCGAGGTGCGTATCACCCCGTACTCGATTTTCTTTTCACGTACTACAGCTTCAAGCCGGGTCATCTCAAGCGCTGGAATCCTGGCTACGGAGTGGTGCTCACGGGCGCGCAGGCCGAGGACTACGCGGGCTTGGCGTCGTACGAACCGGTACCCGGCGGAGGCTATCGAGCACGCGAGTCGCTTCTCGACCACCGCAGGTCGGCGATCGAATTCACGCTGGGGTTGCTTACGGCGACACGAGATCGTCCACCCAACCTGGGCTGCTTCGGCCTGCACGAGTGGGCCATGGTGTATCGCGGAGGCACATCGGCGCTGCGGCACGGCACGGTGCCATTGAGATTGGGGCACGACGGCACCGACGAGGTGGTCGACTCCATGAAGCTTCGGTGCACGCATTACGACGCATTCCGGTTCTTCACCGGTGCCGCGGTGCCGCGCAATGCGCTCGTGCTGGAGCCCTCGGGGAGAACCGATCGCGAACAGCCCGGGTGCGTGCACGCGAGCATGGATCTCTACAAGTGGAGCTACAAACTATCGCCGCTCGTCGGATCGGAGTTGGTAGCCGACTGCTTCGAGCTGGCGCTTGTCGCACGGACCGTCGACATGAGAGCAAGCCCCTACGATCTGACGGCTTACGGTCTCGCGCCGATCGCGATCGAAACACCCGCGGGGCGTGCTGAATACGTGCGTGCACAGACGGACCTGACGGCCAGGGCAGCCCCTCTCCGATCGGAACTGATAGCACGGTGCCAGAATCTACTCGTGAACGGCGGTGTCCCTTCTCGGACCTACCGCCGAGTAACATCGACATAGTTGTCGTTGGGGCACTGATACAGGTGCCTGTGACCGGAAAGAGCGAGGGAATCATGACCGAACGCGAACGAGTTGGTGGTCTTCAGGTTGCCAAGGTGCTGTACGACTTCGTGCAGAACGAGGCCCTTCCGGGCACCGGTGTCGACCCCGAGCAGTTCTGGACAGGCGTCGAATCGGTGATCACCGACCTGGCACCCAAGAACAAGGCGCTACTCGCGGTGCGGGACGAGATTCAGGGCAAGGTCGATGCTTGGCACGGCGAGCACGCCGGCGCGAACTACGACCGCGCCGCCTACAAGGCGTTCCTGCAGGAAATCGGCTACCTCCAGGACGAGCCGGCAGACTTCCAGATCAGCACTTCCGGTGTCGATACCGAGATCACCTCCACGGCAGGCCCGCAGCTCGTCGTGCCGGTCCTCAACGCGCGCTTCGCAATCAACGCCTCCAACGCACGTTGGGGATCGCTCTACGACGCGCTCTACGGCACCGACGCCATCTCCGAGGACGACGGCGCGGAGAAGGGCAGTAGCTACAACAAGGTCCGTGGCGACAAGGTCATTGCGTTCGCTCGCGACTTCCTCGACGAAGCGGCTCCCCTGTCGGTCGGTAGCCACGTCGGCAGCAACGAGTACGTCATCGACGGCGGCTCGCTGACCGTCACTCTCGCGGACGGGTCAACAACCGGCTTGGCCGATCCGTCGCAGTTGCTCGGCTACCAGGGCACGACGCAGGCCCCGACGGCAATTCTTCTGGTCCACAACGGGCTGCACTTCGAAATTCAGATCGACCCGGAGAACCCGATCGGGAAGACCGACGCGGCAGGCGTCAAGGACGTCCTGCTCGAATCTGCCGTCACCACGATCATGGACTTCGAGGATTCGGTTGCTGCAGTCGACGCCGACGACAAGGTCCTCGGTTACCGCAACTGGCTCGGCCTGATGCGAGGCGACCTCACCGAGGAGGTGGCCAAGGGCGGAAAGACGTTCACGCGCGCGCTGAACAAGGACCGCACGTACACCTCGGTCGACGGGCCCGAACTGACCCTGCACGGTCGGTCACTGCTGTTCGTCCGCAACGTCGGCCACCTGATGACCTCCGATGCGATCCTGGACAGCGAAGGCAACGAGGTCCCCGAGGGCATCCTCGACGCACTCTTCACCTCGCTCGCCGGGATGCACTCGTTGGCCGCGGACAACGTGTTGAAGAATTCGCGCACCGGGTCGCTGTACATCGTCAAGCCGAAGATGCACGGACCGGACGAGGTCGCGTTCACCGCGGAGTTGTTCGCACGTGTCGAGAAGGTTCTCGGCCTGCCGGTCAACACCCTCAAGGTCGGCATCATGGACGAAGAGCGCCGCACGACGGTCAACTTGAAGGCCGCTATCGAGGCCGCGAAGGAGCGGGTGGTGTTCATCAACACCGGCTTCCTCGACCGCACCGGCGACGAAATCCACACCTCGATGGAGGCCGGCCCCGTTGTCCCCAAGGGCGAGATGAAGGCTCAGAAGTGGATCTCGGCGTACGAGAACTTCAACGTCGACACCGGCCTCGCTGCCGGGCTGGAGGGTAAGGCGCAGATCGGCAAGGGCATGTGGGCCATGCCCGACCTGATGCACGACATGCTCGAGCAGAAGATCGCTCACCCGATGGCTGGGGCGAACACCGCATGGGTGCCATCCCCGACTGCAGCGACGTTGCACGCCTTGCACTATCACAAGGTGGACGTCTTCGCCCGCCAGGAGGAGATCGCTCGAGCCAAGCGCGCGACCGTCGACGAGATCCTCGAGATCCCCCTCGCCCCGTCCACGGACTGGTCCGAAGAGCAGAAGCGCAAAGAACTCGACAACAATTCACAGTCGATCCTGGGGTACGTCGTCCGCTGGATCGACCACGGAGTCGGGTGCTCGAAGGTTCCCGATATCAACGACATCGCGTTGATGGAGGACCGTGCGACTCTGCGTATTTCGAGCCAGTTCCTGGCGAACTGGATTCGTCACGGCATCGTGACCGAGGACGAGGTGCGCGAGTCGCTGAAGCGGATGGCTCCTGTGGTGGACCGGCAGAACGCATCCGATCCGACGTACAAGAACCTGGCGCCCGACTTCGATACCAACATCGCGTTCCAAGCTGCCAGTGACCTCATTTTCCAGGGCACGAGCCAGCCGAACGGCTACACCGAGCCGATCCTGCACCGCCGCCGCCGGGAGTACAAGGCAGCTGCGAACTGAGCGAGCCTTGTAACCTTCTCTCGTGGGTGAACATCGGACCTCAGGGGGAGCCAGAGGTATCAGCAAGGGCCCGGTGATTGCGGTGGGCACCGTCGTAGTGATGGTGCTCGCCGTACTCGGGTGGTTTCAGCTACGTGAGCGAATCGCGGACCAGGGGGTGGAGGCCGCCGATACGTGTGTCGAGGGGACGGCCGTCATCCCGGTGACGGTCGACCCTGACATCTCCTCTCAGATAACCCGGTTGGCTGCCGACTTCACAGCTACCGCCCCGGTGGTGCGAGATCACTGCATCTCGCTCGAGGTCACCACTCACGAGTCGACTCAGGTGGCCAACGCACTCGCCGCCGACGTAGCAAGCTGGGACGACTCGATGCTCGGTCCGCTCCCCGCGCTCTGGATTCCCCGCTCCTCGGATGCGCTCGTGGATCTACCCGTTGGAACGGTCGACGGGACTCCCCGTTCGGTCGCGAGCACGTCGGTCGTCCTTGCCGTGCCCGACATTGTCGCGGAAGCTCTGGATGCGGCCGATATCGGTTGGGCAGACCTTCCTCGCCTGCAGTCGGCGCCCGACGGTATGGACACTCTCGGTCTCCCCGGCTGGGGCGGACTTCGCCTCCGTCTTCCCGTCGGTCCCGACTCCGAGTCGTCGGCTGCGGCACTCAGCGCGGTGGCGGCAACGACATACGACAGTTCGACTCCAGTGCCGGCGTCCGAGCTTGTGCGACGCAGTTCCACGGCCACCGCACTGTCCGCGTTGGCAACGACCGATCGCGGAACTCCCTCCACCACAACCGAATCGACCGACAGCGCACTCGGACTGCTGAGCCGTGATTCGACGCCCACGTCGGATGTGCACGCTGTGCCGGTGACCGAGCAGCAGCTCGACGCCTCGGCTCAGTCCGGTCTGACCGCGTACGCGCCGAGCGGAACGACCCCGATCGCGGACCATCCGGCGGCGATACTCGCCAGGGAATGGACGGACGAGACCAGCCGACGCGCGGCGGCGCAGTTCGTGGACTTTCTCCGACAGCCCGCCAACGCTCAGATGTTCGTCGATTCCGGCTTCGATGTCGGCGATCCACCCGCGGGAGCGCCCGCCGTCGGTATTGCTACCCAGAGCGCGCTCGTCGACGCCGTTCTCGATCCTGCAACAACGCGTCGTGTCACGACATTGTTGGACATATCCGGCTCGATGGACACAACCGAGGGGTCCAACACCAGATTGGGCAATACGGTCGCTGCGCTCGATCAGCAGTTCGGATCGGCCATCGACTCCTCCGAACTGGGTCTCTGGGTGTTCAGCAAGGATCTCGACGGCACCCGAGCCTTCCGAACCCTTGTGCCTACCGGCCCGATCGACGAGCCGTTCGACTCGAGCACTCGCCGAGAGCAATTGATCGCTGCCGCGGGGGCAGTCCGACCTGCCACTGCCACATCGACATACGAAGCGGTGATCGCCTCATTCCTGGACGCACAGGAGACGTACTCGCCCGGCAAGCCGAACAGCGTGCTGTTGGTGACGGACGGACCGAACGACGACACGACGATCACGTCCAGTCGATTCCTGTCGACACTGTCCGAGATGGTGGATCCGACTCGCCCCATCACAATCGACGTCGTGTCCATCGGAACCGATTCCGACGGATCGACGTTGCAGTCCATGTCCGACATCACCGGTGGATCGTTCACCACCGTCGGTTCCTCCGCTGGCGCCGAGCTACCCGACCTTCTTCGAAAGCTGCTGCACTGAAATATGATACGACTTCTGGCGTTCGGCACCTTCCTCGCTCTCGTCGCACTGTTGCTCCATCTCAGGTACGTGCGGGCAACGCGGTTGCCCCGCCCGTACTCCATCGCAGCCGATGCCGTGCTCGTCGTGACGTGGATCCTGGCGCTCATCGGCACCGGATCGGGTGAACTGTTCGACCCGAAGTGGTCGCGACTACCAGCGTTCGTAGGGCTCAGCTGGCTCGCAGTGGTCCTGTACCTGGTATTGGGCACCTTGGCGGTAGGGATCGTCACATTCGGCATCCGGCTAGTGATGGCGGCGCGTCGTCGAGAGTCGGTCGCAGTGCGACTACGCGTGACCCGAATCGGTTCTGCCGTGGTCGCAACAGCGTCGGTTGCAGCGGTCGCGTACGGATTGATCGAGGCGGCACATCCGAAAGTCACCGATACCACCGTGGCACTGGACCGGCTACCTACCGAATTCGACGGCACCCGAGTCGCGTTGGTGTCCGATCTGCACGTCGGCCCTGCACGAGGAGCAGGCTTCGTCCAGAAAGTGGTCGACGAGGTCAATGCGCAGTCCCCGGACATCGTTGTCCTGGACGGCGACCTGATCGACGGCACCGTCGAACTCGTAGGATCCGATCTGGCGCCGCTCGCGGAACTGTCCGCTCCACTCGGTGTATTCGCGGTCAGTGGCAATCACGAATTCTATGCCGGAGACGGCGGCGAATGGCTCGACCTCATTCAGACTCTCGGCGTGACGGTGTTGCGGAACGAACTTCAGCCCGTCACCATCTCGGGTGCGACCATCGATATCGCAGGAATCAACGACGCAACGGCTCCGGCACCCTACGAGCCGAATCTGGCGGCGGCACTGGACGGCCGCGACCCCGACAGATTCGTCATGCTGCTGGCGCATCAACCGTTGCAGGCGTTCGAAGCCTCCGATTTGGGTGTCGACTTCCAGATGTCGGGTCACACCCATGCCGGTCAGATGTGGCCGCTGCGGTACCTCGTCCCTCTCCAACAGCCCAGCATCGAAGGCCTCGACACCGTCGGTGAGACAGCGCTCTACACAACCAGGGGTGCGGGTGCGTGGGGACCACCGGTGCGAGTTGCAGCACCGCCGGAAATTGCGATGCTGCAACTCGTTTCGAGCTAGTTCGAGCGATGAACGCCCTTCGGGTCAGGCGAACGACTCGATGGGCGGGCACGAGCACACGAGGTTTCGATCTCCGTGCGCGCCGTCGATTCTCCTGACCGCGGGCCACACCTTGGCGCGGCCGCTCACAGCCTCCGGATACACAGCCTCTTCGCGCGAGTAGGGATGACTCCACTCGCCGACGAGGCACCGAGCTGTGTGCGGTGCTCCACGCAGTGGATTGTCCGTTGCAGGCCACTCCCCCGTGCCCACTCGATCGATCTCCGCACGGATGGCGATCATGGCGTCGCAGAACGCGTCGATCTCGTCGAGGTCTTCGCTCTCGGTGGGCTCGACCATCAGTGTTCCAGCGACCGGGAAGCTCATGGTAGGAGCATGAAAGCCGTAGTCGGCCAAACGTTTTGCGACATCGTCGACGGTAACGCCGGTCGCTTTGGTCAGCCCACGGAGATCGAGAATGCACTCGTGTGCAACCATTCCGTTGTCTCCGGTGTACAGGACCGGGAAGTGCTCGTCGAGCCTGCGGGCGATGTAGTTGGCCGACGCAATTGCCGTGAGCGTAGCGCGCCGAAGTCCTTCAGCGCCCATCATCCGCACGTACGCCCAGGTGATCGACAGGATCGACGCGCTCCCGAACGGCGCTGCCGCCACCGGGGCGCCGCCACCGAGGTCCGGTCGCAGTGGGTGGCCGGGTAGATACGGCGCGAGGTGCGACCGGACGCCGACCGGACCGACGCCAGGTCCACCACCACCGTGCGGGATGCAGAACGTCTTGTGCAGGTTCAGATGGCTGACGTCGCCGCCGAAACGACCCGGCCGCGCAAGACCGACAAGGGCATTGAGGTTTGCTCCGTCGATGTAGACCTGGCCACCGGCGTCGTGGACCGCAGCGCAGATGTCGTCGATTTCGTGCTCGTACACCCCGTGGGTGGACGGGTAGGTGATCATGATCGCGGCGAGCGTCGTCCTGTGCTGCTCGATCTTGGCGCGGAGATCGTCGACGTCCACATCGCCGTTCGCCCGGCAGCTCACCACGACGACTTTCATGCCCGCCATCACCGCCGAGGCCGCGTTGGTTCCGTGCGCGCTCGACGGGATCAGGCAGATCTCGCGATGAGACTCTCCTCGATCCCGGTGATAGCTACGGATCGCGAGAAGTCCGGCGTATTCGCCCTGGCTGCCCGCATTCGGTTGCAGGCTGACGGCGTCGTAACCCGTGATGTCGACGAGCCACTTCTCGACGTCGGCTATGAGCGAACGGATACCGACTGTGTCACTGTCGGGAGCGAACGGGTGCAATCGCGCAAAGCCGGGCCACGTGATCGATTCCATTTCGGCTGTGGCGTTGAGCTTCATCGTGCACGAACCGAGTGGGATCATGCTGCGATCGAGCGCAATATCCTTGTCCGACAGTGTTCTGAGGTACCTCAGCATCGACGTTTCCGTGCGGTGGCGGGTAAAGGCCGGATGAGTGAGAAACTCCGACGTGCGGACCAGGGCGTCGGGAATCGAGGACGCCCGGTCCACGGTGGAGTGCTTCGCACCGAATGCGGCCAGCACTGCCTCGATGTGCGCCGGTGTCGTGGCTTCGTCGCATGCGACGCCGACCCTGTCGTCGTCGACGAGTCGTAGGTTGATCCCTGTCTGCTTCGCGGCGTCGACCACGGTCCGTGCACGTCCGGGAACGACGGCGGTGATGGTGTCGAAGAAGGCCTCACCGGCCAGCTCGACACCTGCTTCCCGTAGACCACGCGCGAGGGATCGCGCATGCCCGTTGACCTGTTGGGCAATTGCACGTAAACCGGAGCTTCCGTGGTAACTCGCATACATCGCAGCAACGATCGCCAAAAGCACCTGAGCCGTGCAGATGTTGGAGGTGGCCTTCTCCCGTCGGATGTGCTGTTCTCTGGTCTGCAGCGCCAATCGATAGGCAAGGTCGCCGTCGGCGTCCACCGACACTCCGACCAAGCGCCCCGGGAGTTGGCGTGCATGTGCCGACCGAACTGCCAGATAGCCGGCGTGTGGGCCGCCGTACCCCATGGGTACGCCGAACCGCTGAGTGGTGCCGAAGCAGACGTCTGCGCCGAGTTCACCCGGTGGCGTCGTGATCGTCAACGCCAGCAGATCGGCCCCGACGGCAGCGAGCGCCCCACGCTCATGCGCTTGTTCGATCATGCGGCGGTGGTCGACCAGGATTCCCGAAGAGCCAGGGAATTGAGCCAGGACACCGAAGAAGTCACCGTCAGGCATACCCTGGGCCACATCGTGTCGGACCAACTCGATCCCCAGCGGCTCCGCCCGGGTCTCGAGGACTGCGAATGTCTGTGGAAAGACGTCGGTGTCCACGACGAACCTGGGCGAGGTAGAGCTGCGGTTGGCGCGACGTAGGAGCGTCATCGCTTCGGCTGCCGCAGACGCCTCGTCGAGCATCGAGGCGTTTGCGACGTCCATGGCGGTGAGATCGGACACCATCGTCTGAAAGTTCAGCAACGCCTCGAGACGGCCCTGGCTGATCTCCGGCTGGTAGGGCGTGTACGCGGTGTACCACGCGGGATTCTCGAGTATTCCCCTGGTGAGGACCGGCGGAGTCAGGGTGTCGTAGTAACCGAGACCGATCATCGACGTCGCGACGGTGTTCTGTGATGCGAGATCGGCCAGTTCGGCGAGTGCGTCGTGTTCACCGATCGGTTGTGGGAGGACGTCGAGCCCATCGGAGATGCCGTCGTCGGAGGTGTCGAGAATCGACGCGGGTACAGCACGCGTAGCCAATTCCTCGAGGGAAGCTACTCCGACGGTATCGAGGATCCGCACCAATTCCTGGCGATCGGGGCCGATATGGCGATCGGAAAAGGACGGGCGAGAGGTCTGCTCGGTCACGGGCACTCCAGTGGCTTCATGCTGACGGCGGTGGTACGACCGCGCGTATGTGCGGCCGCCCTCCCCCTCTGTCGCATGCTCACCGAAACGAGCGCCTGAGAGATTCACGTCCTACGACCGAAGCGGCCGCACGAGCTTTCCCCTTGGGCGGATGGGTGATCCCATCACTTTCCAGAGTCGTCGAAGCTCACACGGTCCGTGTGCCTGAGAGATTGACGGGGAGGTATTGCTCCTTCGGCGTCCGGAACTGGCGGTCCCGGAACTCTCCCGCGCAAGCGCGACTGACTCGAATCTTAGCCGGTCTTGCGGCTGGCGCGAGTCTTGCGCCGCGAAGCCAACTCGTCCTCGGGGCTCGCTTCTGCTTCCCCACCATCGGCGCGCTCCGCGGGGAAGTCGGCAATGAGTCCTGTGAGCTCGCGCATCGCGCCGTTGACCGCGATGCCGAACACACCCTGCCCACCCTGCAACAGATCCACGACCTCTTCGGCCGACGTGCACTCGTACACCGTCGTACCGTCCGAGAACAATGTGATGTTGGCCAGATCGCCCACACCTCGTTGACGAAGATGGTCGACCGCGACGCGAATGTTCTGCAGAGAGATACCGGTGTCGAGCAATCGCTTGACAATTTTCAGTACGAGCATGTCTTTGAAGGAGTACAGGCGCTGACTACCCGATCCTGCTGCCCCGCGAATGGACGGGACCACCAGACCGGTGCGAGCCCAGTAGTCCAACTGGCGATAGGTGATACCTGCGATCTGGCACGCACTGGGAACGCGGTAGCCGACCAGCTCGTCCGGAATGGAGTCGTCTGGGAACAACCCCGGCTGGAAGTCTCCGACCGGAGTCGCAACAGCGCTCGAATCCGAGGCGCTGACCGCGGCCTCATCGGACGGAGTCTCATCCCCCACCGTGAGACTCGCCTCCGGTGCAGCTGTCGCTGAACTCTGGTGGCGCTCCTGCGGCTGATCTCCCACTGACTGCTCCCTCTTCGGATGTCTCGACACTGCGTTCGGAACGAGTGACCTCGGTCCCGTCGAGACGGATCCCGACGTACTGCCGCGTGAAGTTCCACTCCGCGTACCAGGCAAAGACTACGCCCACCCGCGGATCGGCGACATACGATCACCGAAGGCGTGCTTCACAACCGGAACGCTATGGGTCGTTCGATTCGAAATCAACGCAACGCGCCGTAAACCTGAACCTAAAGTTGAGGTTGAGACTCTTCCGTTACCAAGTAGAGGCGTTCAGCCGTCGGTGGCCTTGAAATCGTCCGGAGACACCGACTCGAGGAACTCCTTGAACTTCTCGACCTCGTCCTCTCGCTCGTCCGGCATCAGAAGCCCCGCCTCGGCCAAGACCGGCTCCTCCGCGATGATCGGCACACCCGCTCGCAACGCGATGGCTATCGAATCCGACGGACGCGCGGAGACTCTGATGTCCTTGTCGAACACCAAGTCCGCGTAGAAAGTGCCCTCTTGCAGATCGACGATCCGAACCTCTTTGAGGCGATGGCCGAGCGCGCTGATCAGTTCTTTGATCAGATCGTGCGTCAGAGGTCGCGCCGGTTGGACGCCCTGCTGTTCCAGGGCGATGGCCGCCGCCTCCGTCTGGCCGATCCAGATCGGCAGGTAACGCTCACCGTCCGACTCGCGAAGAAGCAGCACTGGTTGGTTCTGTGGCTGCTCGACACGAATGCCGACTACGCGCATTTCACTCACGGTGACTGCCTCCCACATGCGTTGAAGATCGGGCCACAGGTCCGAAACGACTCGACTGCAGCCGATTCTATTGGAATCGGCGACCACACGGAGTCACCGATTTTCGGGCGGTGGAGTCACCGGTCCAGCGCGCCACGGACTGCAGCTTTGACGAGACAGGTGTGCAAGGTGAGAGACAGCGCCGCGAGTTCGCGGATCATCTCCTCGGCTCGGTCGCGAGCGCCGGCGTCGCGGCCTTTTGCAACCGGACCCGCGATCTGCGCGACCAACCCGGCCTCGCGGTCCGCGGCGAGCTTGAACGCCCGAAGATGCCGTACCTCGAGTCCGAATTGGGACATCGCATACGCGGTCCGCGCCAGTACGACTGATCCTTCGTCGTAGAAGCCAGCTTGGCCCGGGACGATCAATCCGGCGCGAAGAAGTTCGGTCATGAAGGTGTCGTCGATACCTGCGCGCTCCATGAGGTCGGACTTACTGATCCGAACTTCACGGTCGGCCAGGAACTCCTCGGGGGAGACTTCGCCTGGCGCCACCGACAGCGTCCGAGGCCTGCGCGGTGACGGATCGGCGCTTTCGACGCGCGCCACTCCGCTGTCGATGGCCTCCAGCTGTTCTTTGATCACCTTCAGCGGAAGGTATTGATCTCGCTGCGCTGTGAGGACAAACCGCAAACGCTCGCAATCCGAGACCGAAAAGCGTCGGTACCCCGACGGCGTTCTCTCGGGCGAGATCAATCCCTCGGCTTCGAGAAATCTGATTTTCGAGATGGTTACATCAGGAAAGTCGGGTCTGAGCCGATCCAGGACGGAGCCTATCGACATCCCCCCGGGAGACTGCTGCCCGACGGCGGTCACTGGCTTCCTGCACCTGCAGACGATTCGCCGACCTGCGAGCCGGCTCCACCGCGTGGGCCGGTGAGGAACACGAGGCGGAACTTGCCGATCTGCACCTCGTCGCCGTTGGCGAGGACTGCCGAATCGACAGGCTCGCGGTTGACATACGTGCCGTTGAGGCTGCCGACGTCGACGACCTGGAACTCGTCCTCGTCCTGGCGGAACTCTGCATGCCGACGGCTCACGGTCACGTCGTCGAGGAAGATGTCACTGTCGGGATGACGCCCAGCAGAAGTGGTCGGCTGGTCGAGAAGGAACCGGGATCCGGCGTTCGGTCCTCGCTTCACCACGAGAAGTGCCGACCCGACCGGCAAGCCTTCCACGCCCGACACCGGAGCCTCGGTGGACTGACTCGTTGCCGAGTTGTCCAGCTCCTGGAGGAAGTCCGCACGGAACACCGAAGTGGTCTCCGCCGGCGACTCTCCGTAGATGCCGTCGTTGTCGTTCTCGCTCACCGTTTCTCCTTCTCAGTCCGATCGCCCGGGCTTGGTACCACCCGAGTTACGCAGTAGCTAACTTGCACGTTCTTCAGTTGTTCCGGACCTGCGCCACGTCGCCGACCTGTTCGGCCTCGGCGACTGTCGCATCATTGACCGTACCTTGCGCACGGACCCACGTGTAGACGCTTCCCCCGGCCCGTCAGTGAAGTTACGCGGCCGTAATTCCAGCATATCCGTCGGCGTCGAGCATCTGTGCCATCGACGCGTCCAGGGACTCCCCCGACGCGACCTCCAGCTCAACCAGCCATCCGTCCGTGTACGGTCCCGAGTTCACTTTCTCCGGCGCGGTGTCCAGATCTGCATTGACGGCAATCACTTTCGCTGTCAACGGTGAAAACACGTCGGACACACTCTTTGTCGATTCGACTTCTCCCAGCGAAGCGCCGGCGCTCACTTCGTCACCCACTGCGGGCAGCTGGACGAACACGACGTCACCGAGCTGCTCCTGTGCGTAGTCGGTGATGCCGATGCGGACCGTTGTTGGTCCGAGTCGCTGTACCCATTCGTGCTCAGGCGTGTACAGCAAGTCGCCCGATGGCTCGGTGTCGCTCAATTCGGCTGTCCTTTCACAAGTGGCAGCTCGTCCGTTCGAGGCAGAGCTAGTTTCCGGGCTGAGAGTATTGACGCGAGCGTGCTTCTCGCAAGGCGGACACTTCGACCTGCGGTGATTGTGACACCTCGCACCGGCCGCCGAACCGCGAGACCGTGTCGACCACGCCGCCTGGGATATCGAGCGCAGCTGCCAGAGTAGCCGGGTCGCCGATGGCGGTGTACACGAACGGCTCCGTCATCTCGCGCCCGTCGATGATCACCGACCCGGCTTTGCCTGCAATCCACGACTCCACACCGATTCGAACCGGATCTGCACCGACACCCGCTATCTCGATTGCCTCAGCGCCGGCAGCCCTCAGTTCTTGCAGGGCATCGAGCAGGACCTCCGATCCGACACCAGCGCGGGGGTCCGTCACCGTGACGATCACTCCCGGCCCTGTCGCCGGTACGGTACCGACCTGAATGGCGAGTGACTCGAGTCGCTCACGTGCTTCCGTCAAAGCAGCACCAGAACCGCCGTCGGATTGTTCGAGCGCCGCCAGGGTGTCCTCCAGTTCCGAGATCTCGGCACGCAGCGCAGCCTCACGACGCCCAACGTTGTCCAGAACGACGAGCAGATCAGCCGGTCTCGCCGTGTCGAGTGTGTCGCCGCTCGTGTTCTCCCGTACCTGTACGACGAGCACGAAGCCCAACACCACCATCAGGAGAATTGTGAGGGCTCCGAAGATGGTCGATTTCGATCGACTACGGCCACGAATGTGATGCTTGCCTTCGGTCGTCATCTCGATTCACGCACCGAGCAGACGTCGCCGCAGTGCGGCCGCATTGCCGAAGATTCGAATTCCGAGCACCACCACGATTGCCGTCGAGAGCTGCGTCCCTACACCGAGTTGGTCGCCGAGCCACACGATGAGTGCCGCGACGAGAACATTGAACACGAAGGAAACCACGAAGACCTTCGCGTCGAAGATCCCGTCGAGATACGCGCGTGCGCCGCCGAAGACGGCGTCGAGCGCCGCGACGACGGCGATGGGAAGGTAGGGCGCGACGCCGACCGGCACCTGAGGACCGGACACGGTACCCAGTGCAATTCCCACACCCAGCGCGATGACCGCAAGAAGTACGAGACCCCGTCCGCGACGAGAGGGCGATGTCGCGGATGGGTGGTCCTCGGGCCGCACTTCGTGTTGATTCTCTGTCACGGTTCACCTATCTGCGTCGCTGATCGAACTGTACGCACCGACGACGCCGGCACCTCGAGAGCTTCCGCGGCAGCCACGTCGAAGCCTATGTCGTACAACTGCTCCAGCCCTGACATCCTCAGATAGGCATCGCTGACGGAGAACTGGGCCTGCATCCGGTTCAGCGGACCGATAGCCGAGATCGTGTAGGGCGAGAAGACCGGCCGGTTGTCGACCAACATCGCTCCGCCGGCCTGTCGAATCGTGACCCCTGGCCCGATCCGAATATCGTTGACCGACACAGCTTCTGCTCCGCAGACCCACAACGAATTGACGACGGCCTGCAGGTCGCGGTCCAGAACCGCCGCTTCGGACGATCTACGCGCGTTCTTCGACACGTCGGACAGATCGGACGGCGTCGGCGGTTCGGAGACCGTCACCACGATACCGGGACCCGCTCCGCGCTCGGCGCCTGCCGCAGCTTCGAGTTGCTCGAGCGAGGACAACACCGAAACGCCACCGGAATCGTCTTGCAGCGCTGCAGCACGAGCAGCCTGCACTTCCTCCAGAAGCGAGTTTCGATCGGCTTCCAACGACGCAGCCCTGCTGTCGGCATCACGGACTCGGATCAAGGTGTCGCTGCCACTCTGATTCGACAAGCCCGCAGCCTGAGCCAACGCGACACCGAAGACGCAACCGACCAGTACGACGCCGAGAATCAGGACCACCGCATCGAAACGGCCCTGGGGCTTCGAGCGTGTCGCCGACGCCTCTGCGTAGCCGGGATCGAGGTGGTCGGTCACCAGCGAACGAAGCAGGGACGGAACGGGGTTTCGTGCGACCGGATCAGCCATCGCGTGGTACTTCGGTGTGTCGCGGTGGGACGCTGCGCGCGACGAGCAGTGCCTTGTAGGAATACAGAACGCCGGTCCACACGTACAGAACCGTGCCCCACACCAACAGCGCATAACCGATCGGCGAGAACACGTCGGCTACGGCGGACTCACCTGTCGATGCCAGAAGTACCGGAAGCGCGACCATGATGACGAACGTCGCGGCTTTACCCAGATAGATGACCTCGGGCGGTGGCAAACCACGGCGCCGATAGATCAGCATCGTTGCAGCCAGCACGAGGTCACGCCCGACGAGGATGAGTGCGACCCACCAGGGAATGATGCCTCTGATCACGAACGCTGCGAGCGTGGACACAACGGACAGCCGGTCCACCAGTGGATCGAGCACGGCGCCGAGTCGAGACGACTGGTCGAGAACGCGAGCAAGCTTTCCGTCGAGCCAGTCGGTCGCCCCGCTCGCGAGAAGTACCGCCAGTGCCAATCCGTCGGCCCGAGGACCGAGAAGCAGATAGAGAAAAAGTGGGATCAGGAGCAATCGAACGGCGCTGAGCACGTTCGGGATGGTAAGAACCCGGTCGCTGAGAACGCGGTCGCCGATCGGCGGGCTGGTGCCGTCGGCGGCGGGTGAGCTCACAGCGTCCGCCTCGATCCTGTACTGAGCAGCGTCGCCGGCCGAGCTGCGGTGTCGTTGCGGCGCCGTCGCGTGATCATCTCCACGTGGTCATCTCCATGCGAACACCGGCTGTTCGAAGTCTGCCACACGTGTATGGCGCCGATGCAGGACGACTTCGCGGAACTGGTGCACGATCGCACCCGTCGGAGCGTGGACGAGCGAATCACGGAAGGGCCACTGCACGACCGGCCGGTCCGACTGGACGATCGAGACGAACCTCGCGTCGACGTCGAGCTCTGCGACGTCGACCTCATAGACGACGTCCACCTCACCGGCATTCGGGACCATCGTGTCCAGAGTGTCTCCTACCCACACGACGAACGGAGTGATGGTGTAGCCGGATCGAGTCCGGTAGTCGTCGAGTCGTCCGAGAATGTCGGACTCCGATGCGACGAGACCGAGTTCTTCCTCGAGCTCGCGCAGACAGGCATGCTCGACGGTCTCTCCCGGATCGACGCGACCGCCGGGAAGTGCGAACTGGCCCGGGTGTGCGCGCATGCGAGACAGACGCTTCGTCAGCAGCATTCGGCGGTCGTAGTCCGAGCCGCCGATCGCCACTGCCACCGCAGCGGCACGGGTCTCTCCAACCTCGTCACAGTGCGGGACGAAGTCGGTGAAGGCCGCACTGATCTCGGCACGTTCGAGTCGGCTGTCCCGATCACCAGTCATACGGACGAGCGTAAGGGGGGCGATCGATCTACGACGCGGCGGACAGTACGACGACCGGTATGACCCTTGTCGTCTTCTTCTCGTAGTCGGCGAATCCGGAGTACAGATCCGCCTGTTTCGCATACAACACGTCGCGGGCATCTCCCGTGACTTCCTCCGCGACGACGTCGATGGTGTCGTCGCCGACTTCGATGGTGGCTCGCGGATCTGCCCTGAGATTGTGGTACCACGCGGGGTTCGTGTCCGCTCCCGCCTTGGACGCGAAGATGACGTAGCGGTCGTCGTCTGGGAGGTACATCAGCGGACTGGTACGCCGCGCGCCTGACTTGGCGCCGGTGGTGTGCAACAACAGCAACGGCGCTCCCTCGAAGGGTCCACCGACCTTCCCGTGATTTGCCCGAAATTCTGCGATGACCTGCTCGTTGAAATCTGGCATCGACTCTCCTGACCTCGCGCCGTCGCGTCGACTCCTCACCCTACTATCGGCCGCGGGTTGCATCACGGAATCGGAGAGCCGGCAGCTGGCATGTTCGCGCGGACAGCCGCGCCCTCACCGAAGGACGACCTTCGGCGGACGTCTCTGAGATACTCGGATGGGTTGGAATTTTCGAGGTGCTCCGAATGCGCCGGATGGTGATGGAGGCGCTGTGTTCCGATCTCGAGACGAGAGGCAGAGCGAGTCTGCTCGAAAGTATTTGGACTACTCGGCAGTCTCGCCCGCACTCGAAAATGCTGCCGCAGTCACCGCGCGTGCACTCGACTTTCCCGTTGCGCTGGTCAACATTCTCGACGATAGAAACCAATACACCTTAGTTTCGTACGGGGTGGACGTTGCTGGAATGCACGTCGTCCCGCTGTCCGAATCTGCGTGCCGAGCCGTGGTCGACTCCGGTCGGCCGATCGTCGTACAGGATGTCGATCAGGGCGGGGAGTCCTACGGTAGTACAACCACATCCACCGCATGCCCGACCGCCGCACTTATTGCAGCACTGAACAATTCGGGGTTGTGCGCGTATGCATCGATCCCGCTGTTCGATCGCGAAGTGACCGAATGAGACATTCGCTGCAGTCCCGCCCGCTACGCGCACCTTCCAGCGAATGCGCGCGTTGCAACCCGCGCCCCGGCTGCAACCTGCGCGCTCGGCAACCCAAGTGACCGAATGAGACATTCGGTCTGGTAGCGGCGCAAACCCGAACTGTCGGCACCGTCGTCTACTCTCCTAGCGACGTCGACCGGAAGGTGCTCGGATGCCCAGTCGTTCAAGCTCGCCAGCAAAGTCCAGCCAGTTCGTGTCTCGTTCGGTGGTGCCCCCGTTCCTGCTCGAGCGCATCGCCCAGCATGCGGCTCCTAGTTCTGGGCAGGGCGTTGCTGTCGACCACGCGTCGTCGAGTGCTGCGCGCACGCTCGCCATCGACCGTGAACTCGTGCGCGGCCGTATCGACGCACCCAAGCCGACCGCAATTGCCGGCCGGGCGGCAACTGGCGGACCACAGCGATCGATCCACGACGCCGAGAACGATCGAGTGCTGCCGGGACGACTGGTCCGTGCCGAGGGAAGGCCCTCTTCAGGTGATGTCTCTGTCGACGAGGCCTATGAGGGACTCGGTGTCACCTTCGAATTTTTCCGGGACGTATACGGGCGCAACAGTCTCGACGGCGGTGGCCTGCCGCTCGACGCAACCGTGCACTACGACCGTGACTACGACAACGCGTTCTGGGACGGCGAGCGCATGGTGTTCGGCGACGGAGACGGAGAGGTGTTCGGACGATTCACCGCGTCCCTCAGCGTCATTGCTCACGAGTTGGCGCACGGATTCACCCAATATGCGTCCGGGCTCGAGTACTCGGGCCAGTCGGGGGCACTCAACGAATCACTGTCGGATGTGTTCGGGGTTCTCGTCGAACAATTCGCGCTCGGGCAGAATGCCGACGACGCATCATGGCTGGTCGGTCAAGGTCTGTTTCTCCCAGCAGTGCAGGGCCGCGCGCTCCGGTCGATGATCGAACCAGGGTCCGCATACGACGACGACGTGCTGGGACGGGATCCGCAACCAGCCGATATGGACGCCTACGTCGAAACCAGATCCGACAACGGCGGAGTGCATATCAATTCGGGAATCCCCAACCGCGCGTTCGCTTCGGCCGCGATCGAGCTCGGTGGACCTGCCTGGGACAGAGCTGGACAGGTGTGGTTCGACGTGGCAACCGATTCCGCACTCTCACCGACGATCGACTTCGACGGTTTCGCGGCGGCGACCGTCGCGGCCGCAGCGAATCGCTTCGGCTACGAGTCCGACGTTCGACGCGCGGTGTCTATGGGCTGGTCTACGGTGGGTGTAGCGGTAGACGACCATGAGGCTTCGGATTCGACTACTCGGCGGGTATGAACCAAGTCATACAGCCCAGGAACACTAAGGACGCGGCGATGTTCATCGAGGTGATTCGAGTGGGCGGTGTTGCGGGGCTGACGAAGAGGGCTCAGATCGATACCGACGCGATCGCTGACGAGGCGTCGGTCCGCGAGTGGCGTCAGCTCGTCGAACAGGCCAGACCTCTCCTGCTGTCGCAGTCGACTGCGCAGTCGTCACCGACTCGTGAACGCGACGCGTTCGTCTGGACCGTCTCGGTCGACGACACGACGTGTCAGCTCGGCGATTCATCGATCACGGGCGCACTCCGCGACCTTGCACAGCGCACGCTGCGCGAAGGCCGGCGACCATGACGACAATCCCCAGTGTCCTGTGTGTCCATGCTCACCCGGACGACGAGGCACTGTTCACCGGCGGGATTCTTGCGCGGAGCGCCGAGGCTGGCGCTCGGACAGCTGTCATCACCTGCACGTGGCGCGAGGGCGATATCCGCGTCGAGGAACTCCGGCGGTCCCTGTCTGTGCTGGGTGCTGGAAAGCCACGCCTGCTCGGGTACACCGACAATGCATTCGACGGCGGAGTTCTGTTCGGCATGTCGCCGTTCGACGAAGCAGTCGGCAAAGTGGTCGCACACATCCGTGAATTTCGACCCGACGTCGTCGTCACCTACGATGCGTTCGGGGCTTACGGTCACCCCGACCACATCCACGCACATCGCGTCACCCTCGCCGCTTTCGAAGCGTCGCCGTTCGCGCAGCTCTTTCCCGAGGCGGGCGAGCCGTGGCAGCCGAGCCATCTGTGCCAAGCGACTATTCCTCGCAGCACGATCGAGGCCAAATGGGAGACTCTGTTCGGCTATTCGGCACCCCCGCCCGGGCCCGGGGTCCCCGGAGTTCCGGACGAGGACGTGGATCTAGCGATCGACGTCGGACGGTGGTACGACCAGAAGTGGTCGGCGTTCGCCCAGCACGAGTCGGAGATCGCGCGCGGTGGCGGAGCAACTCGAATCGCGAAAATGTCCGAGGAGGACCGTCGGGAAATCCTCGCGACCGAGTGGTTCCTTCATCGTGATCATCATGGGCTGAGCCGAGTCAGTGAAGATCCGTTCCTACCTCGTTGAGCACCACACCAAGACCCGAGCCAAACGAAATTTACTGTAGCGCTACATATTTCGTTTCGAGATACTCTTCGATGCCTTCGGACCCACCCTCTCGCCCGAAGCCGGATTCCTTGACGCCACCGAAGGGGGCCGCGGCGTCGGAAATGGCTCCTCTGTTGACTCCCACCATGCCCGAATCGAGTGCGGCCGACACCCTCATCGCACGGTCCAGATCACGGGTGTAGAAGTAGCTGACCAACCCGTACACCGTGTCGTTCGCAGCTGAGACGGCCTCATCTTCCGTGTCGAAGCCGATGATCGCTGCCACTGGTCCGAAAATCTCGTCTCGGACCAGATTGGCATGTGGCGGAACCTCGTCCAGTACGGTCGGGGCGTAGAAGAACCCCTTCCCCGCCGGTGCGTGTCCCCCGGTTCGTACGCGAGCGCCCTTGGTCACAGCGTCGTCGACGAGGGCGCTGACCGTGGCCAACTGTTTCGCGTTGATCAGCGGACCGATGTCGGTGCCGTCCACGTCACCAGGTCCTACCGACAGGGCCTCGATTCGGGACGTCAACTTGCTGGTGAACTCTTCACGCACGTGGTTGTGCACATACAACCTGTTTGCTGCCGTACATGCTTCACCGCCGTTCCGCATTTTGGCGAGCATCGCTCCGTCGACGGCCGCATCGATGTCGGCGTCGTCGAACACGATGAACGGAGCGTTACCGCCGAGCTCCATCGACGTGCGAAGTAACCGGTCTGCGGCACTGCGAACCAACATCTTGCCGACTCGGGTGGAACCGGTGAAGGTGATCTTGCGCAGCCGATCGTCCTGCATCAGTGGATCGCTCACAGTCGCGGCGTCGGACGTCGGAAGAATCGACAACACACCGGAAGGCAGTCCCGCATCGACGAATACCTGCCCCAGAAGCAGCATCGTCAGCGGTGTGTCTTCCGCAGGTTTGACGAGAACGGTGCATCCGGCAGCAAGAGCGGGTCCGATCTTGCGGGTGCCCATTGCCAGTGGGAAGTTCCACGGAGTGACCGCAAGGACCGGCCCGACAGGCACTTTCGTGACCAGAATTCGTCCGTTGCCTGCGGGCGCCGCAGTGAATCGGCCGCCGATTCGGACAGCCTCTTCACCGAACCAGCGCAGAAATTCGGCGCCGTACACCACTTCGCCACGACTCTCCTGGATGGATTTACCCATCTCCAGCGTCATCAGCAAGGCAAATTCCTCGGAGCGTGCGCGGAGCAGTTCGAAAGCCCGCCGCAGGATCTCGCCGCGTTCACGTGCGGGGGTTGCAGCCCACGACGCCTGGACTGCTGACGCTGCGTCCAGCGCCTCGATCGCGTCGGAACTCGTCGCGTCGGCGACGGTTGCAAGCTGTTCACCGGTTGCAGGATTCAGCACCGCGAAACGCTCGCCGGTAGACGCAGCCGTCTGCTTTCCGCCGATCCAGATGTCGGTGGGAACGGAGGTGAGCAACTGCCCGGCACGTGCCATCTCAGTTCTCCCTGGCTACGGTTCGGATGGACTCTTGCAGGATGTCGAGTGCCTCGTCCAGGAGTTCGTCGGGGATCACCAGCGGCGGGAGCAGCCGGATCACGTTTCCGTACGTCCCACACGTCAGAACGATGACACCTGCCTCGAGAGCGAGTGCAGCAACGGCCTTCGTGGCATCGGGGTTCGGTTCACGCCCATCAGGCTTCACCATCTCGATAGCAAGCATTGCTCCCCGTCCGCGGACCTCACCGATAATGCCGACCTCGTCGGCGAGCGCGTCCAACCGCGATCTGACGGTGTGTTCGATTTCGCGAGCTCGCGCGTTCAGGTCGAGGGTCTGCATCTGACCGATCGACGCCAACGCCGCTGCGCATGCCACAGGGTTACCTCCGTAGGTACCGCCGAGGCCGCCTGGGTGGACGGCGTCGATGAGATCGGCTCGACCTGTCACTGCCGCCAGCGGCATGCCTCCAGCGATGCCCTTGGCCATCGTGATCAGGTCGGGGACGACGCCTTCGTGTTCACTGGCGAACCAGGCGCCGGTACGGGTGAAGCCCGCCTGGACTTCGTCTGCGATGAACACGACGCCGTTGGCCGTGGCCCACTCTGCGAGTGCGGGCAGAAATCCCTCGGCGGGAACGATGAAGCCGCCTTCGCCCTGGATCGGTTCGATCAAGATTGCGGCTACGTTTTCAGCGCCGACCTGCTTGTCGATGACCGAAATCGCGCGGGCGGCTGCCTGCGCACCCGTGATCGACGATCCGTCTGGGTTCAGACCCTCTCGGAAGGGATAGGACATCGGTGCTCGGTAGACCTCTGGGGCGAACGGTCCGAAACCGTGCTTGTACGGCATCGACTTGGAAGTGAGCGCCATCGTCAGGTTCGTCCGACCGTGGTACGCATGATCGAACACGACGACGGCGTCTCTACCGGTCGCGTGACGAGCGATCTTCACGGCATTCTCGACTGCCTCGGCGCCGCTGTTGAACAGCACGCTCCGCTTTGCGTGGTCTCCCGGCGTCAGTTCGGCCAGCTTCTCGGCTACCGCGATGTAGCCCTCGTAGGGCGCGATCATGAAGCACGTGTGAGTGAAGTGCGTGACCTGATCTTGCACTGCGGAAACAACCGCGGCGTTCGACGCGCCGACCGTTGTCACCGCGATGCCGGCACCGAAGTCGATCAGCGAGTTGCCGTCGACGTCGACGACTACACCCCCGTCCGCGTCGGCTACGTATACCGGCAGTGTCGAGGCAACACCGGCGCCGACAACCGCCTTGCGTCGCTCGGCGAGGGCGGTGGAACGCGGTCCAGGGAAATCGGTCACGACTCGCCGCTCCTGAGGAAGCCGATACTCGAATCTCGTCATGTGCCCACGTCCTCTCGAAAAGATGATTGCATCGAGTATGCGACCGATCGGTCGCCCCGCTGACCTGACACTTCGTACAAGATCAGGCAGTCCGCAGCACCATTTCGGCAGATCGGACTAGTCTCGACTCTCGTGACCGTTCAAATCTCGTGGTTGTTGAGTCAGAAGGAGCTGTGTCTGTCGCGACGAGGTGCACGGACCGCACACCCTGCTCCTGTCACTTTCGTCCACGCAACCGAGCTCACCGACCCGAGCCCATGGTTGTCGGGAGGGGAGCTCATCCTTACTACGGGCCTCGGCTTGTCCGACGACTCCGACGAACTCCGCTCGTACATCGACCGCCTTCGTGGCGTAGGGGTGTCGTGCCTCGGCTTCGGAATCGGACTGTCGCACAGCGTCGTTCCCGATGCTCTCGTCGAGCGCGCCGACGAGGTAGGCCTCGAAGTTCTGGAGGTCCCCTTCGAAATCCCGTTCGCTGCGATCGTCCGCACGGTCATGAACAAGATCGCCGAGCAGGAATACGAAGAGGTCCTGCAGGCCGCGAAGGTACAGAACCGAATTACACGGGCGGCGTTGCACGGCGGCGTGGATGCCATCGTCAAAGAACTTGCGACCTCGACAGCGACCACCGTCGCATATGTCGGTCGCCGCACGAGCGCGCTGTATCCACCCTCCGAACAGGCGTTTCTCGACGAGGTTCGACAACTTGTGGCCGCGCGCGGGCGATCCGGAACCGCCGCGTCCATCTCGGTCAGCGAACCCGGACGAAGTGTGACCGTACAGTCGGTCGGGCTGTCCCCTGCGTCGTCCGGTCACGTGGCAATGACGTCGACCGGCCCGATCAGCAGTGTGAATCGAATACTGCTAGGACACGCAGTATCACTCGTCACCTTGGAATTGGAACAGCCGGCACGCTCGAGAGTCGAGCGGTCGACGTTGCACGCCCTCGCGCTCGCCTCGATGTTCGACACCCGCTTCGACCAGCAACCCGTGCCGACCGTGTTGAACGATGCAGCAGGAGTGGACGGCCTCGTACGAGCACTGGTACTACGCTCCGCCACAACGCAAGACACGATTCGCCATCTCGACGGGTTACTCTTCCGCGCCGGACGCGGCCTGTACGCGCATGTCGACGGAGATGTGGTGACCGTACTTCTGCGCGGGGACGACGCCTCGTCTTGGGTCGACGCACAGCTGCCCGACGACCCAACCCTCCGAGCCGGATTGAGCATGGCGCACTCGCTTCCCGATATTCGGAAAGCGGCTATGCAGGCACGGATGGCTCTCGGGATGGCCGGCTCGAAGCGCTCCGAACGGCTCGTCGAGTTCGGCAATGCACGCGCTTCGGTAGTGCTGCGCTCCGCACCCGCCAGGGAGGCATTCCTCACCCTTGCAACCTCGACGGTGGACGTCCTCGCGGCCCACGACCGGGAAAACGGAGTCGAACTATTGGATTCGTTGCGCTGCTACTTGGCAGCGCACGGGCATTGGGAGGGGGCCGCTGCACACCTCGGTATCCACCGACACACGTTGCGCGGGCGTATCGCTCGCGTGCAAGAATTGCTCGACGTGGACCTGACTGACGCCCGCGTACGCGCCGAGCTGCTGCTCACCATTCTCGTGTCCGACGGACGCTGACCCGTCCGCCGGGTCACACTCACCGCGTGGCGGTTTCGGTGAACGACACCTCCGCGCCCCTCAGCGCCGGCGCCCCCGCCGATGTCACCCATGAGGGAACGTCCCCCGGTGATGTTCCTGTCGCCTCGCCGTAGATCACGGCCAACGTGTCACGCTCGAAATCCGAACCCTCGTAGCTGGCCGGAGCAGCCTGGCCGGTACCGGTGTCGGCGCCGGGCAGAATCGAGTACTGCGGTGCCGGAAGCTCCGGGATGTCCTGCCGCCCCGGGTTTCTCGACGGTACCTGGTAGGACCCGTCGTTGGCAGAACCAGCAGGATACTGCGGGAAGAACTCCCCCGCTGCGGTATCTGCCGGCGTGTAGCAACGCGGACCACGATCGTCGAACAGCCGTGGCTCGTCCTGATTGGGAAGGTATCGTCCCCTCGGATTGACGATGGGCATGTTCACATTGATACCTGAATACTCGTCGCCGACGCCGATAACGGCCTGCGCACGCTCGACGATGGGCACGAACTGACTGAACGTACATCCGAACGCCGGCGAGTACTGAGCCAGCAGCTCCAATGCCTCTCGTGAATCGGCGGAGATCCGAATCAGGTTGTTCGCGTTGGCTTCCAGGAAGTCCGCCGTCGACGCACTCGTCGCGGTCAGCGACGAGATCAACGTATCGACCGCAGGACGCTGCTCGACCAACGTGTTGCCCGTGACCGTCAGATTGTCCAGCGCGTCGATCAGTTGCGGACCGGCATCTGCGTACGTCTGCGAGAAGTCGGCAAGACCGCGCAGGTCTTCCTGAATGTTCGGCAGTTCGGTGTTCAGACCCTTGAAGATGTTCTCCAGCCGATCGATCGTCATGCCGAGTTCTTGTCCACGACCGGACAAGCCCTGCGCCAACGCGCCGAGGGTGCTCGCCAGATCCTGCGGCGGGATCGCCTCGAGCAACGGCAGCAGGTTGTCCAGTAGCTGCCCGACCTCGATCGCGCTTCCGCTGGTGTCCTGCCGGAGGACGGTGCCGTCGGTGATCGGCGACGCGGTGTCGTTCTCGGGAATCATCAGTGCCACATACCGTTCGCCGAACAGAGTCTTCGGCAGCAACCGAGCGGTGGTGTTCGACGGAATAAGCTCTGCCTTGTCCGGATCGATCGCCAGTTTCGCGGTGACGACGCCGTCGACCGAGGTCGCGGATCTGACCTCGCCCACGATCAGACCACGCACTTTCACATCGGCGTTCGACGGCAATGCATTCCCGACGGAATCGGTCACCAGATCTATACCGACGACCTCGTCGAAAGTCTTCATGTACGAGGTGACCGACCACCCCACGAACAGGATGATCATCGCGAACAGCATCAAGCCGAGCAACCTTCGCTTCACCGCGGACGGTGAGTGGATCACAGGGTGCCGCTCGGGAGCAGAGTCCACTCGGACACGACTGTTACAGCGAACGAGGGAGAATCGATCATGGGTCGAACATTAATGTAACCGTCGGTAACGCAATGAATCGAAGACCGGTTATCTACGTCACATGTCGCCGGTCAGGAGATCCAGGCCACCATACCCCTGGTACGAAACAGCACTCAAAGGCTTCCGGTCTCGGAATTCGGGCGCGTCTCGTCGGGGGGCAGGAAAGGCAATTCAGCGGCTGTGTCCGCTACGACAGGGGTCGACTGCGAAGATTCTGCCTTCTCTTCGCCCAGATGGAGGGTGTCGAGTGCACGCGGGACAATCCACAATGCGAGTGCGCCGAACAGAACGAGCACGTTCCCCCACTGCAGGACCATTGCCGCGCTGTCGAGGTCGATGATGCGGTCAAGCGCCTGGATGTTCATGACAAATCCGTGCACCACCACGAGTACCCAGAGTCGTCGGTACTTGTAGTAAACCCAGACCGCCGCTGCACCCCACAGTGCAGCCCACACGAACCCGCCGCCGCCGAAGTAGAGATACAGCGATCCGCGCATTGCGCCGGCAAGGATCATGATCCACCCGATGGGTATCCGTCCGACCAGCAGTAGGACCGGTACCGCCGCGAGGAGCGGTTCTTCTCTCAATCCGGCCGACACGGCGGCCACGACCGCCAACGTGGGCGACTCGACCACTGCCGGAACCGACAAGTCGAATCGTGCCAGCCCGAGCCGGTCGAGCATCAGGGCACATGCCGAGGATGCAGCAATTGCCGCGCACCACGCGATAGCCGCATCTGCAGCGCTACCACTGCGGCCGGGTAGGACCGTCGTCAGAACGCGCCGGCGCAGAAGCGACACCGAGAGGACCGCCACGACGCCCACCGCGAACTGAAGCGTCAACGCAACGAGGTCCGCCACCTGATCACCCGTGGTGAGCTCGGGAGCGGGCGCATCCGGATTCCGCAACCTCCAGAACGATCCCAGAATGCTGATCGAGTACAGGCCCAACCATGCGCACGCGAGCGCAAGCACGAGCACGCCCGTCCCGAGCGTGCTGGGTCGGTAGGACAGGTCTGGTCGCCCCCATATGTGGGTTTCGTTGGACACCGACCACCTCGTTCACTCTTCACCACAACCGAAATCTGTCTACCACGGCAGCGGCCCGCACGTCGTACCCAGCAAATGTGATGCCGAATTCGCCCGCGTGCTCGGCTATTCCGCACCTACACTGACCCGACACCGGAGCGCTCGAGCCAACGCCGGACGCAGGCCAGAGAGGCGCGCAGTGGAGACAGTCGACAAGTCGAGGTCACTCCGCAAGACAGCAGCCATTGCGGTGGCAGTGATCGTCTGTTACGTCGGAGTGCTGATCGCATATGCGATGGCGCATTCGAGTGAACCGACCGACCAGCGTGATCCGGATCCCGATGGCGCCCTCGTGTATCTCGACGTGAGTTCGGTCGCGGGAGCGGATTTTTCGATAGGCGCGCGGGTGTCCGTCTACCCCGGACGCGATCTTGTGGACGACAACGGGTTCCTTGCAACCGACGTGGTCGTCGACGTGACCCCGATAGCCACCGACGATCGACTGGTATTTTCGGCGGGAAGCGCTGTGGGACCGATTGCCGCAACCATCTATGCCGACGGAGATGTCCGTACATGGCCCTTCGACCGGTACACAGCCGATTCTGTGATCGTGCGCGTGTTCGCTCAGACCACAGATGGTCGGGTGTCGATTCCTGCGGAAGTCGTCGTCACCAATTCACTGACCGGTTGGGACGTCGATGCAGGACCGTCCGGTATCCGAAGTGGTGAGGCGTTCGACATCACGGTCAATCGGACCGCCGTGTCGAAAATCTACGATCTTGCAATTTGTCTCGTCCTGGTGGCCTTGCCTGCGTGTGCGCTCTTCGTCTCCGTCACCACGGTGCGCAGTCGGAAGAAGTTCCAACCGCCGATGGTCACGTGGTTCGCCGTCATGTTGTTTGCCGTTCTTCCGATCAGGAATTTGCTCCCCGACGCGCCACCCGTCGGTTCATGGGTGGACTACTCGGTGATCCTCTGGGTGGTACTGGGCCTGGTCACCGCAATGATTCTCTACGTCCGAAGCTGGTGGCGCGACGCACCGTAGTTGTCCGCCGTCCATCGTTGTTCACACACTATTTCGCTCGCAATTCTCCCGCAAGACTTGACTTGTTCAAGAAAAGGGTGTGATATTCCACTCATGCCACCGACGACGGAACACTCGGAGATGCTGCGCGCGGCCTCGCTCCGTGTCACCCGCCCACGATTGGCAGTTCTCGACGCCGTGCTTGCCAACCCGCACGTCGACACCGAAACGGTGTATCGCACCGTGCGCGACACCCTCCCGGTCGTCTCGAGGCAGGCGGTCTACGACGTGCTTGCGGCATTGACCACGGCCGGACTGCTAAGGCGAATCCAGCCGTCCGGCTCGGTAGCCCGCTACGAGTCACGCGTGGGCGACAACCACCATCACCTCGTGTGCCGATCGTGCGGTGCGATCGAGGACGTCGATTGCGCCGTCGGCGAGGCACCGTGTCTCACCGCATCGCAACCGCGCGGTTACACCATCGACGAGGCCGAGGTCGTTTACTGGGGCACGTGCCCCCGATGCTCGGTCCCCTAAGAGTTCGCGACTTCAGGTCGTGATCAGTCCGATCCGCCAGCCCCGGAAGGAATCTCGTGTCCGAAGACCACACCACTCGCGAAAAAGATATGAACGAGGATCAGCCCCAGGACGGTGGCAAGTGTCCCGTTGCGCACAACTCCATGCCCTTCCCAGCAGAGGGCGGCAGCAACCGTGACTGGTGGCCGAAGAGTCTGAACCTGCGGATTCTGAAGAAGAATCCGGCCGTCGGAAATCCAATGGAAGAGGACTTCGACTACGCGGCCGAGTTCAAGACCCTCGACCTTGCAGCGGTGAAGGCCGATATCGAAGCCCTCATGACCGACTCGCAGCCGTGGTGGCCAGCCGACTTCGGGCACTACGGCCCGTTCTTCATTCGTATGGCGTGGCACTCCGCAGGCACCTACCGAATCCAGGACGGACGCGGCGGCGCGGGTGCGGGCATGCAGCGCTTTGCGCCCCTGAACAGCTGGCCCGACAATGCAAGCCTCGACAAGGCACGCCGGCTGATCTGGCCGATCAAGAAGAAGTACGGCAAGAAGCTGTCGTGGGCCGACCTGATCATTCTGACCGGAAACGTCGCGATCGAGTCGATGGGCCTTCCGACCTACGGTTTCGCCGGCGGTCGTGTCGACGTCTGGGAGCCCGAAGAGGACGTGTACTGGGGCCCCGAACAGACCTGGCTCGGCGACGAGCGCTACACCGGGGATCGTGACCTCGAGAACCCTCTCGCCGCAGTCCAGATGGGTTTGATCTACGTCAACCCGGAAGGCCCCAACGGTCAGCCGGACCCGGCGCGGTCAGCCATCGACATCCGTGACACCTTCGGCAAGATGGCCATGAACGACATCGAAACCGCCGCTCTCGCGATCGGCGGTCATACCTTCGGAAAGGTGCACGGGGCAGCAGATCCCGAGCCGCACATCGGACCAGAGCCCGAGGGCGCGCCGATCGAGCAGATGGGTCTCGGCTGGAAGAACAGTTACGGCACCGGCGTCGGCGCCGACGCGATCACCAGTGGCCTCGAAGGCACCTGGACGCCGACTCCGACGAAGTGGGACAACACCTTCCTCGAAACTCTCTACGGCTACGAGTGGGAGGTTCACAAGGGACCGGGCGGCGCGTGGCAGTGGCGACCGACCGGTGGCGCAGCAACGGATCTCGTCCCGGACCCGGCGGACCCGAACAAGCGCCACGCACCGATGATGCTGACCAGCGACATGGCGATGCGTGTCGATCCCATCTACGAGCAGATCACTCGTCGCTGGCTCGATCACCCGGAGGAGCTCGCCGAGGAGTTCTCGAAGGCATGGTTCAAACTGACGCACCGTGACCTCGGACCCGTTTCGCGGTACCTCGGTCCGGAGGTCCCTTCCGAGACCTTGATCTGGCAGGACCCGATCCCCGCCGTCGATCATGACCTCGTCGGAGACGCGGAGATCGCCGATCTCAAGTCGAAGCTCCTCGACTCGGAACTCTCGAGCGCACAGCTGATCTCGACCGCATGGGCATCGGCGTCGTCCTTCCGCGGCAGCGACAAGCGCGGCGGCGCGAATGGCGGACGTATCCGCCTACAGCCGCAGGCAGGCTGGGAAGTCAACGAACCCGACACACTCGCGCAATCGATCCGCGTGCTCGAGGGTATTCAGGAATCGTTCAACTCCGCGGGTGGAGCGAAGATTTCATTCGCTGATCTCGTCGTGCTCGGCGGGGTTGCAGCTGTCGAGCAGGCTGCCAAGCAGGCCGGCCACGACATCGCCGTACCGTTCACTCCCGGCCGCACCGACGCGACGCAGGATCAGACCGATGTGGAGTCGTTTGCGGCGCTCGAGCCGAACGCCGACGGATTCCGCAACTACATCGGAAAGGGTCAACGACTGCCCGCCGAGTACGCACTGGTCGACCGGGCGAACCTGCTCACCCTCAGCGCACCGGAACTGACCGTGCTCGTCGGCGGACTTCGCGTCCTCGGGGCCAACTTCAACCAGTCGGCGCACGGCGTTCTGACCTCGAATCCAGGTGCGTTGACGAACGACTTCTTCGTCAACCTGCTCGACATGGGAACCGAATGGGCTCCCACCGCGGAGGAGGGCATCTACGAAGGGAAGGATGCCGCAACAGGGGAAGTCAAGTGGTCCGGCACACGGAACGATCTCGTGTTCGGCTCGAACTCCGAGCTGCGCGCTCTCGCAGAGGTGTACGCGTGCGATGACGCCGAGGAGAAGTTCGTCAAGGACTTCGTTGCGGCATGGGACAAGGTCATGATGCTCGACCGCTTCGATCTCACCTGATCCATCTACGACACTTTCGGCGCCGCGCGAGTCCACCTCGCGC
>NZ_JBMDIX010000046.1:0-42740 GCF_057808915.1 Rhodococcus sp. FG69 | reverse complement strand
GCGAACGCTACCGCTACCCACCATTCTGAACAGCCCCCGAACCCACCCGCCGCGCGCCCAGTGCCGCAGCCGGGGAGCGGTGTGGCTTCCCACGACTGCGGCACTTTCTACCGTTGCGGCACTGTCTACCGTTGCGGCACTGTCTACCGTTGCGGCACTGTCTACCGTCGCTTACTTTATGCCGGGCCGGCGACCGACAGCCGGTTCTCGGACGCGGCGAGCGGATCGAAACCGTCCTGCTTGAGCAGGGTATGGATGTTGCGCCGCCTGACCCCCATGTTTCCGCCGTCGTAGACCGGGAAGCAGAGAACATCTTCCATGATCGCGGCTATCGGGGTGAGGTTCGTGTAGGCATCGACGCCGACGAGGCGCATGGCGTCGTAGACGACCTGAACTGCGGTTTCGGAAGCGAAGATCTTGACTTGGTTGGCGAGCTCGCGGTCCTTACCGCCTGTGCGGTCGAAGTGATCGGCGGCCTTCCACGCGAAGTACCGGACGGCTTCGATTCGGGTCTTGATGTCGGCGAGCATGTAGCCCGCATTCTGGTAGTCGATGACAGGCACAGGCCCGGAACGGTGGTCGGTCTTGGCGAACTCGTAGGCATAGTCGAAGGCTGCACGCATTCGACCTACGCACGCCGCGCCGATCGACGAGCAGGTCCAGGAAAACGCGGTGGCGACGATGTCGAGGCCATCTCCAGGCTTGCCGATCAGATTGTCGACGGGCACTCGCACATCGGTGAATTCGACGCGAGGCGAG
This sequence comes from Rhodococcus sp. FG69, assembly GCF_057808915.1. Classification (NCBI taxonomy): domain Bacteria; kingdom Bacillati; phylum Actinomycetota; class Actinomycetes; order Mycobacteriales; family Nocardiaceae; genus Rhodococcus; species Rhodococcus sp. FG69. Next base: position 41,981 of record NZ_JBMDIX010000046.1, on the reverse strand, counting down.
TTGGTGGCGCGATGTCCGATGGTGTCGATCATGCCGGTGATCTCGACACCAGGTGTGCCGCGCTCGACGACGATGACGGCGAGTGATTCCGCCGGGGGGAGCGAGGGGTCGGTGCGGCATACGACGCTGATGAGGTCGGCGCCGTTTCCATCCCAGCCTGACGCGTTTGTCGTGTAGTGCTTGGCGCCGTTGATGACCCACTCATCTCCGTCACGGCGCGCGAAAGTTTGGATGCCGACTGTGGGGTCCGGCGAATCGTAGTTCGCACCGCCGGTGACCTCCGTGTAGGCGATTGCGGCGAGGCGGGCGGTGCCGTCGCAGAACAGGGGAAGCCATCGCTGCTTCTGTTCGTGTGTGCCGAAATTTATGATCGGGTTCAGTCCGAGACCAGTGCCCAGAAGGGCCGAGGGAACGTTGATGTCGACGCGCGCAAGCTCCTCGGCGGCCAAGCTGAAAGTCAGGTTGTCGAAGTACGCGCCGCCGTACTCGTCGGGAACCAGCCCTTTCACGAAACCGAGTCCTGCGAGCTGCTTGTAGATCGGTTCCAATGCATAGAAGCGATCTTCCGGCCGAGGCAAGGACGCGATTGCCGGGGCTACGCCGGAGAGGATGTCGTCGGCGACTTGGCGTGCCATCATGCGTACAGCAAGTTGTTCAGGGCTGAGTTCGAAGCTCAAAGTCATCGGGATCTCCTGGATGCTGTGGGAAGAAGTGGACGGGCGACGTTGCCTCATCCCAAGCATCTCCGGAGAGCATCTGTTCGGTCTTGTATCCGACGGCACCGACCTCGGTAAAATCGTGCAGACTACGCGGGCAACGCCTGCTGCCTGCGAGAATCCAGCCTCGGCGGTGAGAGCTGCATGGACTTGCGATAGTCGGTCGGGCTGCAGCCGAATCGAGAGCGGAACGCTTTGGCGAGATGAGCCGAGTCGGAGAATCCCCACGTCGTAGCTATCGACGCGATGGAACGGTCGTTGTGGGCATCGGCTAAGTCTCGACGGCACGCTTCCACTCGACGCTGACGAACGAGGGTGCCGAAGGTAGTGTCGGAGCGTTCGAACAGAGCATGCAGGGTGCGCACCGACACTCCCAGGTGTCGTGCTGTGTCCGCTGCCGTCACGCGGCCGAATGGCAGGTGCGTCTCGATGTACCGTCCTGCGGCGGCGCGCAGCAGGGCGTCGGTATCGTGGCCGCGTTGACTCTCTTGGTCAACGGCACCACCGAGCACCGCGCGCAATAGGTCGACGTGCGCGGCGCCGATCATCTGCCGTTCGACCGAGGCGAACGACGAGTCACTGCGCCACGTCTCGAGCATCAACGCGCTGAGGAGACGAGCCGATCCAAACGTGCCTCCGAAGCTGCGTGCAGTGGTGGAGCTGTCGGGAGTTGTCACATCGGCGAGTTGGGCGCGCGGAAGCCGAAAGGACAGCACTCGCCACAGCGATCCGTCTTCCTCTGGTTCGACGAACTCCAGGCGATACGGACGGGTGGAATCGACGACGGTGAATTCGCCACGTGAGACCATGCACTGTCGGCCGTCCTGAGTCGTCAGACAGTGTCCGTCCAACTGCAAATTAACGAACACGACGTCTTCCGAAGTACGAGCGACTTCGCGGTGTCCGTGCTCGATCCGTTGAGTGCACGAGGCAATTTCCGCGGCATTGCTACCGCCGACCTGGTTCGAACGCACCCATCCAGGTAGCCCGGACGGTACCGAGCTTCGTTCGATGTGATCGCGTGACCTCCACGGTGCCAGCGGCGTGAAGGCTTGGCACAGCACGTCAGCCCAGTAACTCATCTGATCGGGCGCATCTAGATCTCGTGTAGTCCAAAAGGCAGTCACAGGGCGCTCCGCATCCAGTCCAGGTCCAAAAACACTAGAACGCGGTTGTAAGGAGCGAGATGACTTTGCGTTACAAACTCCGACCGTGAAGCTCACGCCGGGTGACCGGGCGTTGAGAGCGTCGTCGCGTTTTCGAGCCGGAAGTGAGGTCGGCGCGTACGGCCGGGCGCCCCGGGGCAGTTCTATGTCGAGGCCTACTCCTATCGAGCGGCCCTGTACCGCTGCTTGTAGCGCGCCACCGTGTCGTCGATTTCCTGTTGTTTGTAGGCCGTCAGAAGTGCGGGGTCGAGTCCGTGGCTGACCAACCGATGACGCTGGTAGATGGGCTGAAGAGCAATCATGAAGTAAACGAAGGGCAGTAGGAGGATCAGCGACATTCCTGCACGTATGAACAGCGGACCGGGCACGAGCAGACACGCGCCCAAGAGCGGGAGCAGCGGGACGATGCACCGCGTGGCGTAGTGCCGCGTCGATCCGGGGCCGGTGATGTCGTTGATCACCCAGGCATTGAACTGCTCGGGTAACGGCCGCCCCGCTATGTAGCGTGCGATCTGCCTACGATTGGGTCGAGGTGCGGGTGTCATCGTGTGGGGTTCCTGTCGGACGAAGGCGAGTACGGCACATCGCGGTGCTCGGCGGCGGCGGTGGCGGCGCCACTCGGGTAGGTGCTCAGGCGAACTTTGAGCCAATTGAGTTCTTGCCGAAGGTCATCGGGAAGTTTGTTGCCGCCAATGGTTGCGTACCACTGATCGATGAGGGCGAGTTCCCGGAGCATTTCCTCGGATTGGATTGCGAGCGCCTCGTCGAGGTCTGCGAGGTCGAGGTCGAGTCCGGTGAGGTCGAGTGAATCGGATGTGGGGACGAAGCCGAGAGGGGTATGCGTGGCATCGGCCCTACCATCGATTCGGCGCAGCGCCCAGTCGATGACTCGGAGGTTCTCGCCGAAGCCCGGCCACAGAAAATTTCCGTCGTCGCCACGGCGAAACCAGTTGACGTAGAAAATCTTCGGTAGGGCTCTGGGGGCAATCGCGTCAGCCCCGATGTCGAGCCAATGCTGGAAGTAGTCGCCGACGTGGTATCCGATGAACGGCAGCATCGCCATGGGGTCGCGGCGGAGCACGCCGACAGTTCCTGTCGAGGCCGCCGTCGTCTCCGACGAGAGGATCGAGGCCAGAAAAACCCCGTGCTTCCAGTCGAATGCCTCGGTGATCAAGGGAATGGTTGTGGAGCGTCTGCCCCCGAAGAAGATGGCCGAGATGGGGACTCCCTGCGGGTCGTTCCACTCCGGAGCAGCCGTCGGGCATTGGTCGATGGGGGTGCAGTAGCGCGAATTTGGATGTGCAGCTGCGGTTTTGGTGTCCGGAGTCCAATCATTGCCGCGCCAGTCGATCAGGTGATCTGGTGCCTGTTTCGTCATGCCCTCCCACCACACTCCGCCGTCGTCGGTCAGTGCGACGTTGGTGAAGATGGAGTTGCCGCCGGCGATGGTGCGCATCGCGTTCGGGTTCGTCTTCATCCCTGTCCCGGGGGCCACCCCGAAAAAGCCGGCTTCGGGGTTGACGGCGTAGAGCTGCCCGCCTGCGCCGAAGCGCATCCAGGCGATGTCGTCGCCGATCGTTTCTGCGGTCCAGCCGTCGAGAGTCGGTTCGAGCATCGCCAGGTTGGTCTTGCCGCAGGACGACGGGAACGCCGCCGCGATGTAGCGGACGTCCTTGGTGGGTGACGTGAGCTTGAGGATGAGCATGTGTTCCGCCAGCCAGCCTTCGTCCCTGGCCATGGTAGAGGCGATACGCAGGGCAAACGACTTCTTGCCGAGGAGTGCGTTGCCGCCGTAGCCGGATCCGTAGCTCCAGATGGTCCGGGTCTGCGGGAAGTGGCTGATGTATTTGGTGTGGTCACACGGCCACGGCACGTCCTGCTGGCCGGGAGAGAGGGGGGCGCCGACTGAATGTAGCCCTTTGACGAAAGGTGTCTCGGTGCCCATGCGTTGCCAAACTGGTGTGCCGGTGCGCGCCATCACGCTCATCGACACCGCGACGTACTCGGAATCGGTAATCTCGACTCCTATTTCGGAATCTTTCGAGTCCAAGGGGCCCATGCAGTACGCAACGACGTACATCGTGCGTCCTGCCATTGCGCCCCGAAACTGCTCCGTCAACACGGTCGTCATGTCGACCGGATCCATCCAGTTGTTCGTCGGGCCTGCATCGGATTCGTTGTCCGAGCAAATGAAGGTGCGATCTTCCACGCGTGCCACATCGTCTGGATCGGAGACGCATCGGAAGGAGTTCGCGGGTTCGCTCAGTTCGACGAAGGTGCCGCGATCGACGAGAACAGCTGTCAATCGACTCCATTCCTCGGGACTGCCGTCGCACCATGCGACCCGGTCGGGAGTCGTGAGTGCTACGACCTCGTTCACCCATCGTTGTAACTCCGGATGCGAGGTCGGTCCGCGGCTGAAGTCGAGGTCCACTGTGCTCGCTGTAGTCATGGTGTGCTCCTTCGGAGAGGGCTCTGGTGTGGATATCGGGTGGCCGTCGTGGGCGGCGAGCAGCTCGCCTAGGTCGGTAGGACGTCACCGGGGGTTGTCTGCAGAACCATCGCGCGAGCACACGCGGCCAGAACCGGTGTATCGATCTGCGCGATCAGTTGTCTACCGAGCGCGTCGGACAGTCCCGCCAGCGAGACTGTGGCTGCAGACATGACATCGGGACCGGCGGTGATCGCGTCCTCGATCTCGTCGTCGAGGTCCTCCGGAACACGCAGGTCGACCAGAATGTGGTTGTGTGAGCTCACGCGCCTCAGCGAGAAGTCCTGGGTGTCACGGGTGTTCCAGCTGGTGATGCTGCCGATTCCGCACGCGAGGAGTACCGGGCCCAGCAGCGGAGCGTGTTCTGGGCACGCTATGACCACGCATCCACTGCCTCCAGGAACACCACGATTGGCGAGCGTGGACACCACAGCCGCCGCCAACGCGACTGTGATCGCACCGACTTCGGTAGCGCATGTCACGGTGTTCGGTCCGTCGACGCCGGGAAGTCGGACAGCGCGCCAGGACGAGACCTCGTCGTGGATATGTGGTGTCCTCATGTCGCTGACCTCCTGGTTGACTGCAGACCTTCTGGTTTATTACTTTATAACTACACGATCTACTTAATTTCTAAGTTTAGCAAGTAGCAAAGCTGTGACGTATCTGTCATCGATGCGCTGCAACCAGCAGCATTTTGCTGTGTTGCTAAAGTTCGCAAACAGCGCAGCTCGTGCGTCCCTTCAGGCGAAGGACTCGTTGCGCCGGTGATCCGATGGAGTGCAGGAGAGTGACCGTGGCCCAGAAAGTGCGAAAGCCGCTGAATCAGATGAAGGCCGACTTCTTCAAGACGCTCGGCCACCCGGCCCGAATTCGCGTCCTGGAGTTGCTCAGCGAACGCGAATACGCGGTGTCGGAAATGCTGCCAGAAGTCGGGATCGAGCCTGCCAACCTGTCGCAGCAGCTGTCGATCCTCAAGCGCGCCGGTCTTGTTTCCTCCCGCAGGGAGGGGCTCTCCGTGTCGTACGTGCTCACTTCTCCCGACATCGCCGAGCTGTTGGCGACGGCGCGCTCGATCTTGTCCACGGTTGTAGCCGGCCAGGCCGAGATGTTGGACTAGAGCGTATGGGTTCCGCCGATCGCTGCCGAGATCGCTTCGAACGCAAGCAACTAGACCAAAGCCGCTGCAGAATTGGACTCATGGCGTGTGACCGAGCGTTCTGACGTCGCGGCGTATCGAAGTCGGATATTCCGTTGGCGTCGGCGCTATCGAGGTCAGCTCAGAAAGAACGCGTCGACGAGCACGTACGCGGCGACGGCGAAGACGAGGTACGCGAACCAATGTTGAAGTCGGGCCGTGTTCACTCGGGTTCCGAAGTGCCCGGCCAACACCGATCCCACGATGGCGGTGCCTGCGAAAGCAGCTGTGATCGCCCAGTCGATGCTCGTACCGCTCAGGTGGGAAACCAGTCCGGCCGCGGAGTTGGCAACGATGATGACAAGAGATGTGCCCACCGCTACGGACATCTCGATCCCGAGCATCAGCACCAGAACCGGGATGATCAGAAACCCGCCTCCCACGCCGAACAGTCCGGTCATGAATCCCACGGCCAGGCCTGCCGGGATGGAACGTGGCGCGCACCGTCTCCAGTTGATTCCTGATCCTCCTGTGCTGCAGGCTGTTCCGGCATTTCCTCGCTCGGCGAGCATGCGGGCTCCGGCCGCAATCATCACGACCGCGAATCCGACCAGCAGAACTGATTCTGGAAGTAGTTGTCCCACGGCGCTGCCCGCGAACGTGGCAGGAATGCCGGTCGCAGCGAAGACGCCGGCCAGTCGCCATTCGACCTGGCTCGCGCGCACCTTCGGAATCGCACCCATCGCGGAAGCCGCGCCGACGACGACCAGCGAGATGGGGATTGCTTGTTCCATCTCCAGCCCAAGAGCGAACACCAGGACGGGCACCGCCAGGATCGAGCCGCCGCCGCCGAGTAAGCCGAGCAGCACACCGATCACGGCGCCGAATCCGAGCGCCAGCACTAACGTCATGGGGTAATTCTCCGCTCCGGACCCGGTCGTCCGCGTATTTCGCCATTCTTCATGTCCGAACTCCTGCCATCCTAACTGATATACCCCCAGGGGTACTTGACATACCCTAGGGGGTATACGACACTGTGTCTATGGCCCTCGCAGAAACTGGGTCCAGCCCTACGGAGGAATCATGATTCTCGAGCAGTACTACATCGAATGCCTTTCGCACGCGTCCTACCTGATCGGCGACGAAAGCACCGGTCGGGCAGTTGTCGTCGATCCGCGCCGCGACATCGCCGAATACCTGGACGACGCCGTCGAACATGGCCTCACCATCGAGGGCGTCATCAATACGCACTTCCATGCAGACTTCGTCTCCGGGCATCTCGAATTGGTCGACGCCACCGGCGCGTGGATCGGTTTCGGTGAGGCCGCCGAAACCGACTACCCCATCCGTCGACTCCGAGACGGCGAGCGCATCTCCCTTGGAGAGGTCGAACTCGAAATCCTGTCCACCCCTGGCCACACGTGGGAGTCGATCTCGGTGTTGGTCCGTGAGAACCCGAGCGCCATCCCTACCGCCGTGCTCACCGGTGACTCCCTGTTCATCGGCGATGTCGGCCGCCCCGATCTGGTCAACCTCGGTGACGGATCCACAGCTGATCTGGCCAGGGCGATGTACCACACGGTGCACGACAAGCTGCTGACGCTGCCCGATCAGGTCACTGTCATGCCAGCCCATGGCGCCGGTTCCTCGTGCGGAAAGAACTTGTCCACTGATCTGACCTCCACCATCGGTGAGCAGCGTAGGACGAATCCTTCGGTGCAGCCGATGGACGAAGACACGTTCGTTGCGCTGGTCACCCACGGGCAACCGGCCGCACCGTCGTACTTCTCCGCGGACGCTGCCATGAACAAGCGCGTGCACCCGCTGTTGTCCCGAGACCATGTCGTCCCAGAATTGACGCCAGCAACGGTGAAGGAGGAACTCGCGGCGGGCACCCGCGTACTCGATGCGCGCAGCGTCGATGATTTCGCGGCCGGGCATCTGCGCATGTCCGTCAACGTCGGTTTCGATGGTCGCTTCGCCGAGACCGGCGGCATGGTTGCCGAGGTCGGCGCAAGGATCGTGCTCATCGCCTATCCCGGTGACGAGCAAGAGGCAGCGATGCGCTTGGCCAGAATTGGTTCGGACCATGTGGTCGGCTACCTCAGCGTCGATCGTGACGGGCTGTTCCCCGCGGAACTGGCCGAGCTGGTTCGCAGCGCTCCACGCACCACGGTTGACGAGCTCGAGGAGTTGCTGGCAGCAGACGGGGTGACGCTGGTCGATATCCGCAACCCCGGTGAACGCGAATTCGGCACGATCCCAGGATCGGTTCCGATTCCACTGGCACAGCTGCGAACCCGGCTCGAACAAGTCCCCACCGACAAGCCGATCGTCGTGCACTGCGCCGGCGGATGGCGCTCGAGTGTGGCCGCATCGCTGCTCCGCGCACAGGGTTTCGACAGTGTCTCGGACCTGCTCGGCGGCTATGACGCCTGGTCCGAGGCGCACGTTCCTGCTTGACACCATCCCCGCATGACACTGAACCCGCCTGACACCGAACCTGAGTCATGTTGACTCGCAACCTAGGAGAACTCGAATGTGCTATCCAATCTCGTGCTCGACATGCGGCAAGACCGGCTGGGACGGCTGCGGCCAACATGTCGACGACGTCATGCGTTCTGTCCCCGTCACCGCCCGCTGTACCTGCAGTGAGGACACCGCGCCGAACCAGGATCACCGACGGTCTTCAGGTTCATTGTTCGGTCGCTGACCTGGACGCGCCGGTCTTCAGAGTCGTACAGATGGTGTCGGCCCAGGCGTCGACTGCATCGTGTGATCGGTCGTCACCGTCGCCGGCGCGAACCATGCGGACAACCAGGCGCTCGAACCGAGACAGCGTCGACCTGTCGAGCTTGCCTCCGAATACCCGGTGTTCGATAGCCCAGGGTGCTTTGTCCCACTTGGAAGACGCTGCATCACTGGAAGACGCGGCATCATTGGAATCTTTCCCGATCGGACCGCTCGAGAACAGCCACACTGGCCTGCTTTCGAGCTCGGTCTGTTCGCGCTCTACCAACGACCGGGCCTCGCGCAACCAGCGACCCATGTAGACAGCACTTCCGATGATGACGGCGTCGTACTCGGCGATGCTGTCGACATCTGCTGCGTCGCGAATTTCGACCGAAGTGTCGCCGGTGGCGAGCCTGTCGGTGATGGAAGTGCCCAACCAGCGACCTAGTTCACGTGTGGAACCGTGGCGGCTTGCGGTGGCGATAAGTATGCGCATCAGCGGTCTTCCTCGGTGTCGGTAATGTCAGAAGGGAACTGGCGATCCGTGCTATTAGTTGCGTGTCATTGGTTTCGCCCCGAGACGATCATCACGGGTATGTCGACTGTGTGCAGTACTGCTCGGCTGGTCGAACCCAGCAACAGTGAAGTGAAGCCTCCGCGGCCGCGACTGCCCACGACGATCAGTTGCGCCGCTTCGGCAGCCTTGACGAGCTCCCTGACAGGCCTGTCTTTGACGACGATACGACGGATGGACACCTCGGGGTACTTTTCCTGCCATCCGGCCATGCTTTGAGCCAGGGCGACATCTTCTTCGGCTTCGATTCTGGCCCAATTGGATTCGATTCCCTGCATGTATCCGCTACTGAGGTCGAAGTCACTCCAAGCATGAACTGCCACGAGTGGAACCGAACGCAGTGATGCTTCTTCCAGCGCTGCCCTGATGGCAGGTTCGCTGGTGGCAGCTCCGTCGACTCCGACGACGACCGGTCCTTCCCGTAGTGGTTGATCAGCGGAGGGCGACCCTTTCACCACGACGACCGGACAACGGGCGTGAGTGGCGATCGCGGTACTGACCGAGCCGAACAATCCGCCGGTGAATTCTCCGCGACCGTGGGATCCGACGACAACCATGGCAGCGCTCTCGGAGAGTTCCATCAGGGATTGCGCTGCCGGACCCTCGCGCAGTGTCGTATCGACGCTCAGTGTTCGGCCCTGCGCCGCCTTGCGTGCGGTTTCGGTCGCTTCGACCAGTACAGCGGTCCCCGCCGATTTCTGTTGGGAGAAGATTCCAGCGCCGAGGTTCATCGCGTCGGCGTAGGTTCCCGTGGTTAGAAATATCGAGGTCGCAATCAGCAGCGGTGCCCGACGACTGATGGCCTCCTCCGTTGCCCAGCGAACCGCGTCCAACGAGGAAGCTGATCCGTCGACTCCGACGACTATTTGTGTGGCTGAGTTCATGGTCGGCCTCTCGTAAGTTGTTCGACGCGCCTCCTGATTCTCGGCACGAAATCGATATCTCAGCAGAGTCTTTCGTCCCGATCGCCAAGGACTATCGGGGCCGACACACGATCTATCGTTTCGTACTCGTAGGTGGCCACTCGAGTTCACTCGGGTGCGACACCCCTTGCTGAGACATCATGAGTCCGATCCGATGCTCGACGACGCGAAGTTGGGCGGCCAGCGGACTGCGCATCAGTGTTTCGTCGAACTCGACATCGTCCGGCCACTGGTGCACAGCGTCTTCGGCTGTCGAGGGCTCTCTCATCACATCTCGCCCGGACGCAGGGAATCGGAGTGGATTAGGTTCATGCATCGCGCCGCCTGAGGATCCACGCAGCCACTGAGATCAGCAGGACTGTCCAGATTGCTGCGACACCGAATCCCTGCCATGGCGAGAGGAGATCTGTCGACGCTTGTTTGGGCGAGGTGATCAGACTCCCGGCCTGCGAAGGGAGATAGGCGTAGATGTGTCGTCCTACGGTGCCGGGCAACAGTTGGGCCAGCGGCGCCAACACCAGTACGAATCCGATGATGCCAGTGACCGCTCCTGCTGTGTGCCGCACGATTGTGCCGATAGCAATGGCCATGATGCCCAGCAGCGAAAGGTAGAGCCCGGCGCCGATTACGGCCCTCGCCACACCAGGATCGCCGAGAGATACCGGTGCACGTGAGTGCATCAGCGCAGACCCGATGAAGAACGCTGGGAATGCGGCGATCTCGCTGACGACAAAGATCACGACGACGAACACTCCAGATTTGGCGGCCAAGACGGGTGTGCGTTTCGGGACTGCCATCAGGCTCGCCCTGATGGTGCCGCTGGCGTATTCGCTCGTCACCACGAGGACGCCGAGAACGCATACGGCCAACTGCCCGAGCAGAAAACCTGTGCCGAGAATCTGTCGGGCGGGATCAGCCAGGATCTGCCCCTGCCCCACTGGATCGACGTTGTCCCAGTACTCCACGGTCAACCACGTGAACAAGGTGGTGAATCCGATTGTGATCAGCACGAACAGTGCGAGAGACCAGGTGGTCGACCTCAGAGACACGAGCTTGGTCCACTCGGACTTCAACAGTGCAATTGCTAGCGATGCAGCTGTAGTGGGTTCCCGGCGCGCGACAGGTGCAGGCGAAAGCGCAAGTTCGGAGGGACGGCTCATCTCGCTGGTCCTTGGGTGGCGGATACTAGGGTCGACGGAACGGGCGACGGATCGTGCGACGAAACGGGATGTGTGAGTGCCATGAACGCCTGCTCCAGCGATGCCTCCACTGGCCGCAGCTCGTAAATGACAATGCGATGCATGTCGGCCAGTTCACCGATCCGGCGAGCAGGGATCCCACGCACCGTCAGTGCGTCGTCGAATCCCGGGAGGGTTCGACCGCCGTCTTGTTCGATGTATTCGCCGAGAGCGGTCGAATCGGAGGACTTGACTACGACGGACGGGTGACTGGCTCTGGCGATCAACTCTTCGGTGGTGCACTCGGCGATCAGCCGACCGTTCTCGATGACGACGAGATTATCTGCGGTTTGCGCCATTTCACCCATGAGGTGGCTGGAGACGAACACTGTTCTTCCCTCGCTCGCCAGGTGCCGCATCAGGTTGCGCATCCAGTAGATGCCGTCCGGATCGAGCCCGTTGATCGGTTCGTCCAGGATCAACACCGGCGGATCACCCAGCAATGCTGCGGCGAGCCCAAGTCGCTTTCGCATTCCCAGGGAGAACGATCCTGCGCGTTCGTTCTTGTTCTCTCGTAAACCGACGAGTTCGAGAACTTCATCGATTCGCCGACGGGGGATGGATTGCGTTTGAGCCAGATACAGCAGGTGGTGGTACGCAGATCTACCCGGATGGACAGCCTCGGAGTCGAGAAGCGTACCGACCGTGCGTAGCGGTTGTCGGAGATGGACGTAGTCCACACCTCCGATCAGTGCACGCCCGTGACTTGGGTGGTCGAGCCCGACGATAAGGCGCATCGTGGTGGACTTACCCGAGCCGTTCGGTCCGAGGAAACCCGTCACCTTTCCGGGTTCGACGACGAAGGACAGTCGGTCGATTACCAGCTTGTCGCCGTAGCTCTTGCTGAGTTCACTGACCTCGATCCGGTAACTCGACTCGGACTTGTTGTCGCTGTGCTGCTTTCGCTCGGTGCCTTGCTGATACGGCATGGCCACCTGTCCTTTGCTGGCGAAGTGCTGGTGTCGGTCGGCAGAACGTCCGGCTCGAGTGTGGCCCCCGACCCGTCGATGCGAGAAGGGACTTTGTGCCCGACGCGACCGCCGAAGGTATTTCGAATAGGCGTCACGATCACGGCCTACTCATGGTTCCGTTCTCGGCGGCGACGACGCCTGCATTCCATCCGGGTGCAGCTCCACCGATCGGCGGGGCGATGGATGCTGCGTCGATACCGCAGCGCATCAACACCCATGAGATGACGGAATTCGAATTCCACATCTCGCCGGTTCTCAGTTCGTCGCGACCCCAGACCAGAGCAGGAACCGTCGCGGCAACCTCGAGCACCCGTCGACAAGTCTCGGTGTCCTTCGCGAGCCGCCGCGGACTATCGGCTGCGTATTCCAGGTCTGCGATCGATCCGTTCTTCCAACAATGGACCTCGTATCTGAAGAAACTCGAGAATCCCGCTGCTCGGAGTCCTACCGGACCTTCCAGTGCAACGCCTCGATCGACATCCGGTCCACCCCACACCGGGGTCATTTCGACCACGTATTCGTCCGGAGGAATGGTTACGATCAGGGCGGAGTGATACAGGGCGAGGGCTGAACGGCGCTCGATCAGCGCGCGCACGCCCTCGAAGATTCTGCCGTTCCAGCGGACCGAGTGGCCACCGGCACCGAGTGGAAGCCAATACAGGTCGATTCCTGTGGTGCGTCCGGTCGTCCTCGTCATGCCTGACCTCCCGTTACCAGGCGACGTCATCTCATGCCGAGGGCTCTCGCGCAATGATCATCGGACAGTCGACGAGGTGAGAGAGCGAACGACTGGTGGATCCGAGCATGAGCCCACTGAAGCCGCCTCTTCCTCGTGAGCCCACTACGACCTCCTGCGCTCCCTTCGACAGCTCGAGGAGTTTGCTCACTGCACTGTCGCGCACCACTATCCGTTCCACTTTCACCTCCGGATATCGCTCTTGCCACCCGGCGAGGCTTTCCGCCAGAATTGCCTGCCCCGCCGCAACCAGAGCCGGCACATCGACAGGCTCGTCGGTGTCGTCGGGAAACTGGCGTAGTAGAACATGGTCCGCCCAGGCATGAACGGCAATGAGTTCGGCGCCGCGAAGCGACGCCTCTTCGAATGCGACACCGATCGCAATCTCGTTCTGCTCGGATCCATCGACACCCACGACGACCGGGCCGGACAAGTAGCCGGAGACCGGCACCCCGCGAACAATGGCTACCGGACAGTGCGCATGTGTGGAGACCCCGGCGCTCACCGAACCGAGTAATTCGGCGAAGTACTCACCATTCCCTCGTGACCCCACGACGAGCATCCGTGCCGTCGACGCCCGTTCGAGCAGTACTGGAATCGCGGGACCTACGATGGCCTCGGCAGTCACCGACAGCGTTGCGGGGTCGTCGACCGTCGCCGATGCGATCTCGGAAGCGGCCTCCAGTATTTTGGTCGTTGCGGCTTTCATCTCGCTGCCGATGTTGGGCGGAATCGCGATGAGCGTCGTATAGACGTTGGTGTTCTGGTAAGCCGACACCAGCTTCAGCGGAGCCCCGCGGAGTTCCGCGGCGCGGGCGGCCCACCGGACGGCGTCGAACGAGCTGCCGGATCCATCGACGCCGACGACTATCGGGGCGTTGTTGGTCATATCGACTCCTTCGTGTGGGGGGGCTAGCGTCTCAGTGGACGACGAGCACAGGACATTCGGCGTGGTGGATGAGGTTTTGACTCACCGAACCGAGAATCGCTCCGGACAGGCGACCGCGCCCACGACTTCCGACGACGATGACCTGGGCGGCCGCAGACAGAGCGCGCAGTTCGCGGGCGACCGTCGAACCCGAAGACTGGGTTGTCGCCTGAACGGATGGATACTTCTCCCGAAGCGGATCGACGATCTTCTGCAACCACGTGCGTTCGGCCTGACGCAGATGTTGCCAGTCCACTGCGCCGCCGTAGTCGAGTTCGTCCTTCTCCCGGACAGCTCCGACATGCACTGCAATCAGTGCGGCACTGAGTGTGTCGGCGAGTTCGAATGCAGCCGCCAATGCGCGTCGGGAAGGTTCGGAACCGTCGACGCCCACCACGATCGGAAGGGACTCGGACATGTTCTCGTCGGTTCGTGGCCGCCACGCAAGCACGGGACACTGTGCCGCATTGACCATCTCGACGATGGAGTAGCCGAAGGCGAAGTCGCGCAACGGCCCGGACTCGACGGAAGTGAGAACCATCATGTTTGCGTTCGCCGATAGAGACTTCATCAGTTCGACCGACGACGCATCCGAAATGGAACTCTGTACCTCGATATCCGGGTCGAGCTCATGCACGAGTCGGACAGCCTTGTCGAGGTAGCCCTGGCCGACATGGTGCAGTTCGGAATCGAGCCCTTGACGGGCGGCGAACACGGTGTCACCGAAGACCCACTCGACGCTGGGGAGTGCGTGCACGAGGTGGATGTGCGAATGTTGCAACTGTGCAAGTCGCACCGCCCATCGGACGGCTCCTGCCTCGTCCGGTGAGCCGTCGATGCCCACGCAGATGCTGTTCGCGCGGGTCGAGTCCACTGGTTCGTTGCTCAAGATGATCTCCTCGGATCGGATACGCGCTGTCCAGCCCAGTCTGTATCGCTGCCTGTATTCCTTGCAGAGCACAAAGTCCTCACATCGCTGGGCCAGACCGCGGCCACAGTCCGGTGGCCCCGATCCGATTCACAACCTTCTCTCCGGTGAGAGTAGATTCGCTGCTGCTTCGCCTTCTGCTGCGTATTCGAATGGAGTTCGTCGTGTCCACACCTGCCCGGACGTCTGTCGCCGAAGTCGAAGACACCTCGGTACTCGGCGCGTTGCGTTCGCCCCGGCGCCTGAAGACGGAGGTGCTGGCTGGTCTCGTCGTCGCACTGGCACTGATTCCGGAGGCCATTTCCTTCTCGATCATTGCCGGCGTCGACCCGCGGGTCGGTTTGTTCGCGTCGTTCACGATGGCGGTGACCATCTCCATCGTGGGTGGTCGTCCGGCGATGATATCGGCTGCGACCGGGGCGATTGCGCTGGTAGTGGCCCCGTTGTCCATGGATTACGGGCTCGACTATCTCATCGCGGCCGTCATTCTCGGTGGCGTCCTGCAGATCGTTCTCAGTGTCCTCGGCGTGGCAAAACTGATGCGGTTCATTCCGCGCAGCGTCATGGTCGGGTTCGTCAACGCTCTGGCGATCTTGATCTTCTCCTCGCAGCTCCCGTATTTGATCGGCGTTCCGTGGCTGGTCTATCCGATGGTCGCGGTGGGGTTGGTCATCATGTTCTTCCTGCCCAAGCTGACGACGATCGTTCCGGCGCCGTTGATCGCGATCGTGCTGCTCACTGCGGCGACCATCGTGTTCGCGTTTGGCGTCCCGGACGTCGGCGACGAGGGGGAACTGCCGTCGTCGCTGCCGTCGTTCCTGATCCCTGATGTGCCGTACACCCTCGACACACTGTCGATCATCGCTCCGTTCGCGCTGGCCATCGCGCTGGTCGGGCTGCTCGAATCCCTGATGACCGCCAAGTTGGTCGACGACATCACCGATTCGCACTCGAACAAGACCCGCGAAGGCTGGGGCCAGGGCGTCGCCAATCTCGTCACCGGCTTCACCGGCGGCATGGGCGGCTGCGCGATGATCGGTCAGACGATGATCAACGTGAAGGTTTCCGGTGCGCGTACTCGCATCTCGACGTTCCTCGCCGGATTGTTCTTGCTGATCCTCGTCGTCGGACTCGGCGACATCGTCGCGTTGATTCCGATGGCCGCGCTCGTCGCAGTCATGATCATGGTCTCGGTCGGCACACTGGACTGGCACAGCATCAACCCGAAGACGCTGCGGCGGATGCCCAAGAGCGAAACTCTCGTGATGGTCGCTACCGTGGCTGTCACCGTCATCACCCACAACCTCGCCTACGGTGTGGTCGTCGGAGTCGTGACCGCGATGGTGCTCTTCGCGCGACGAGTCGCGCACCTGACGGAGGTTGTCGACGTCGCCCACCCGGATGAGGACACCCGTGTCTACGCGGTGAAGGGGGAGCTGTTCTTCGCGTCGAGCAACGACTTGGTCTATCAGTTCGACTACGTTGGCGATCCGAAGAACGTCATCATCGACATGTCCGATTCGCATATCTGGGACGCATCCACCGTCGCCACCCTCGACGCGATCACCACCAAGTATGCAGCCAAGGGGAAGACCGCGACGATCGTGGGGTTGAACGCCTCGTCGATCGAGCGTCACGACCGTCTGAGCGGAAACCTGGGAGCTGATGGCTAGAGTGGGACCGCCAGGGCGAACGATCGAGCCCTTCGGCAACAACGGCCCGGGGTTCGAACGTGATCGGGCAAGGAAGGCAGCACATGGTGGAAGACCGCGATCTGCACATGCAGATCGGTGAAGTGGCGCAGCGAACCGAACTGTCCATTCGCACGGTTCGCCACTACGACGACGTCGGGCTGGTCACACCGTCGGCTCGTAGCGTCGGCGGATTCCGGCTCTACACCGAAGCCGACGTCGAACGGTTGCTCGTCATTCGGCGGATGAAGCCGCTCGATTTCACGCTCGCCGAGATGAAGCAACTCCTCGAATCCTTGGATACGTTGTCCGATGGTGCATCCGACCGTTCGTCCGACGATGACGCCCGTGCTTCGGCTGCTGCATTCGTTCGGCAGTGTCATGCCAAGGCCGAGGAGAGTTGTAACAACCTGCGCAGGCAGCTCGCCTACGCCGAAGAGCTCACCGAGCTGCTGTCGACGCGCGGAGCTGCCGCGCAGATTTGATGCTTGCCAGCCTTCGACGCTCTAGCCGTCTACGACGACCGGAACGACGAGGGGCTGACGACCCAGACTCTGCTTGGCCCAGCGGGCAGCTTCCTGAACGATTCGCCTTTCGATTCTCTCCCTCGATGCAACGCTGCTGTCGCTCTCACGGGTGAGTGCTTTGCCGATCGCAGGCCCGAGCGCATTGAAAGTATTTGCGTCGTGGGCGAATCCGCGACCGATAAAGTCGACGTCGTCGACCAGCAATCCGGTATCGGGGTCGACGATGGCAATGACGGTCAGGACGCCTTCGCTGCCGAGAAGTCGACGCTCGGCAAGTGAATCCTCGGTCACTCCACCGACGGAGCTGGCGTCGACGTAGATCAGCTCGATCGGTGTGCGGCCGGTGATGCTGGCGATGCCGTCGTGCAGATCGATCACGCTACCGTTCTCGGCGATGAGCACACGATCTCGGGGGACTCCGGTGCGGATCGCGAGGTCGGCATTGGCGCGCAGGTGTCGTGATTCACCGTGAACGGGAAGCACATTGGCGGGCTCAAGGATGTTGTAGCAGTACACGAGCTCTCCGGCGCTCGCGTGCCCGGAGACGTGCACCTTGGCGTTGCCCTTGTGGACCACGTGCGCACCCTTGTCGACGAGACCGTTGATCACCCGGTAGATGGCGTTTTCGTTGCCCGGGATCAGGCTGCTGGCCATCAGGACGGTATCGCCGTCGCCGACCTTGATCTGGTGTTCGCCGGAGGCCATGCGCGAGAGTGCAGCCAGTGGTTCGCCCTGTGACCCGGTGCAGATGAGTGTGATCTTGTGCGCCGGTAGGCGATTGAGCTTCGGGAGGTCGACCACCAGGCCGTCCGGCACGGTGAGGTAGCCGAGATCCGTTGCAATCTTCATGTTGCGCACCATCGAACGTCCGACGAACGCAACTTTGCGTCCCTGCGCGTGTGCGGCGTCGAGGACCTGTTGGATGCGGTGGACGTGGCTGGCGAAGCTCGAGACGATCACCCGTCCCGACGTTTCGCGGAACACCTTCTCGATGGCCGGGACCAGATCTCGTTCCGAGACCATGAATCCCGGCACTTCGGCGTTGGTGGAATCGATGAGCAGAAGGTCGAGACCCTCCTCGCCGAGTCTGGCGAAGCCCCGCAGGTCCGTGATCCGGCCGTCCAGCGGGAACTGGTCCATCTTGAAGTCGCCGGTATGTAGTACAAGTCCAGCATCGGTGCGGATCGCGATCGCGAGCCCGTCCGGGATGGAGTGATTGACGGCGAGGAATTCGAGTTCGAAGGGGCCTTCCTGGCGCGTCTCGCCGGCCGTCACCTCGACCAATTTGGTCGAGACCTTGAACTCTTCGAACTTGGCGGCCAGGAAGTGAAGCGTCAGCCTGGAGCCGATGACGGGTATGTCGCCGCGCTCACGAAGGAGATAGGGGACACCACCGATGTGGTCCTCGTGGCCGTGCGTCAGCACAATTGCGATGACGTCGTCGAGCCGATCGCGGATGAAACTCCAGTCGGGAAGAATGACGTCGACGCCCGGTTGATGCTCTTCAGGGAACAGCACTCCGCAATCGACGATGAGCAGTTTGCCCTCGTACTCGAACACAGTCATGTTTCGGCCGATCTCGCCGAGGCCACCGGTCGCGACGACGCGAAGGTGTCCTGGCTTGGGTGCAGCGGCGGGCCGCGGCCCCGACTTGGCCGGTGACTTTCGTGAGCGTGAGGTTCTCGACATGAAACTCACGTTACGGGAGGGTCCGAATCCGACGTCACCCCAGGTCCGTGGACGCGAGGTTGTCTCGTGCCGTCTCCGATAGCCGCGCCTCGAGCAGGGTGCACCACACCGATCATGATCGATTCAGGTATTGGCGAGTTGGCGGAGCTGGAGCGCGGTGTCGAGGGCGAGCCGGTGCCATCCATGTCGTGGATCTCTGCCGGTCAGCTCGCGGGCACGACGGAGCCGGTAGCGCAGAGTTTGCGGATGAATCCGCAGCTCGGACGCCGCGGCGGTTGCGGTGCCGGTGGCTATGAACGCCGACACACCGTCGAGAATATGACCGTTGGCGGCCTCGGTCAGCGGTCCGAGCACGGCCCGCACTACCGCCGTCGTATCCGCTGTGGGCCGGGCCGTCAGGAGGGCCAGCAACTGCGCATCGCCCTCGTCGAGCACAGACCTGTCCTGAAACGCGTGCGCGGGAGCGGTGTCGAGCGCTTCCGAGGCCACCCTGTACGAGACGCTGACGTCTCCGAGCGGTCGTCTCTCGACGAGGCATCCATGCACCAGCAGCGTCCGACAGGCGTCGTCGACCTTCTCGAGGGTGACAGTGTTGGGAAGCAGCAGAATTGCGCGTTGTTCGCGCCGGGTACAGAGGTGGCTGGGGCGGGTGTGTGTTGTCAGTTCGAACCTTGTCAGCAGCGCGTCGATGGTTTTGTCCGTGATCGGCGCGTCGATCGACTGTGCGATGAGAAGATGCGGGTGCGCCGGTAGCTCGATTCCGAGTTCGCGGGAGCGGTCGGAGAGGGCGCCGGGAGATGTTCGACGGCCGACGACGAGATCATCGAGCAACGTTGCCTGTGCTTGATTGCGATTCGACGTAAGTTGTTCGCGGGCAGTGGTGTACGCCTCGGTGATCTCCTCGGAAATCGCATCGACGGCCTCGAGCACGGTGACGCTGAGTTCGACGACATCGGAGGGATCGAGATCGTCGAGGTATACCCCTCCGACGTGCCGTAGGAACACACTCGACGCGACGCGATACGCCCGGAGGACGTCGGTCAACGGTCGTCCGTCCGATGCGCGTGCGGCGCCGATCGCTCGGAAGCGGCTCTGATCTCGTTGGTCGACCACCTCGGATCCGTCCGACCACACTGTGATCAACCGTCGTAGTGACCAGAACGCGATGGCTTCGACATCGGCCAACTGGGGCCCATGCAGATCTCGATACGCGGGGATCGACGTCCGGATCGCGTCGACGGCCGTCGCGACGACGCTGGTCAGGTCTTGTTCGATGTGTGCGACGACGTTCTCGCGAGCACTGGCCATCGAGTTACCCCCCTGCGTGACGTGTTTGTCATCCAGTGACAAACCATATCGTCAGTTCACACCAATTCGTTGAGTTCTCCGTGCACCATGAGCACAGTCGAGGGGCGAGGGAAGGAACGGGTGCCGAGTGAAGGAGTGGGGTATGGACGCAGACGTCATCGTGGTCGGAGCGGGACTTGCCGGATTGGTGGCGACCGCGGAGCTCGCCGATGCAGGCAAGCGAGTCCTGTTGCTCGATCAGGAACCGGAGCAGAACCTGGGTGGGCAGGCGTTCTGGTCGCTCGGCGGTTTGTTCATGGTCGACACCCCCGAGCAGCGGCGCATGGGCATCAAAGACTCACCCGAATTGGCGTGGCAGGACTGGCTCGGAAGCGCGACATTCGACCGAGGAGTCGACGATCCCGCGGGCGAGGATTACTGGGGACACCAGTGGGCGCAGGCCTACCTGAACTTCGCAGCAGGGGAGAAGCGGTCCTGGCTCCACGCACAAGGCGTGCGGTGGGTTCCGATCGTCGGGTGGGCCGAGCGCGGCGGCTACCTCGCCGAAGGCCACGGAAATTCGGTTCCCCGCTTTCATCTGACCTGGGGCACCGGCCCTGGTGTAGTGGCGCCGTTCGAACGGAGGGTCCGCGAGGCGGCCGCCAAAGGCTTGGTGCGCTTTGCATTTCGTCATCGAGTCGACGAGTTGACCGCCACGGCAGGCGTCGTCGACGGCGTCCGAGGCGCAGTCCTCGAGCCCAGTACTTCCGAGCGTGGCTCGGGGAGTACCCGCGTCGAGGTCGGCGAGTTCGACCTACGTGCAGGTGCCGTGTTGGTGACAGCAGGTGGCATCGGCTCGAATCACGATCTGGTGCGCGAGAATTGGCCCGCGCGTTTGGGTACGGCTCCGAAACGGATGATCTCCGGCGTGCCCGAGCATGTCGATGGTCGGATGCTTGGGATCACCGAGCGTGCAGGCGGTCGGCTCGTCAACAAGGATCGAATGTGGCACTACACCGAGGGCATCAAGAACTGGAACCCGATCTGGAAGAACCATGGAATTCGCATCATTCCCGGGCCGTCGTCGATGTGGTTCGATGCGCGTGGGCAACGATTCCCGGTTCCGAACTTCCCCGGGTTCGACACCCTCGGCACACTGAAAGCCATCCAGGACAGCGGGTACGACTACTCCTGGTTCGTCCTTACGCAGAAGATCGTCGAGAAGGAATTCGCGCTGTCCGGGTCGGAGCAGAACCCCGACATCACCGGCAAGAACCTCAAACTCGTGCTCGGACGGGTTCTGCCCGGAGCCAGCGAACCGGTCGAGGCCTTCAAGAAGAACGGGGAGGACTTCGTCGTCGCGGATTCCCTGCGTGAGCTTGTGGTGGGCATGAACAGGATCTCCGGGGACGACCTGATCGACCTTGCCGATCTGCAGCGTCAGATCGTTGCTCGTGACCGTGAAGTCGACAATCCGTTCACCAAGGATCTGCAGATTTCGGCTATCCACAACTCCCGACGATCGCGCGGTGAGCGAATCGCGCGTACTGCCGCGCCGCACAAGATCCTCGATCCGAAGTCCGGTCCACTGATCGCGGTGCGGCTGAACATCATCACCCGGAAGACATTGGGAGGCATTCAGACCGACCTCGACGGGCGGGTCCTCGATGCCGAAGGCTCCGCTGTGCCCGGCTTGTGGGCGGCCGGTGAGATCGCTGGGTTCGGTGGCGGCGGCGTACACGGCTACCGATCACTCGAAGGTACTTTCCTCGGTGGGTGCATCTTCGGCGGGCGACAGGCTGGTCGTGCGTTGGCCGCGCAGGCCTGAGTCACCCGGTCGAAGTTTTGGGCCACTGACGCCGACCTCGACCGCCCGGAAGACCGCATCGATAGGTTTCGGCACGCTGTTCATTCGACGGAGAAGGAGACCGCACGATGGCAATCGACACGGGTCGGCTCGCTGCACTCCCTGCGACCGCAGCGTGGAGGCACCTCGGACTCCGAGCCGGCTTCGAGATCGCGCACTTCGCGACCAGCACCAGAGACGGCATGACCCGGCTGTGGGGAAACAGCCTGATCGTGGAAGACGGGGTCGGCTACGCAGTGCCCTACAGCGTCAGCGTCGACGAGAACTGGAAGACCTGCGAGGCCACCATCGAGACGCACACCCGAGAGTCGACGCGGACGACCCAACTCCTACGCGACGAGCGAGGCAGTTGGACCGTCGACGGAAGGGCCCGGCCGGATCTCGCGGGCTGCATCGATATCGATCTCGAAGCATCCGTCGTGACCAACACCCTGCCCATCCATAGGCTCGGCGAAAATTCGGGTGTGCACGCGCTGAAAGCGGTGTAGGTGCGAAGCGACTGCACGGTCGACGTCTTGGATCAGACCTACGACATCCCGGCCATCGATTCAAACCGATTTCACTGCGCGTACACCGCGCCTCGGTTCGACTTCACAGCCGACTTGCACTACGACGAAACAGGATTGATCCTCGACTATCCCGGATTGGCACTACGCGAACCGGTTGGAGCCTGACTCAGATCGTCCGCAGGTGTCGCTTCTTTCGCTGTTCGGCGATGCGTGCGAGTTCGTCGAGCGCGGACTGTGATCGAGGGTCGGCAGCTCGGTAGATGATGAGGCGAAGATCTGGGTCTCCGAGTGGGTTGAGTACGTCGAAGCTCACGGTGACAGGTCCGACGAGTGGGTGGTCCATCGGCTTGTCGCCCTGCGCCCGTACCGAGACTTCGCGTGAGCGCCAGTAGCGTGCGAACTCGTCGCTACCCTCTTCGAGTTCCTGGATGAGTCGTGCCAACTCGTCGTCGTGCGCATGACCTGCCCAGGCTGCACGCAGATCGGAGACGGCACCCCGGACAACGTCGTCGCGTTGGCCGTAGAAGCCGTCGAAGCGACTGTCCAGGAAACACATTCGCAGGACATTGCGATCGTGATCGGATCGGTCACCGAGGTCGAGCAGCAGCGTGGCCATGACGTCGTTCCAGGCCAGGATGTCGAGTCGATGGTTGAGGACCATGGCGGGCAGAGGGCTGACGTCGAAAACCAGCTGTGCAAGTCCGCTGGGCACGCTCGGTCGGGTGAATCGCTCCGGGAGCCGGTGCCCGGCCAGAGTGAACAAATATCCGGTCTGGTCGGTCGTCAGCTTCAGTGCGACGGACAACGACCGAACTACCTGGGGTGACGGCCGAACCTCGCGTGCCTGCTCCAATCGAATCAGGTAGTCGACGCTCACTCCCGCGAGCGCTGCTACCTCTTCGCGTCGAAGTCCCGGTGTCCGCGTCGAACTGATGCGCGGCGGGAGCCCAACATCGGCTGGTTGTAGCGCTTCGCGTCGTGTGCGCAGGAATACCGCCAGCTCCTGGCGTGCGATGGACGGCGGCGACGGATTCACGGTCTCCAGGCTAGGCGAGACTGCGGCAATCAGCCTGGTACAGAACTTCCCAGGATATTCACGCCCTTCCCCGACGACGGCGGAGAGAACACGGTCGGTGGGGCCGACACACCGACGAAAGGGCTGCAATGACGACTTTGGACGAGTACCGGTTGCTAGGACGATCCGGGCTGCGCGTTTCACCACTATCGCTGGGAACCATGACATTCGGTGACGCTTGGGGTTGGGGAGCTGACAGGGAAACGTCACGGCAGATCTTCGACGCGTATGTCGAGGCCGGCGGCAACATGGTCGATACCGCCAGCATCTACACCGACGGCCAGTCCGAGCAGTATCTTGGCGAGTTCGTCCGGGACCGTCGGGAGTCGGTGGTGATCGCGACGAAATATTCGGGAACCCGCAATCCGACTGACCCCAACGCGGGAGGTGGAAATCGCAAGAGTCTGATCGGATCTGTCGAAGCCAGCCTCCGCAACCTCGGAACTGACTACATCGACCTGCTGTATCTGCACGCGTGGGATGGACTCACCCCCGGCGACGAGATCATCGCTGCGCTGGGTGAACTGGTCCGCGGCGGCAAAGTCCTCTATCTGGGCATCTCCGACACTCCTGCGTGGGAGGTCTCCCGAATGCAGACCATCGCCGAGCTTCGGGGGTGGCCCACTCTTGCGGCATTGCAAGTCGAGTACAGCCTCATCGAGCGATCGACCGAACGTGACCTGATTCCGATGGCCGCAGATCTCGGTCTCGGCGTGATTCCTTGGGCGCCACTGGGTGGTGGCGTGCTCACCGGTAAGTACACCGCCGCAGACCTGATAGCTCCTGGACCTGACGTCCCGGGTGGCACCCGTCGCGAACACGCGGTAGCGAACCAGACATTGACCACCCGAGGCCTGGAGATTTCGGACGTTGTCGTCGAGATCGCACGAGAAACCGGCGTGACTGCAGCGCGAATCGCGCTCGCCTGGACGCTCCGGAATCCAGCGGTGGTCAGTTCGCTGATCGGTGCTCGCACGCCGGAACAGTTGCAGGACAACCTTGGCGCGCTCGATATCGAACTAGACGACGAGCACTGGAAGAGGCTCGACGACGTCAGCGCAGTGGATCTTGGATTCCCTCATGAGTTCCTGATGAGGCCGATGGTGCGCGGCGTCGCGAACGGAAGAACCCGAACCCGTCCGCGTCACCCGGTTCGCAGGTAGTCATTCCTTGGCTCGGCGGTGTACGGCGCGCTGAACCAGGGCTACCTTCGAGTCATGGCGACCGTGGATTTGATGGGTAAGGCGCTGGCAGCGCTGGCGGCAGCGGACACACCGATGACGATGGACGTCGTTCACGGGCTGGTCGACCCTGGTGAGGTAACCGATCCTCTCGCTATCTCCGAGGTGGCCGAACTGCTCGATCTTTCACCGCACACGCTGCGCTACTACGAGAGATGTGGCCTGATCGAGGTGGACCGCGATTCGCACGGTCACCGGCAGTACGACGCCGTGGCGGTGCGAAGGCTCGTATTTCTCTCGCGAATGCGCCTGTCGGGCATGCCGATGCGGGACCTGCAGCAGTACATCCAACTCGTCGACCGCGGGGACGTCACTGTCCCGGAACGGCTCGACATCCTCGTCGAACACCGCGACACCATCCGTCGGCAGATACGGGAGCTTCAATTATCCTTGGCGGCAACCGAATACAAGATCGCCACCTATGGTGGAGCCGTGGGTCCCTAGCGTCGAAGTGGTGCTCACGAAGCAGCGAGAACCGCTTTGATGGACGCGTCGAGGATGTCGATTCCGTCGTGTAGTTCGTCTTCGTTCGTCGTCAACGGGGGCGCGATTCGGAAGATGCCTCCCATGCCGGGCAGTTGCACGATGTTGAGGTGCAGCCCGCGTTCGAGGCACGCAGTTGTCACAGCGTGCCCCAGGGCGTCGGCAGGCGCCTTGGTGGTTTTGTCGGTGACGAACTCGATCCCACGCAGCAATCCGCGGCCCCGAACATCACCGACCACCTCGTAGGTATCGCGCAGCGCGTCGAGTCGATCCACGAGTTGCTCGCCCAACTTCGCGGCGCGTTCGACCAGGCTGTCGCGTTCGATGACGTCGAGGACGGTGTTGGCAACAGTGGCGGCGAGGGGATCGGACGCATGCGTGGTGAGGAACAAGAACCCACGCTCGCGACACACCTCCTCGATCCTGTCGCCGGTGACGACGGCGGCCACCGGAAGGCCGGCGCCGAGTGTCTTCGACAGCGTCAGAATGTCCGGCACGACGCCGTCACGCTCGAACGCATACATCTGACCGGTCCGACCGAGTCCGGTCTGGGCTTCATCGAGGATGAGCAGCATCCCGCGCTCGACACACAACTCCTTCAGGCGCGCGAGGTAGCCGACAGGCGGATCGATGATGCCTCCGGACGACAGGATCGGTTCGACCAGGCATGCCGCGAGCGCGCCGGTCGACTGCCTGTCCACCAACGAGAAGCCATACGCCAGTTCGGTTTCCCAGTCATAGGAGCCGTCGATATGCCGGAACTGTGGGCGATAGGAGTCCGGGGTCGGCAGGGTCAGATTGCCCGGCATCGTCGGGCCGTATCCCCGGCGGCCGGCGGAGAAGGTTGCTGCTGCGGCGCCAGAGGTCATGCCGTGCCAGGACCGGTCGAAAGAGACGACCTCGTACCCACCGGTGTAGAGCTTGGCCATCTTCAGCGCGGCCTCGTTGGCCTCGGCGCCGGTTGTCAGCAGCAGTGTTCTGGTCAAGTCCGCAGGCAAGGTTGCCGCAAGCTTCTTCGCCAAATCCACCACCGGCCTGCTCAGCATGCCGCTGAACAGGTGGTCGAGTGTTGCGACCGACTCGGACACCGCCCTGACGATATCGGGGTGAGAGTGACCGAGGACCGCGCTCATCTGCCCCGAAGTGAAGTCGAGGATTGCGCGACCCTCGCTGTCGTACACGTACGCCCCTGCTGCACGCTCGATAATGCGAGGGGTGAAGCTAGTGCCGTAACGAACGAGATGGCGATCGGCATCGTCCCAGAAGCTGTCGGTGCTCACGGCGTCTCCTCGGGTATGGTCGGCCGGTGTCGGCTGTCGTGCGAACGACCACAGAATAGCCCGCGCCGACATGCTTCATACGAACGAACTTGACGCCGCGCCTGACAATTCGGTGACCAATGCTCGGATCGACGGGCTCGACTGTGCGCTACGACGCCACGCTGCATGCACCTCTCGCGTCGGTGGCCGCTGCAGTGCCAGTGCGACGAGATCATCTCCGAGAGGCGGGCGGGCGAGGCGGGGGATGAGTGCGATGACATTCGTGGATGCAACCAATGCGAGTTGGCTGGAGAAGTCGTCGACGAGATGTCGAACGTCAGGAGCCTCGGGGAGGTCCGCTACCAGCCGTCGAAACCATTGGTGACACACGGTTCCCGATGGGCTCGTCACCCATGAGTGGCCCTGCAGTGCTGCGGGAGTCAGCGGCAGAGTGAGCTGTGCGAGGGGATGTCGTCGGTGTACGACGATGTCGCCGAAGTCGGTGTGTACGAGGCTCCGATCGAGCGAGAAAGGCATCGGTGCGGGCAGACCGTCCGCGTCGTGGACCAGCGCGACATCGGCGGATCCGGTGTCCACGCTGTGCAGTGCGCGCTCGGGATCCTGCTCGGTGATTCGGATTTCGAGATCCGGGCACTCGCTCGCCAGCCTGCCCGCCGCGGTCGCCAGTAGGCCGCGAATGGCGGTCGAGAAAGCGACGATGCGCAGGGTGCCCCGCGGATCGCCTTCGGCCACGGACTGCGCTGCCCCCGCGCACCGCTCGAGGGCGTCGAACACGTCGGGGGACGAGTCGACGATGGCCCGGCCTGCGGGCGTCAGCACGACTCCCCGGCCCGCAGGTGCGAGCACCTCGACCCCGACTTGGCGTTCCAGTCGCTTGATCTGCTGCGACACCGCGGATGCGGTGAATCCGAGTTCGCGGGCTGCCCGCGCCAGAGTCCCGAGCGCGGCAACCGTGCGCAGCGCGTGCAATGCGGCAACATCGATCATGAAGCAAGATTACGCAATATTGCAAAGAAAGCATCGCTGGACCATTGGTATCGGAGTGCGCACACTCGGCCTATGAACAGTGAACAGCTCTTCGGGTCCAACCTCGTCGCCATGGTCACGCCGATGGGCGCTGGCGGCGCCGTGGATGGATCCAGCCTGGACCGGCTCGTCGAACACTTGATTGCCACCCGGTGCGACGGCGTCGTCGTGGCAGGCACGGCAGGTGAGGCACCCACGCTCACCGATACCGAGACGGCGGGGCTGATCGAATCGGTGGCTGCGAAGGCGAACGGCCGAGCACGGGTGATCGCAGGAGTCGGCACCAACGACACTGCGTCGAGCGTCGAGCGTGCTCGTCGGGCCGAGGTGGCAGGGGCGGATGCGCTGCTGGTCGTCTGCCCGTACTACTCGCGGCCGACGCAGGCCGGAATCGTTGCACATTGCACAGCGGTGGCCGACGCGACGGACCTGCCGGTGATGCTTTACGACGTCCCTGCGCGCACTGGGACCGCGATGGAAGCGGCGACACTCGTCGAACTTGCGGGTCACCCGAACATTCGCGCTGTCAAAGACGCGAAAGGCGATGTGTTCGAGGCCATGTCAGTGATGTCGCGGACTTCGCTCGACTACTACTGCGGCATCGACGAGCTGAACTTGCCGTACCTTGCCATCGGTGCAACGGGACTCGTCAGCGTCGTGGGAAACGTTGTGGCAGAACAGAACGGCGAACTCATATATCTGGTCCGTGACGGCGATCTCGAATCGGCTCGTCGTCTGCAGTCGCGACTGCTGCCGTTCGCCGATGCAGTCATGAGGACATCGCAGGGGGCAATCATGGCAAAGGTGGCGCTGCACGCCCTCGGTGTCATCGACGATGCGGCAGTGCGACTTCCACTGGTCGAGTCGCCGCAGGAGCACGTGCAGCGGCTAACGGCGACGCTCGCTCACCTGCCGATCACGTCCAGTCCGGTGCGCACGTGATACCGCTGTCGACTATTCCGATGCACAGTAATTCGATTGTTGATTGTGCACAATGTGCAGCGCACACCCACTGTGCAAAGGCAGATCGAAACACGCTGCGTAGAAGCAACCCTTTTGTCCTGTTCGAGTCCTCCCGGTCGGATGCAGAAGGCTGCTCCCGGTCGAATCGGGTTACTGTGACTGTAAGAACCGGATAAAAAGGGTGTGGGATGAGCGTCGACAGAGAAACCGGCAGTGCGCCGTGGCAGTCCGAGGAGTCACCTCGGCCCCGACGGGCGATACTGCCTGCCGACGACCCGTTCTACACCGCGCCGGAAGGCTTCGAGACGGCTGAGCCAGGGACCGTTCTGCGTCATCGTGAGGTCGAGGTCGCCCTCTACGGAGCGATCCCGCAGCAGGTCGATGCGTGGCAACTGCTGTATCGAACCAACGATCTCCACGACAACCCGCAGGTCAGCGTCACGACGATCTTGATGCAGCGCGGAAGCGTCGCGGAAGCTCCCCGTCTGTTGTCCTATCAGTGCGCCATCGATGCCGTGTCTTCTGTGTGCTTCCCGTCGTATGCAATGCAGCGCGGCGCGAAGGCATGGGGAGCTGTACCGCAATTCGAGTTCGTACTCGTGCTGCACGCGTTGCGCCGCGGCTGGGTCATCTCCATTCCCGACCACGAGGGGCCGGACGGGCACTGGGGATCACCCCGCGAGCCCGGATACTGCACGCTCGACGCAGTGCGGGCGTCGCTGAGATTCGCGCCACTCGGATTGTCGTACGACACTCCGGTCGGACTGTGGGGATACTCCGGTGGCGGACTAGCGACGTCGTGGGCTGCCGAGATGGCCGAGACATATGCGCCCGAGATCGACATCGTCGGTGCCGCCCTCGGATCACCCGTCGGAGACCCCGCGTCAGCCTTCATGCGGCTCAACGCGACGCTGCACGCGGGACTGCCTACGTTGGTTGTGGAGGGTCTTCGGCGTACCTACCCTGACCTGGACCGAGTCGTGCGTGAACACGTCAACGCCGAAGGTCTGGCACTGCTCGACTCCGTCGACGACCTCACCACCGTCGCGGCAGTCCGGAAACTCGCGCGACACGACCTCGACAGGTACATCGACATCCCGCTGGCGGACCTGCTGGCCAAGCCCGAAATTCTCGACGTGTTCGAGGAGATTCAGCCGGGACGTAGTGCACCCGCCGTACCTATGCTCGTCGTCCAGGCGGTACACGACCAGATCATTGCGGTCGACGACGTCGACGGTCAGGTGGATCGCTACCTCGACAACGGCGCACACGTGACGTATCTGCGTGATCGGCTCAGCGAGCATCTGTCCCTGCATCCACTGTCGGCGCCGTTGACGCTCGACTGGCTGCAGGACAGGTTCGACGGTCGGCCGGTACCACCGTCAGGCATCACGACGGTCTGGTCGACGGCATCGTCGTTCGGGGCGGTGCGTGATCTGTTCGCGTTGGCATGGTCGGCGACGTTGGCGTTGCTGGGTCGCCAACTCTGACTCCAGTTGGTCTGGGAGGCTCCGCCTCCAGTAGCACGGTTAAGCGCACTGGGCTGCACTCAACCGCGCCACTGGTGCGGAGCGCCACTGCACGACTGGTGCGGAGCGCCACTGCACGACTGGTGCGGAGCGCCACTAAGGTTTTCGCATGACCGACAAGACGCGCTCACCGTGGCTCCTGCTGGTGCTCTCGTTCGGAGCAGGCGCAACCGACGCGTTCGCGTTCCTGGCTCTGGGTGGAATCTTCACTGCCAACATGACCGGCAACCTGGTGTTGGTCGGACTAGTAGGACGAGACGACTACCTCGCCACCTTTGTCGGAGCGGCCGTTTCGATCGCTGTGTTCTTCGTCGTGCTTCTCGTCGGATTCCGCTACGCGCACACGACGACTCGATCACCCGTTCGGTCGACGAGAATGTTGCTCGGCGTGGCGGCGGGAGTCCAGGTCGCGAGCCTCGCGGCCTGGTGGATCCTGCACAGTCCGACCGATCCGATCGTCGTCGACGGACTCGTCGCGCTGTCGGCGGCGGCGATGGCACTCCAGACAGTCGTCGCACGCACGTCCGCGGTAGGTGGTGGGCTGTCGACGACATTCGTCACCGGAACGATGGTGAACGTCGTCGACGACCTTGCCCGCGGTGACACCGAATACCTGGCGCTGCGGATCGGTGCTATCGCAGCGCTGGTCGTCGGATCGTTTGCGGGAGCAGTGTCGATTTTCACCGCGCCGCAACACGGGCCGATCGTGTCCGTCGTGACTGGCTGTACTGCGTTGGCACTGGCCGTGTTCGGAGTTCGCCGGTCGAAGCGCGCGGCGAGCTAGCACCTTTTTTGCCGACCTAGCACAGGCGCTATGACGTGAAAACCCGTGCCAGCTTTGCAAAAACCGTGCCAGCTTTGCAAAAACCGTGCTAGCTCGGCAACCTAGCTCGGCGGCAGAACCTAAGTCGACGCTCCGGGCATCCGATCTGCACCCCAGCTACGCTCGATGTACCCGACCGTCGCCTCGATGTCTGCAGCGGGAACCTTCTCCGGCTCACCGTGTTCGAGCGGATCGGTGTGGAAGATGTACAGCCGAGACGCGAACTGCTCGAACGGAAGTGAGCCCTCGCCCGCTCGTTCGCCGTTGCTCGCCGTCCCGACGACGACGCCGTCTCCCCAGTCCTGTCCGCTGTCGTTGTTGGGGTTGAAGAAGTAGACCCGCATGACAGCATCGGGATCGAGTGCGACGCGCAAGATCGTGATGGCATGCCAGCCGACGTACCGAGCTGCGCTGTCGGTGACGGCAATTCCCGCCGGTTGCGGGTGGACAAGAGGCTGACCGCCGTTGTACTCCAAGTGATACGACGCATAGAACCCACGCAGGAACTCGTCGAGGTCGATCAGCTTTCCGGTCTCGACGTCGACGTTGATGTTGAATCCGCGCGCCGACCACCACCCGTGGAACTCGGGGTTGACCCAGCGATGCGGATCGCCCGGCCGATTTGCGCACTGCCTGATCATCTCGGCGTAGATACGGTCGAGGTGCGGCACCACCAACTGTGACACGGGATCGAGGTCCACCGGTGAGGAAGTCGCGACTCCTCCCGAGCTGTCGTTGGACGAGAGCGGCTGCCCCTCGAAATGCATCACGATCTCGTCGTCGCGCGCCGCCCACACGACCATCTGCAGCAGGTAGTCCGGGTCGTTGTACGCCCACATCGACAGTGCCCGTGCGGATTGACAGGTCGGATTGTCGCCCTGTCCGATGCCGAGGGGTTGCCCGAGCATCGACAGCAAGCCTCCGAGCAATCTGGCCTCGGGCTCCGGAGTCGGTCCGAAGATGTCGAGCAGGCGTTGACGTACCTCGGGCGCGAGACGGAGAGCCAGTTGGCGCCACAGTGACGGAACGATCGGGGGCTGGTGCAGAATTCCACGGTCGAGAAGTAGCGCGATTCCGTACAGGCATTGTGCGGATTCGGGGTGCACGGCCTCGACGATCAAGCAGTGCACCAACTCTGGATATCGCTGCAGGCAGGTCCGACCGGTTTCGGAGACACCGAGCGCCTCGCCGAGCAGGTACGTGTTGTGCTCGATCAGGAAGCGCGCGAGCGTCGCGTGGTACGGCGACACGAGGCCGGTGTCGTGCATGGCGCGCGCAAAACCGCGCGCCTCGAACTCCAGACCCTCGGCGTCCATCGCGCCGAGACGCGAGCGATAGACGTCGACGCCAGGATCCTCACGGCACGCCTCGGTCGGCCCGAACAACGCCGAGATCAGACGATCGAGTCCTTGGCCTGATGCGCCGAGATCGACGTCGGGATCTTCTCGGTACACCGCGATGCGAGTGACCATCGCCTTGACGTGATCGACCTGAATCGGCCGTTGGCGCAACACTCGCCAGATCTCGTCGCCGAGTTCTCCGAGCACGCTGTCGTAGCCGATCTGGTCAGCGACGTACGCGAACAGGTCACGAATCAGATGCGCTACGCGGCCGAGTCGCACTCGCTCCGCCTCCGACGGCGACGAGAACAACACCTCCAGGTTCATCGCCAGAATCTGCGACAGGAATCGCTTGGCGTCCTCGGCGCTGATCGCCGGATGGTCGTACTCGCCCGCGGCGATCGCGACCAACCGCAGCTCGCTGGTTGCCTCGAGTACGACCGTGTCGATCACGCCGCTGCGCAAACTCGGTCCGACGAAGCCCGGCACGAGAATATCCGGGTGTGCCCAGTCGGTACCGATGAACAAGCCCGCTTCGTCGAGAACTGCAGCGCGGGAACGAACTTCGGCGCAGCCACCAGGACGCGTCAACACCCGATGAAGCGAGTCGAGGACTCGTCGTACCTTCGTGCCCTTGGAGAAGTCCGGCGCGGCAGCCAGTGCATGGGTGGCGTGATCGAGCTGCGCGAGTCGCGAAACCAGCGCTTGGTCGACGGGCGCGTCCAGTGTTTGCGACGGTCCGTTGTCGGCGTTCCCGAGATCCTGCCTCACACGTAGAAGTCCAGTTCTTCCTGGTGCTTCAACAGATCCCGCATTCGGTAGGGGTCGTCGCCGAAGAAATACAGCAGACCCCAGTGAGTTCCGAACGCTGTGCGCTTGGTGACGGTCTCCTCGACCGGCGCGGACAAGTCGTTCGTCTCGTAGTAGTCGTCTTCTGCGGTCGCTTCCGGGATCTCGAGATGGCTGACGACGCGTCGACGCGGGTAGACGCCGAAGCATCCGGCGTGACCGGCGGCATCGACGACCTCGCGAGGGAAGAAGGCGTCGATTTCCTCCTCGGTCGTCTTGGGGTCGAAGGCCAGAGCAAGACCCTGGTAGGCGTTGAACCCGTACGCCCGCTCGAGAAGTTCGAATACCTTGAATCCCGGTGGCCGATACGCAACTTCGCCGAAGTACATCTCACCGTCACTCGTGACGAAGTACTCGGGATGAACGAACCCGAATTCGATGTCGAAGGTCTTGATGAGCTTCTCGATCTGAGCGGTGATCTGCGGCCGGTATCGCTCCAGTTCCGGTGTGGCAGGAACGAATACCGAGTAGCCGAGCGTCACGTACTCGGATATGTTGAGGAACTTGATCTTTCCATTGTGGATCCACGCCTCGACTGCGAATTCCCAACCGTCGAGGTGCGATTCCATCAGCACGGGGAATTCGTCGTCGGGAATCGAGTCGACCTCGTCGGGAGTCCTGATGACTCGGTGTCCGAGGCACCCGGCCTTGTCGAAGGCCTTGAGGTGGATGGGGTCGTTGGGATCGCCGTCGAGCTTGAGCAGCGTCTGGTTGACCCGGCGCAGGAATCGTATGACGTCCTCGCGGTCGTGCGCTTCCTCGAAGATTCCGACGCGGATACCGCCGAGCTGCGCGCGTCGCTTCATCAGCGCCTTGTCGCGCAGGAGCATGGCCTGGCCGAACAGTCGTGGGTTGCCGAGCAATACGGAATTGATCGCCCCGGCCCACTCCACCGTCTCTTCGTACAGCGGGATCGCGACGTCGACGCCTTCGTCCTGCAGCGTTTCGGCGATCTCCAGCGAACGATCGTTGAGGCGTTCGAAGTTCCACGGGAGGAAGGGAATGTCGTGCTCGGTGCAGTACGGCTCGGCCCATTCCGGGGCCACTACCAGGTATCTACGGTCGAATGCATCCAGTGCTTCCACTGCCGCCAGGCTCCAGCCCAGCAGTGCGACGTAGCCCTTGTCCGGATTCTTCTCCAGTCGTGTGGGCTGCGGCATACAAGTCCTTTCCGTCGGGGATCTTTCGGTCAGGTCGTCTTGTCCACCGTACAGAGGGGGCGTGCAGGCTCCAGCAAGGGTTCAGCCCAGGGGTTCAACCCCGGTTGGCCTCTACGGCGCTCCGCACCAGGTCCTCGAACGCCTCGGTATGGAGGAGATCACCGTCGTGGATATCGATCGCTCGCCGCGTGCCTGCATCGAGGCTGGCATTGAAGATGTTCGACGGATCCTCCAGCGATGCACCCTTCGCGAAGGTCACCTTGACCTTGTCCTTGTAGGTCTCCACGGTGCAGATCAGGCCGTCGAGACTGAAGGTCGGCACGCCGTCGGGATTGGACGCCTTGCGCCACTTGGCTTCCTCGACGACGCCTGGAGCTGCGGTCACGATCGAATCGCGAACCGCATCGACGATGTCCTTGCGCCAATCTCCGCTCATGGGTTCAGACGATACGGGTCACTGCCTCCACAGGCGGCGAATGACGTACAGATTTGCGGCGAGCAGTGCCACGTAGGGCACGACGAACAAGACTGTGCCGACGGGTGTCAGCGCCGACACCCAGCTGTCGGGGCCGGGATCAGCAGGGCGAACGACGAGGTCTGCCGTACCGGCGTACACGAGGATTGCCATGCTCACAGCCGTCGCGACGTTTCCTGCCGTCGAGATCCATCGTCCGGCTCGAAATCTGGAGATCATCACAAGCGCGCCGATGCACGAAACCACCATGATGGGCGCGAAGATCACGAGACCGAATACGGCGTAGAGGTTCCAGTTGCTCAGCACCGCCGGAATCAGTCCGTCACGACTCCCCAGGATCACCACGGCGGGTGTGGTCAGCGCCAGCAGCAACAGCGGCGCCAGTCCGACGCCGATCACCCAACCGACATCCCGGACGCCGCGAGTCGCAGGTGGCCCTTCCACCGGCGTTTCGGGGTGTTTGTCCGCTTCGTGCACCTCACGAGAGTGCCATATACAACGGTGATACACGTCTCCGTCTGGAACAATCGACGAGTGGTCGACCACAGGGCGTTGCGCCGCGAATCGTTGGTGCGGATTCTTGCCGTCGTCAGAGGCCTCGGTGTCGGGGACAGTCTCGACGTCATTCTCGCTCGCATCACCGACGCCGTCGTCGACGTACTGGGATTCGGAGCGGTGGTCGTCAACGTGAAAGTGCCTGGTGGCGGCCTGGTCGTCACGACTGCGGTGGGGCCGCCGGAGGTGCGTGACATGGTGGGCGAGACGATGTCGCACGAGACGTGGATCGACTTGCTTGCGGTGTGTGAGCAGTGGGGTGAGCTGCGGTTCCACGAGAACCTCTCGAAGGTCGACGTGGACGGTGACGTCGCCTACCGCGACCCCAACCGCGAGCACTACCTCGCTCCACCCGAGGCGGATGCCGACCATGTGTGGCGTCCCGAGTACGCCCTTCTGGCTCCGATGTGGTCCGGGCCGAAGGAATTGCTCGGAGTTCTCAGCGTCGATCTTCCCGCGTCGGGACTCGTCCCGGATGCCGAGCAGCGCGCGATGCTCGAGCTGTTCGCCGGTCAAGCTGGTGCTGCCATCGCCGAAGCAGCGCGTATTGGAAGCGCACACGACGAGCAACTTCAGTACCGTGTCGTGTTCCTCGATTCCCCCATTCCCACTGCAATGCTCGGGTTGGATTCTTGCATCGTCGAGGTGAACCAGGCTTTCGAACAGCTCGTGGGGAAGTCCGATCAGGAACTGCGTGGGCTCGACCTCAGCGCAGTGTTCGGCGGCGAAGGCGAGCACCTCGGCATCCTCGATCAGCAGGTGCTGCGAACGGACGGAGAGGACCGTTGGGCCCACGTGAGGCTGCAGAAGATCGAGGGAGCGTCGGGCACCCGATACGTGTGCACGGCGGAGGACCGTACCGCCGAGCACCGAGCCCTCGACGGCCTACGGCTCCGAGCCGAGCGTGACGACCTCACCGGTCTGTGGATCCGCAGCGTTGCGCTGATCGAGCTGGCCGACCGGATGCGAGACCTCCGCGACACCGAGGTGGTTGCGTTCCTGTACTGCGATCTCGACGGCTTCAAAGCGATCAACGACGAGTACGGCCACCTCGTCGGCGATCAGGTCCTGGTGGACATCGCGGCCCGCATCGCGGGCTGCGCCCACGTCGACGACAGGGTGTGTCGACTTGGCGGGGACGAATTCGCTGTCGTCGCGACCCGCGAAACGATCGAGGAGATCGAGGACCTGGCTGATAGGTGCGCCAGCGACGATGCACGAGACGACCATGCGCGGGACGAGGACAGTGGCGTGCACTCGGATCGGGTGGGCATGTCCGTCGGAGTATGCGCTGTTACCGCACGGGCGTCGGGTCGGCACGCACCCGATTTCGTCGTCGAATCGGCGGATTCGATGCTGTACCGCGCCAAACGGCACGGTGGACGCACGTGGCGAATCACGACCCTCGACTGACACAGTAGGGCGATGCCGAAAACGAGCGCTGGGATTCTCCCGTTCCGACGACGAGGCGATGTAGTGGAAGTGCTGATCGGCCACCCGGGCGGCCCGTTCTGGGCACGGAAGGACGACGGCGCCTGGTCCGTGATCAAAGGCGAGTACACGGACGAGGACCCCCTGGCCGCTGCTCGACGTGAGTTCCGCGAGGAGACGGGCATCGAGGTTCCCGACGGCGAGGCGGTGGAACTGCCGAAGATCGTCCAGAAGGGCGGGAAGGTGGTGACCGTGTTCGCAGTCGAAGCTGATTTGGATGCTGTGGGCTCGAGTACGGCGCACTTCGTCAGCAACACGTTCGAGACCGAGTGGCCGCCGAGGTCGGGTCGGATGCAGTCGTTTCCGGAGATCGACAGGATCGCCTGGTTCTCGGTGGCGGAGGCGCGGGTGAAACTCCTCGCGGCGCAGGCGGTGGTTCTCGACGCCCTGCCCCCGGTGCGCGCATGAACACCGCCGACCGTCACTCGAGCATGCACCGTGGGTATTGACGCGCAGCGACTGCTCGTGCAAATCTGAACCCCGACCGAGCGATCGCTCGGTCGTTCCCGAAGCCCGAAGGAGCGCTTCTGTGTCGATCGATCTGACGTACTCGCCCGAAGTTCAGGCCCTGATCGACAAGACGCGAACCTTCGTTCGGAACGAGATCCTGCCGATCGAGGACAAGTTTCTCGGCAACATCGAGGACGCAGGCGGCGACGAGCTGCGGGTATCGATGCAGCGCGCAGCCAAGGACGCGGGTGTCTTCGCTCCGCATGCACCGGTCGAGTACGGGGGAGCGGGCTTGAACATGAGCGACCGTGCGCCTGTGTTCGAGGAAGGTGGCTACTCGCTGTTCGGTCCCGTCGCCCTCAATATCGGCGCGCCCGACGAAGGCAACGTCCACATGCTCGCCCATATCGCCTCGGCCGCGCAGAAGGAGCAATTCCTCGCGCCCCTCGCGGCGGGTGACGTTCGATCCGCCTTCGCGATGACCGAGCCTGCCCCTGGAGCCGGTTCCGACCCGTCTGCGCTGACGACCACTGCGGTGAAGGTCGACGGCGGGTGGAAGGTCGACGGCCACAAGTGGTTCATCACCGGAGCCGACGGGGCAGGCTTCTTCATCATCATGGCCCGCACAGCAGGCAAGCCAGGGGACCGCGGCGGCGCCACGATGTTCCTCGCTCCAGCCGATACTGCAGGGATCGAGGTCGGACGGCACATCGGAACGCTCGACAAGGCCATGATCGGTGGTCACTGCGAGGTCTTCTTCGACAACGTGTTCGTGCCCGACGAGAACGTACTGGGGGCGGTCGACGAGGGCTTCTCCTACGCGCAGGTCCGGCTCGGTCCCGCCCGCATGACTCACGTGATGCGTTGGCTCGGTGCGGCACGACGCGGGCACGACATTGCCGTCGCCCAGGTGGCGCAGCGTGAAGGCTTCGGATCGGTGCTCGGCGACCTCGGCATGGTTCAGAAAATGGTCGCCGACAACGAGATCGATATCGCCGCGACGCGGGCCCTGCTGGTTCAGGCGTGCTTCGCGCTCGATCAGGGCTCGCATGCCGGCAACGAGACCTCGATCGCCAAGACTTTTGCAGCCGAGGCGATATTCCGCATCGTCGACCGCAGCATCCAGATGTGTGGCGGACTCGGTGTATCCGACGATCTGCCTCTGGCGCGACTCTCTCGGGAGGTGCGTCCGTTCCGGGTCTACGACGGCCCGTCCGAGGTCCATCGATGGGCGATCGCCAAGCGAGTCGTCGGAGCAGCGAAAAAGGCGGCACGATGACCGAGCTCGCCGGAATGAATACGCCGGCGCTGACGAAGTTCCTCACCGACAGCGGCGTGACGCTCGTCGGCGACCTGCGGGTCGAACTGATCAGCGGCGGACGATCCAACCTGACGTTCAAGGCGTACGACGAGAAATCGGCGTGGGTGGTTCGCCGCCCTCCGACGAGTGGCCTCACTCCATCCGCGCACGACATGGCTCGCGAATGGGCCGTGACGAGCGCCTTGCAGTCGACCGACGTCCCCGTCGCGAAGACGGTCGCGTTCGACTCCGAGGGCACGGTATTAGGTGCGCCCACAACGGTTGTCGAGTTCGATCCGGGCCGGGTCGTCCGAACGCGCGCGGACCTCGAGGACCTGTCCGATGCCGACATCGACGCCAACACGAGTGAACTGATCCGCGTTCTCGGCCTGTTGCACAGCGTCGACTTCGAGTCCGTCGGGCTAGGATCCTTCGGCAAGCCGGAAGGGTTCGTCGGACGTCAGGTCAAGACCTGGGCGCGACAGTGGGAAGCCGTCAAGACGCGGGAACTGCCGGATGTCGAGCGTCTCCGCGACAAGCTCGCAGCGGCTGTTCCAGCGCGTTCGGGCTCCTCGATCGTGCACGGCGACTACCGCGTCGACAACGTGATCCTGACCGAGGGGAATCCGGGTTCGATTGCTGCCGTAGTCGACTGGGAAATGTCGACGCTCGGTGACCCGCTCACCGACGTCGCATTGATGTGTGTGTACCGACAGCCGATCTTCGACGCAGTGCTGGGAGCGAGTGCCGCGTGGACGAGTGACCGCTATCCGTCGGCCGACGAACTCGCCGAACGCTACAGCCGTGAAACCGGAACCGAGCTGTCGGACTGGAACTTCTACCTCGCGCTGGCGAATTTCAAGCTCGGAGTCATCGGCGAGGGCATCACGCATCGGGCACTCGCTGGATCCGACACCGGGTCCGGTGCAGCTGCCGCAGCGGAAGCGACGCACGAGTTCATGGCCGCTGGGCTTCGAGCGATGGAGGGCAAGGAATGAAGTCTGCACTGATCACCGGCGGATCCCGCGGCATCGGACACGGAATCGCCATGCGCATGGCCGAATTGGGATATTCGTTGACGATCACCGCGCGCGATTCGACGGCACTCGACGCAGTCGCCGAGGGGCTCGAGGCTGCGGGTGCTCCGCGAGTGGTGACGGTGGCTGCCGACCTCGCCGATCGTGATGCCGCCGACCGAATAGTCGAGGCACACGCGTCGGCGTTCGGATCGATGGATGCGCTGGTGCTCAATGCCGGTGTCGGAACTGCAGGTTCGATTGCCGACTATCCGATGCGCAGGTTCGACAAGACACTCGACGTCAACTTCCGGGCGCCGTTCCAGGTGCTGCAGAACTCCATTCCGCTGCTGCGGCGCGGCGTCGAAGAGAATCCTGACAGTGGCGCCAAGGTCATCGCGCTCGCTTCCATGGCCGGTGTGTA
Organism: Rhodococcus sp. FG69; assembly: GCF_057808915.1. Taxonomy (NCBI): domain Bacteria; kingdom Bacillati; phylum Actinomycetota; class Actinomycetes; order Mycobacteriales; family Nocardiaceae; genus Rhodococcus; species Rhodococcus sp. FG69. The sequence goes on along the minus strand of NZ_JBMDIX010000046.1, from coordinate 2,392 downwards.
CTCGGAAGCGGGCTTGGCGGTCTACGGAGCGACGAAGGCGGCGATGCTGTCGCTGGTCGAGACCTTGAATGCAGAGGAAAGCGGAAATGGAATCAGCGGAACCTCCATCGCGCCAGGCTATGTCGACACCGATATGAGCGACTGGACGAAAGACAAGATCCCCGCCGACACCATGATTCGCGTCGGTGACATCGTCGAGCTCGCGGCCAGTGTGCTGAGACTGTCCTCGCGAGCCGTCGTACCGCGTCTGGTGGTCACGAGGGCGGGTGCTGGGTTGGGGGCCTGAGCCCTACCCTCGCCGCCGGTCCGGCGCGGTGAGAGCAAGAACCGAGACGAGCGCGTTCACGGCCGCGGTGTAGGAGCCGTCGCTCGGAGCCGAGAAGCCCACGAGTACAGCATCCGTGGTGTCGGTCAGCGCAAGCGGGTGCCGGAACCACTGCAGCCCCTCGAGTGCGATTCCTGCCTCGCCGGCCATGCGCAGTACCGTCTTCTCGGTTCCTTCAGGAAGGGTGAGGACGGCTTGCAGTCCGGCGGAGATTCCCATCGTTCCGATGTGCGGGGCGTGCTGAGCGAGAACCCGTGACAATTCGTCGCGGCGCCTGCGATACTTCGACCGCATTGCGCGGACATGGCGATCGTATGCGCCGCTGGTGATGAGCTCGGCGAGCGTCAGCTGATCGACGACGCCGACCGTGCCCTCGCGGACGCCCTTGATGGCGAGGATCGGATCGTGAAGGTGCTCGGGAACGACCATCCACCCGACACGGATCGCCGGGGACATGCTCTTGGAGACCGATCCCAGGTACAACACCCGATCCGGGTCGAGCGCCTGCATGGCTCCCACCGGGTTTCGGTCGTAGCGGAACTCTCCGTCGTAGTCGTCCTCGACGACGAGACCGTCGTGTGTACGGGCCCATCTGACTGCGGCGGTTCGCCGCGCGGGGTGCAGCGGAGCGCCCGTCGGAAACTGGTGACTCGGCGTGAGGACGACCGTCCGAGCAGGTGTCGAAGCCAGATGGTCTACGAAACAGCCGTTCTCGTCTACCGGAACGGAGATCGTCGGCCCGGTCTCCTCGAAGATTCTGCGGTGGAACGGCAGACCATAGGATTCGAGCGCGAACGGAGCCGTACTCTGCAGCCGCGTCAGGAACCCCGCTGCCTGCATGAACCCCGAACAGACGAAGATTCGACGCGGATCCGTCGAGACACCTCGGGTCCGAGCGAGGTAGCCCGCGAGCGCGCGCCGTAACTCGATGCGTCCGTGTGGGTCTCCCGGTCCGAAGGCGTCGACGGGTGCTTTGCCGACCGCCCGCCTGGCCGCAGCAAGCCAGGCGGTTCGTGGGAACGACCCCGCGTCGGGACGGCCAGGACGGAAGTCGAACGTCGGTCGCAGCTGAGGCGGCACGGTCGAGGTAGGGATGTCCGCCGTGGTCGTGGCCCGGTGTGCGACGCGGGTGCCGGATCCCTGTCGGGCTTCGAGCCAGCCTTCGGACACGAGTTCGGCGTACGTCTCTGCGACGGTGTTGCGGGCGATGTCCAGGTCTTTCGCGAGAGTGCGGTACGACGGCAGCATCGTGCCCGGTTCGAGGCGACCGGATCCGACGGCCTCGCGCAGCGCCCGTCCGAGGGCTGCTTTGCGGGAGCCGTCGGCCGCCAGGTTCAGGTGCAGGTCGAATCCGGAATTGACCTCGTGTTTGGGCATCGAATTGCACCTTACAGATGGTCAACTTAGGTCGTAGCGTTCTCCTCCATGACAACACGAATCAACTTCGCCGCCGCGTCCCCTGCCGTCCGCACAGCGCTCGTTGCGCTGGACGTTTCGAGCCGAGACGGTATCGACCCCACGATTGCCGAATTGATCAAGATTCGCGCTTCACAGATCAACGGCTGCGCATACTGCGTGCACATGCACACCACGGATGCTCGCAAAGCCGGGGAGAGCGAGGAGCGGCTCGCGCTCGTCTCGGTGTGGCGCGATGCGCCGAACTTCTTCGACGAGCGAGAGCAGGCCGTTCTGGCGCTGACCGAGGCGGTCACACTGATCTCCGACGATGGAGTTTCCGACGAGGTGTACGGGCGCGTCGCGCAGCATTTCGACGAGCACCAGATCGCACAGTTGATCGCCCAGATCTTCACGATCAATGCCTGGAACCGAATCGGCGTGACGACCCACATGATCCCTGGAGTGGGCAACGTTCCTGCATGATGACAGCGCTTCGGTGCCGCGCCTCGTGATGAATCATCGAGCTCGAGATAAGCGCGTATTTGTGACCGAAAACCGTGCAGGTTGCGCAGTTGAAAAACCAACTATTGCGCTGACTGCTGATTCTTGGTTGTGTCCTAGTAGTACTTTGTTAGGTCGGCGTGTCGGCTCGAGTTTTCCGTCGATTCT
>NZ_JBMDIX010000045.1:0-42953 GCF_057808915.1 Rhodococcus sp. FG69 | reverse complement strand
ATTCTCGGACACGAAACTCACACAGACACTGGACTTCTACCTGGGGACCCAACCAGTTGGTCATGGTCATGGAGGGCATCGAGACCCCCAAGCAAGCCGAGATCGCGCTCGAACTCGGCTGCACTCTCGCGCAAGGATTTCTGTGGTCTCGCCCGCAATCGGCCTCGGCTGTCCGAAGGCTCGTGAGCGGCGTCGGCTAGCCGCGCACGTCGCACCGCAGGGGATGGTCGGCGGGGATCTCGACCAAGACGATCGGCACGCCGTCCGGGTCTCGAAGCCACAACTCGATCAGCCCCCAGGATTCCTGTTTCGCTTCGCGTTCGATCACTACATCGCGGCTCCGCAATTCCGCCGAGGCAGATTCGATGTCGCGGACTTGCAACCACAGAGCGCCGTCGAACCGCTGCGGTGACTCCGATCCTCCGTGCGCGGCTATCTCGAGCAAGGCTTGGCCGGCGAAGAAGACCGTTCCAGCGCCGTATTCGCGGTGTACGGCGAGCCCGAGACCGTCTCGATAGAAGGCGAGGGTCCGTTGGTAGTCGACGGGACGCAGAATCGTTCGGCCGCTCAGTATTTCCACGGCTCATCGATACCACACGTTCCGTGGGTCAGGGTGTCGCCTCGTGCCCAGGCTTACCGTGGGTGCGCCGCGACTCTTTCATTTCGGCCTCGAAGACGTGTCGTTTTCCATCCTGCAGTTCCTCACGGACCTGTTGCTCGTGGCTGCGGAACTCCGACCAGTACAGGTCGTCGAACTCCTCGACGATCTGAAAGGACCAGCGTCCGTCGACGACATTGCGTCCGATCAGCTCGGAGTTCAATCGATCGGCCTGCTCGGCGTGGCCGGCGTTTCGCAGCGCATCGACAGCCTCCCCGAGTTGTAGATCTGCGTGCCCGATCAGCTGATGAAACGAGTAGAGGTGGCCGCGGGCGCGTTCGATGGTTTCCAACGCTTCCGAGACTTTGCCGACGGCGGAAATCGATTCGTCCGACACCGTCGGAGGTCGACGGTGATCGGGCGACGGGGTCTGACGGTCTGTGCTCGTTCGGTTGTTGCTCATCGAATGGGTATTGCCGAAATGTGTGTTGTCGAAAACCTGTGGATCCAATGACGGTTCTAGATCAACGTCGTGACGACGCGATTCCCGCCCGCGGCTTTCGCCTCGTACATCTTGGAGTCCGCCACCCGAGCGGCGACGCGCACCGTGTCGGTACTGGTGTTCCACAGACTCGACTCCGCGTAGAGAATGGCTGCCCCGACACTCACCGTCACCGGGATGGTGTCGTTTTCTCCATGTAGTGCTCGTCGGATGCCGTGGATCAACGCGTCGATGTGCAGTCTGGAGGTGACGACGGCGGCCAGGTATTCCTCGCCGCCGGTGCGTCCGAGAACGCCGTATCGTGCGACATGCGAGGTCAGACGCTCGGCGACGGAGCAGATGACGGCGTCTCCGGCGTCGTGCCCGTGAATGTCGTTGACGGACTTGAAGTTGTCGATGTCGACCACCACGACGGCTGCGCACTGACCCTCTCGTCGACCCTGCGCCCACAGGTCCTCGAGCGCGGCGTCGAGACCTCGGCGATTGAGCAGTCCCGTCAGCGGATCGAGAACGGAACTGCGCGCGTCGGCAGACAGCGTGGTGAGGAAGATGTGCGTGGTGACCGGAACACTCATGATGGCGATCAGGACCACGTCGGCCTGGACGAAAAGAGTAAGCGTCTCCATCTCGCCTCGGAGGTACAGCGCTGCGGTGAACGTCAGAGCGACGGCGGAGGTGAACACGAGGTGGGTCACCACCCACCGAGGGCTCAGGAAGAACGTGACGAACGCGCCGATCACTGCGAACAGGACACAGCCGATCAGTGCGTACTGCAGATCGAACACCGACAGTGTGGCCGCGACGCCGACGTCCGCGTAGATGGCGAAGGCGACGACGCCGAGGCGTCCGGGAAACGGTCGGACGATCCACAGTGCCGCGATGACGAGGTTGACTGTGCACAGCGTCAGCGTCAGTGCCGTCGCAGCAGCTCCGGTCGGGCCGCCGTCCGCGAACAACGACACGAGCGACATGCCGCTGACATTGATCACCGACAAAGCCACGATGATCCCGATGATCTTTCCCGACGCGTGGGAGTTCTGAAACTCCTTCATCCACTCGTAGTCGTGCGGCTGGACGAACCACAAGGCGATCGCCGCCGCAGCACTGTCGGGCGCGCGACCGTGACGCGGGCGTGGCGAACGGGAAACGGACCTCTTCCTCAGAAGTATCTGGGGAAAGGGGACCAGTCCGGGTCGCGCTTCTCGAGGAACGAGTCACGGCCTTCGACTGCTTCGTCGGTCATGTACGCCAGCCGAGTGGCCTCGCCGGCGAACAACTGCTGGCCGACCAAACCGTCGTCCTGCAGATTGAACGCGTACTTCAACATCCGCTGAGCCTGTGGCGACTTGGCGTTGATCTTCGCTGCCCATTCGATGGCCACGTTCTCGAGTTCGTCATGATCGACGACGCGGTTGACGGCGCCCATTCGATGCATCTCCTCGGCGGTGTACGTATCGCCGAGGAAGAATATCTCGCGAGCGAACTTCTGTCCCACCATCTTCGCGAGGTAAGCGCTTCCGTAACCTCCGTCGAAACTGCCGACGTCCGCGTCGGTCTGCTTGAACCGAGCGTGCTCGCGACTGGCCAGAGTCAGATCGCAGACGACGTGCAGGCTGTGACCGCCGCCCGCTGCCCAGCCGTTGACCAGGCAGATCACTACCTTCGGCATGAACCGGATGAGGCGTTGCACTTCGAGGATATGAAGTCGGCCTGCGCGCGCCTTGTCGACGGTGTCTGCGGTTTCGCCACCCGCATACTGGTAGCCACTGCGGCCACGAATTCGCTGGTCACCGCCCGAACAGAAGGCCCACCCCCCGTCTTTGGAGCTGGGGCCGTTGCCGGTCAGCAACACCGTTCCGACGTCGGAACTGACTCGAGCATGCTCGAGCGTCCGGTAGAGCTCGTCGACCGTGTGCGGGCGGAACGCATTTCGAATGTCCGGTCGATCGAACGCGATACGCACAGTGTCGTCGGTGACGTGTCGGTGATAGGTGATGTCGGTGAGGTCGTCGAACCCGGGAACGGTCTGCCAGAGCGAAGGAGTGAAGGTCACCTGCGCCACGATAGATCGTGGGGTTCTCCCGGTCGCGAATACCCGAGAAGCTGCCGCAGGTTACGGTGCTGGGATGAGCGAACAGGCAGGCCAGGACGAGTACGAGCACCACGGCGGGTTCCCCAAGTACGTCCCCGCCGACGTCGGGCCAGAATTCGGTCGCCTGGTCGAAGCGCTGCGCACGTTGCAGGATCTCGCGGTCAGCACCGCGCCGACACCGGAAGTGACCCTCGACCTCGCCGAACGGGTCGAAGCGATCAACGAGGAGCTGAAGTCGTTCCAGGTACCCGAGGGGCAGTCGCCCGCGGGACGCGTCATCACACTGCCCGGCCGCGGATCTCTGCTGATGCTGCCGTGGACCGTCGAGAAGTTCGACGCCGAGGGAGTGCGAAGCCGGGGTGTGTTCCGCCGGTTCCATCTCGGCGGCAACGGGGCCGCGCATGGAGGCACGCTGCCGCTGCTGTTCGACGACATGTTCGGAATGATCCAGCACGCCTACGGCCGGCCGATCAGCCGTACCGCGTACCTGCACATCAACTATCGCAAGATCACCCCGCTCGACACCGAACTCGTGATCGAGGGCAACGTCGACCGCGTCGAAGGTCGCAAGACGTTCATCAGCGCGGTGTTGAAGGACACGGAAGGGAACGTCCTCGCTGACTGCGACGCACTGATGGTCCAGCTGTTGAAAGGTCAGCCGTGATCCCGTCGCTCGATGAAGTCCTCGACGGATCGCACGTTCTCTCGCTGCCGATGCGCACCAAGTTCCGCGGCATCACCACGCGCGAAGTGATGCTCGTCCGCGGTCCCGCAGGGTGGGGTGAATTCTCGCCGTTCACCGAGTACGACGATCAGGAATCCTCCGCGTGGTTGCGTTCCGGGATAGAAGCGGCATGGGATGGACCCCCCGAGCCGCACCGCGAACGAGTCCGTATCAACGCGACCGTCCCCGCAGTCCCAGCGACGGAAGTTCCGGGCATCCTCGCGCGATACCCGGGCGTCGACACCGCGAAGGTCAAGGTGGCCGAAAAGGGACAGACGGTCGCCGACGACGTCGAGCGGGTTCGGGCCGTTCGTGCCGTCGTGCCGCGGGTGCGGGTCGATGCGAACGGCGGCTGGACCGTCGACGAGGCCGTCGAGGCCCTGTCGTTGCTTCTGGAGGACGGCGAACTCGAATACGCCGAACAACCGTGTGCGACGGTTCCCGAGCTCGTCGAGGTGCGTCGCCGACTACCGGGACTGCGGGTGGCAGCCGACGAGAGCATTCGGCGCGCCGAGGATCCGCTGCGCGTCGTGCGGGCTGGGGGCGCGGACGTCGCTGTCGTCAAGGTCGCACCGCTCGGCGGGATGCGAGCTCTGCTGGAACTGGCGGGTGAACTCGGTGAATACGGCGTGCCCGTCGTCGTGTCGAGTGCGCTGGATTCTGCGGTCGGAATCTCGGCCGGAATCGCTGCCGCCGCGGCGATCCCGAAGCTCGAGTTCGCGTGCGGACTCGGAACCGGCAGCTTGTTCGTCGACGACGTCTGTCCGGGCCAGGAACTCGTCGACGGAACTCTGCTCGCCGGCTCGGTCGAACCGGACTCGTCCAGGTTGGAAGCGTTGGCAGCATCGGACGAGCGTGTCCGGTGGTGGCACGAGCGAGTTCGGCGGACGTACGCGTTCCTGAACTGACCTACCTGCTGTAGCTGCGGTAATCTTCCGACGGCCGCACGCCGACGTTGATGTGCGCGGAAACCGAAGAATCTTGGGAGGAATTTCGAAGTGGTTGCTGCACTGAAGGAATCGTTGCTCGACGAGTCGAAGCGCGATGTTCTACTGTCCGACGTTCTGGCGCTGATCGACGCCGAGGTCTCGGACAAGAAGGGAGCCAGCGGCCTCGCGGTCAAGGGCGGGTACGGCGCGGTCAAGAAGGTCGGACCGTCGTACATCGAAAAGGCCGTCGAGGCGCTGTGGCCTGACTTCGTCGACCAGCTCGAGCCGTTCTGGCAGTCGTACAACGCGGCGCCGGCCGGTTCGTTCGCGGACTACCTCGTCGCGAACTCGGATCAGGTGTCGAACGCGTTGCTGTCGGTCACCGATTCGCGGATCGAGGACACGGACAAGAGCGTGGTGAAGAAGTTCTACGGCAGCCTGCGGGGGTCGGCTCAGAAGAACGTCGCCGAGGCACTGCCGCGTCTGGGCGATCTGGTCACCAAGTACGCCGCGTAGGCGACTCCGTCGCCAGTGGTGCGGTTGAGTGCACCCTGTGACACTTAACCGTGCCACTGGCGTGGAGCGCCAGGTCACGGCTGATCGAAGCGGCCATTCCTCACAGCTTCCACCAGCAATGCATGGTCGGATTCGGTCTGATCGGCGTACAGCCGCGCGAACCGGCACAGCGCGATATCGAGGATGTCGGAATCGCCTGTGTACCCCGCGATCATCGACGCCCCACTCGTGCGTGCGTGTCCCTTGGCGAGCAACCGGCCGACGACGCCTGCGTAGTCCACGAGCGCGGGGGCATCGATCGAGCCGAGGTCGATCGTGCCCTTCATGTTCCGGAACTGCCGGACGTAGTACTGACGACCGTCGATCGTCGTCCACCCGAGAAGCGGATCGCTGACGGTCTGCAGATCCTGCTGGTACTCGACGACGCGTTGCCCCTGGTGTGCGTGCCACGCCGACTCGCCGTGCACGTACGGCGCCAGCACCGAGCGTCGCGCCTGCTTGAGCTGAAGGAACACCACATCGTCCGGACTACTGCCCTCGAGCAGAGCCACGTAGGCGCGCAGACCGACACTTCCGACGCCGACGACCCGGTGGGCCACGTCGATCAGCGTGTAGCCGCCGAGCACTCGACGCCAATGCGGCGACAGCGTCTGCAGGTAATCGTCCAGTCCCTGGGCCAACAGTTCCTCGTCACGAGCCGGAAGGCGCGTAGTGATGGGAGGTTCCTCCACGATCCGCCGGGTGCCCTCGTGCTCTTCGGTGAACCGCGGCAACACGCGGTCGCTCGTGCGCCTGCGTGCTTTCTTGGTCGCCCTCTTGATCTCCTTGCGCAACGAGCCCTCGGTCGCGTCGGCCTGCAGCTTCTCTGCAGTGAGGCGCTGGAACGAGCGTGACATCAGCGGCTCGTCGGCCAAGCGGGACACCTCGATCCGATACGCCCGAACGCACGCTGCGACGGCTTCCTCGCACTGGTCTTCGGTCCGTCCGTTCTGCCGGCCTGCCACCCAGATGCTTGCGGCGAGGCGTCGTAGGTCCCACTCCCAGGCGCCGGGGTGTGCCTCGTCGAAGTCGTTGAGATCGATGACGAGGTCCCGTTCGGGGGACGCGTAGAAACCGAAATTTCCGAGGTGCGAATCACCGCTGATGACGGGGGTGATGCCGGTCGACGGGAGGAGGGCGACGTCGCGGGCCATGACGATGGCCGTTCCCCGGAGGAAACCGTAGGGTGACTCGGCCATCCGCTCGACCCGGACCGGAATGAGCCAATCGATCCGACCGTCGTGCGAGTGTTCGATCTGCCTGATGGGGTCCAGACGGTTCGCCGGGGGAGTCCAGTCGCCCATCGACTCACGCGACACGTGCTGGCGGAGGCTCTTGCCCAGCTCGTAGCGCTCGGCGCGGGGAGTCGTCCTCGCCCGCAGTGTGGCGTAGGACTTACTGTCCACATTGCCGACCTGGGGGACTACGGCATGGCCTGCATGGGCATCGGGCATGGAAGAACTCTATGTCGGACGTGCGGGGGGTTTTCGTGCGCCTCGCGAGGACCCCCACTCACTTCTCCCGATAGTGCCGAACGATTTTCGTACCGACAGGGACGGCGAAGAGCATCATGAACACCCTGATCACCTGGGCCGCGACGACGAAGGTGACGTTGGCGCCCGTCGACGCTGCGATGGCGAGGACTGCATACACCCCTCCCGGCGTCGTGGCGAGATAGCCCTCGTAAGCGGTGATGGACGTCGACGCGGTGAGCCACAGACCCAGAAGTGCACACCCGACGGTGATGCCGATGATCAGGAGCAGCGCGGTCGGCAGCACCCTGGAGATCGATCGCAGACTGTCCATCGTGAAGCGCATACCGGCCTGCCAACCGATCCCGATGTACGCCGCAGCCAACAGCAGCGACGGAACGCCCGCGCCGAACGAGAAACCGAGCAGATCAGCCGCGGTCGCAACGATCAGCGGACCGAGCAGACCCGGCGCCGGAAGCCTGACGAGCACTGCGACGGCGTACCCGACAGCACCGCAGACCACCACGAACAGCAGATCGACGAGCCACGGTGCTTTCACGGCGTCGACGATCACGGCGTCGGTTCCTCGCGCCGAGAACACCACCGTTGCGACGATCGGCATCGTGGTCGTCACAAGAACGACCCTGAGGTACTGCACCACCGCGACGACCCGTTCGTCGCCGCCGAGTTCCTGCGCGATGGCAACCAGACCCGACGCACCGCCCGCGACGAGGGCGAGGGAACCGGTGATCGTATCGACGTCACGTCGGAGTCCGAGCAGAGCGCCCGCTGCGAGCGACAGCACCAGGGTTCCGATGCACGCGAGTACGACAGGGACCCAGTTGTCGCCGAGTGTGGACAAGGTGTCGCGCTGCACGAGGGTGCCGATCTCGACGCCGAGAATCGCCTGCGCGGCGATACCGATCTTCCTGGGTACGCCGGAGGACGGCGCCCATCCTGCGAGCGCGAAGACGACGGCGACGAACAGGGCGACGAAGAGGCCCGCCGAGGGCACCCCGAGCTGCGACGCACCGAGCGTCAGGACGACGGTGACAACGATCAGGGAGAGCCAGCGGGTCAAGAAGGAGTGCCGGGCCGGTCGATCAAGCGCACCTGCGGCGGCAGACCCCATTCGTTGCGACCGAGACGGCTCAGAGGCGCGATCTTCTCGAACGACGGAAGCCCGTCGTCGGCGATGAACTCCTCGCGCACAGCGAGGGCGACGACGCGTCCCATGACGACGAACGAATTACCGACCTCGATGATGCGATGCAACGTCGCCTCGATGGCGATAGGAGATTCCGCGACGCGAGGAGGGGCGACCTTCTCGCTCGGTTCACTGACGATTCCGAGTTCTGCCCATTCGCTGACGCCGTGCTCGTACACCGCCGACGAAGCGTTGACCTGTTCGGCCAGGTGTTCGGTTGCCAGGTTGATGACGAACTCGCCCGTCGCCTCGATGTTCCGCAGGCTGTCCTTGCGGCCGACAGACGTGAATTGCACTACAGGTGGGTTCGACGAGGACACCGAAAAGAAGCTGTACGGCGCGAGATTGGCCACGCCGTCGGCGGATACGGTCGATACCCAGGCGATGGGACGCGGCACGACAGACGACGTGAGCAGGGGATAGAAGCCGCCAGGCGGCATCTCGGACGGATCGAAGACAGTTCGCACACCACCATCGTGTCAAACGATCTGCAGCCGGGCCGAATAGTGGCGCGCGGCAGGAATCTGACAACCTGAAGGAGTGAACCCGTCCAGCGCCCAGGCCGCAGCCGTCGTCGATGAACTCGTCCGCGGCGGTGTACGAGATGTGGTTCTGTGTCCGGGTTCGCGGAATGCGCCGCTCGCGTTCGCATTGCAGGAGGCCGACGCCGCCGGACGGCTACGGCTGCACATGCGCATCGACGAGCGCACTGCAGGCTTCTTGGCAATCGGTTTGATCTTGGGCGGGGGCCGCCCGGTCCCGGTGGTCATGACGTCGGGGACTGCTGTCGCGAATCTCGGACCTGCGGTTCTCGAAGCGAACTACGCACGCATGCCATTGGTCGTGCTGAGCGCCAATCGCCCGTACGAGATGCTCGGCACCGGTGCGAACCAGACCGTCGAGCAGCTCGGACTGTTCGGCAGTCAGGTCCGGGCGACGATCAGCCTCGGTCTCGCCGAGGACGGCGAAGGCCAGAACAGTCAGTGGCGCAGTGCCGTATGCCGGGTGCTTGCTGCGGCCCGCGGAACTCGCTCCGGGAACGCCGGTCCGGTGCATTTCGACATCCCGCTCCGTGAACCGCTGGTTCCCGATCTCGCCGACGTCATCCCCGCCCCTGCTGGACGGGCAGGTGGCGCCGCCTGGACGACGACGCAGCAGGCGACGCTCGACGTTCCGGTCGACATAGATCTGTCGATCGACACCATCGTCGTCTCCGGTCACGGCGCCGCCCTGCGCCCCGAGTTGGCAGGCCTACCGACGGTCGCGGAGCCGACGGCGCCGCTGCACGGCGTTCCGTTGCATCCACTCGCGTTGTCGCAACTGAAGCCGCGTCAGGCGATCATCACCGGCCGTCCGACGCTGCATCGACCGGTGTCATCCCTGCTTGCCGATCCTGCGGTCGACGTCTTCGCACTCACGACGGGTCCCCGCTGGCCCGATGTCTCCGGAAACGTGCTGGCGACCGGAACCCGCGCCGTTGTCTCGGGTAGTCCTCGACCCGAGTGGCTGTCCAGGTGCACCCACCTGTCCGCCCGAGCCGACCTCGCCGTACGTGATCAGTTGGCCGCGCACCCCAAGCCGACGGGGCTACATGTCGCTGCCACAGTCATGTCCTCGCTCCGCGACGGCGACCAGCTGTTGCTCGGGGCATCGAACCCTGTCCGTGACGCTGCGCTCGTCAGCTATCCGACATCGGGTGTTCGGGTGCTGTCGAATCGTGGCGTGGCGGGCATCGACGGGACGGTGTCCACAGCCGTCGGCGCGGCGCTCGCGAGAGAGGGGCGGACGATCGCTCTGATGGGTGATCTGACGTTTCTCCATGACGCGGCGGGCCTGCTCATCGGCACCGGCGAGCCTCGCCCGATGGATCTGACGATCGTGGTCGCCAACGACGATGGCGGCGGCATCTTCGAGCTGCTGGAACAGGGGGATCCGCAGTACGCCGGCGCGTTCGAGCGAGTCTTCGGGACGCCGCACGGGATGGATCTGGCGGCACTGTGCGCGGCTTACCGCATCACACACCGCAGCGTGGACGGCGCAGAGTTGGCCGTTGCGCTCGAGGGTGGTGCGGACGGGATCCGTGTTCTCGAGGTGACGACGGAACGCTCGGGCCTACGCGAACTTCACGCCGGAATTCGTGCGCGCCTCTAGCCTTCTTCCTCGTTCACTTTCTGTGCCCACTCGATTGTTTCGCGGGTTTCTCGATCGACCATGTCCTTGATCATGTCGATGATGAGCGACTCGATCTTGCCGCCGATCAGTGGGATCTTGACGGTCGACGTGCCTCGCACTGTGAGGATCGAACCTTCCCCGTCCGGACGCAGGGCCATCGAGCCTTCGACTCTGGCCGACACCGCGGAGGACCCGCCCGCCAGGGTGCCGTCGGCGATATCTCCGACGAGTGGTCCCCAGTGGTCGGTGCGGGTGATCAGCAGTTTGCCCCTGATGACTTTCTTGACGAATCCCGGCAGTTCCGACGTTCCGACTTCTTCCGAGATGTCGACGGTGAATGCACCGTCCGCGTGAGTGATCAGCTCGTATCCGTCGGTTTTCTCGGCGGTCGCGAAGCGGGCGAGCCATTGCTCCTCACTGGTCAGTGCCTGGTGCACATCGGCGGTGGTGTGTACAGAGACGATCGTGAACTCGAAGTCGCGAGACATGCCAGCAGACGCTACTACGACAATGGTCTTCGAGGGACGCACAGTAACGTCTATCGGCGTGAGTACCCCGAAAGCCCGGCGCCGAACGAGAATCGCGATCCTGATCGTCGCGACCGGGATTTCTGTTCTCGCGTTCCTGTTGGTGGTCGCCGCCTGGCAGAACGACCGCGCGATCACCTCCGACGAGGGCCGGGCGACTGCCGAGGTGCTTTCTGCGGGCAAGTTGAGGTCGGCAGTGAGCTTCGTGACTCCGGACGGCGTCACCCATAACCCGCAGCTCGGCGTTCTGTACCCGACCAATTTGATCGCGGGCCAGCGCATCGACGTCGAATTCGCGAAGTCCGATCCCGACCTCGTGCGGGTGTCCGGCCGCAACGCGAGTGTCGCGATCATCCCTGCCGCCTCGGTCGTCTTCGTGACGTGGTTGATCGCTGCGCCGGCCCTCTTGGTGATCCGCCGTCGAGACCGGCAAGATCTTGTTCATGGCTAAGTGCTGAGACGGTCCTTCTTCGGCGCCGAACACTGCACCAACCAAGTCCGGCGTGGGTGGCAGAGCAGAACCATTAGCGTGAACTTCGCTCGCCCGTAACGTCTGCGCTTCCCGGTGGCCCGAAGCGCTGCCCACACTGAGGATCGTGCGAGTAGCCATCGTTGCGGAATCGTTCCTACCCAACATGAACGGCGTCACCAACTCGGTTCTCCGGGTTCTCGAGCATCTCGAAAGAACAGGCCATGACGCCATGGTCGTCGCTCCGGACAATCCGTCGGGCAAACCCCGCGCCGCCGTCGAACACGGTCGCATCCCAGTGCACCGCGTGCCCGCCGTCATGGTGCCCAAAGTCAGTTCGCTCCCGGTCGGAGTTCCCGGACCCGGTCTGACGGCAACGCTGCGTGACTTCGCGCCCGACGTCGTACATCTGGCGTCGCCCTTCCTACTCGGAGCCGGTGGTCTCGCCGCGGCAAACCGGCTCGATGTGCCCGCAGTGGCCGTCTATCAGACCGATGTCGCGGGTTTCGCCGAAAGCTACGGGCTCGGTCTGACATCGCGGGCAGCATGGCGGTGGACGCGACGGGTGCATCGCGGCGCCGCACGGACGCTTGCGCCGTCGACCTCGGCGGTCGAAGCACTCGAACTGCACGGGGTTCCGCGCGTCCACCGGTGGGCCCGTGGCGTCGACGCCGTCCGGTTCGCACCATCGTCCCGGCGTGAAACTCTGCGTCGGCAGTGGACTCCCGACGGTTCTCTGATCGTCGGGTTCGTCGGCAGGCTCGCACCGGAGAAGCACGTCGAAAGACTTGCGGTGATCGCACAGGATCCTGCGATCCAGGTCGTGATCGTCGGAGACGGACCCGACCGGGCGTCGCTGGAGAAGCTGATGCCGTCGGCGATATTCACCGGGCAGCTCGGCGGGGACGAGCTGGCGCAGGCATACGCGAGCTTCGACGTCTTCGTCCACCCGGGCGAGCACGAAACGTTCTGCCAGGCGGTGCAAGAAGCGCTCGCGAGTGGCGTCCCGGTCATCGGACCCGACGCAGGTGGCCCGCGCGATCTCGTCTCACACTGCCGCAACGGTTATCTGCTGCCCGTCGACCGCTTCACCGAACTTCTTCCCAGTGCGGTGGCGGCACTCGAGGCCCCGACGATGCGCGCACGGTTCGGCGAAGCCGCACGCCGATCGGTCCTGCACCGCACCTGGCCCGCGATCTGCGACGAGCTGCTCGGGCACTACGGTGACGTCCTCGGCCACGAACGCCACAGGTCGCTCAGAACGGCTTGAGGCTAAGCTCGAGCAGTGGCTACAAGTTCGCGTGCAACGCTCGAGAAGGAACCCCACGAGGTCGCGTCGATGTTCGACGGAGTCGCTCGTCGGTACGACCTGACCAACACGGTTCTGTCCTTCGGGCAGGACCGCAGCTGGCGGAAACTGACCCGTGCCGCGCTGAACCTGAAGCCAGGGGAGAAGGTTCTCGACCTGGCGGCAGGGACCGGGGTGTCCACCGTCGAACTCGCGCGAAGCGGAGCATGGTGCGTTGCGACGGACTTCTCGAAAGGCATGCTGCAGGCAGGCGCCGATCGGCCCGTGCCCATGGTTGCCGGCGACGCGATGCACCTGCCGTACGCAGACGCGAGCTTCGACGCAGCGACCATTTCCTTCGGCCTACGCAACGTCTCCGATTTCGAGGCCGGACTCCGCGAGATTGCCCGTGTCACCAAGCCTGGCGGCCGGCTCGTCGTGTGTGAATTCTCGACGCCGGTGTTCGCGCCGTTTCGAACGGTCTACATGGAGTACCTGATGAAGGCCCTGCCGGCCGTCGCCCGTGCGGTCTCCAGCAACCCCGACGCGTACGTGTACCTCGCCGAGTCGATCCGCGCCTGGCCGACGCAGGAGAAGTTGGCCACCATGATCGCCGGCAACGGGTGGTCGAACGTCCAGTGGCGCAACCTCTCGGGCGGAATCGTCGCGCTGCACCGAGCGGTCCGCTGACTTACAGGTTGTTCTAGCTGAACGGCGGTCGTGCGTCGATCCTGAGCGACGCACTTCCCGACGCCCTCCAGGCACGTGCGACCAGATCCGAATCCGCCTCGGTGACGAGATTGCCCATCACCCGCACGGCCACCGTCATCAACGCCCGCGAACGCATCCCGACCGGCCCGGTCGCAGGCAGGAAGCGCGGCACCGTGAGGAGGCCGGCGAGCCGTCGGGCAATGGAGAACGCCTGCCCGTAGTGCTCGCGCAGCAGCGACGGCCAGGCCTCGGTGAGGTCTTTCTCGTCGAGCAGGTCTGCGATCATCCGGCCGCCCTCGAGGCCGTAGTCGATGCCTTCGCCGTTGAGTGGATTCACACACGCTGCGGCGTCGCCGATGATGGCCCAGTTCGCGCCCGCGACATTCGAGACCGCCCCGCCCATCGGCAGCAGCGCCGACGCAACGGCGCGTAGATCGCCCGACAACGACCAGTCGTCACGCCGCTGCGAGGTGTACAGGTCCAGCAGCGGACGCAACGCACCGGGGCCCGGGCGTTTGGCTGTGGCCAGTGTCCCGACACCGATGTTCACTTCGCCGGTGCCGAGCGGGAAGATCCAGCCGTAACCGGGTTGCACCGTTCCAGCGGCGTCGCGGAGTTCGAGGTGCGAGGAGATCCACGGATCCGACGATCGCTCGGAGGAGATGTATGCGCGCGCCGCGACGCCGAACGTGGTGTCGCGATGCCATTGCCTGCCGAGCTTCTTGCCGAGCGTCGAGCGAACACCGTCCGCGACGATCAGTCGGTTGCACGTGATCTCGTGACCGTTCGAGAACGTGACCGACACGACCTTCGCGTTGTCGAGTCGGATGTCGACAGCCTTGGCGCCCTGGATCATCGTCGCACCGGATTCGATTGCGGTGCTGCGTATTCGGTCGTCCAACTCGGTTCGGGGTACGGCGCTGCCCACCGACGGGAGTGACCCACCCGGCCATTCGAGTTGCAGTTCCTGACCGAAGCCCGACAGTCGCAACCCTCTGTTCTCGGTACGCCCGCGCACCCACTCACCGATGCCGAGCCGGTCGAGCTCGGCTATCGCGCGGGGAGTGAGGCCGTCGCCGCAGGTCTTGTCGCGCGGGAACGTCGCCGAATCTGCGAGCACGACGTCTCTACCTGCACGCGCGGCCCAGGCGGCGGCCGCCGACCCGGCGGGACCTGCGCCGACCACCAGCACGTCGGCTTCGATGGGTAACTGCGATGCGGACGTCACCGATCCAGTATCGCAGTGGCATCAGGGGCACCCCACACGCCAGGGGCGTGGTCTACGGCACCTTCCGGCGCTGCCGTACTCGAGGTTCACTACGGTATAGGCGGGGTACGTCGCGAGAGAAACAGCGAACCGCTGAACACGAAGAGGACAGGACGAACAATCGTGAGCACAGACGACACGACCGGATCGACGGTCGTTGCCGGGGTGGATCTCGTCGATCCGGAGCTTGCACGAACCGTCGCCGCTGGGCTTTCGAGCGTCGAGAAGCTCATGATCGCCGAGCTGTCCGACGGGGAGGACTTCCTCACCGAAGCCGCACTGCACCTCGCGAAGGCAGGAGGCAAACGCTTCCGCCCGCTGTTCACCGTTCTGACCGCACAGCTCGGCCCCAACCCGACCGACGAGTCCATCGTCACAGCGGCGACCGTCGTCGAGTTGGTTCACCTTGCGACGCTGTATCACGATGACGTCATGGACGAGGCGTCGATGCGTCGAGGTGCGGAGTCCGCCAACTCGCGCTGGGGAAACAGCATCGCGATCCTCGCCGGTGACTACCTCTTCGCACACGCGTCGCGGCTGGTGTCGACGCTCGGTCCCGAAGCCGTCCGCATCATCGCCGAGACGTTCGCCGAACTGGTCACCGGACAGATGCGTGAGACCATCGGTGTCAAGGCGGACGAGGACCCCATCGCGCACTACCTGCGGGTCGTGTGGGAGAAGACCGGGTCACTGATTGCGGCGTGCGGCCGGTTCGGCGGGACGTTCTCCGGCGGCAGTATCGACCATGTCGCCTCGCTGGAGCGTCTCGGCGATGCAGTCGGAACGGCCTTCCAGATCTCCGACGACATCATCGACATCTCGTCGGCATCCGAGCAGTCGGGTAAGACACCAGGGACCGACCTTCGTGAAGGTGTCCACACGCTTCCTGTTCTGTACGCACTCACCGAGGACGGCCCGGACGGGGACCGCCTGCGCGTTCTTCTCGACGGCCCGGTCACCGAGGATGCCGCAGTCGCCGAAGCCCTCGAGCTGCTCGGGCGTTCGCCGGGAATGGCGAAGGCCAAGGCAACGCTCGGTGACTTCGCCGCGAAGGCACACGCAGAGCTGGCCACCCTTCCGCAGGGTGAGGCCAACGACGCCCTCGGACGATTGGTGAACTACACGGTCGAGCGCGTCGGCTGAGCTCGGACGGGTCCGGGAACCTTGTCTGCTCTCGCGGTCGTTCTATCTTTCGAGAGAGAACGAGTTTTCTTCGGAAGAGGCGACCAATGAGTTACGCGAACGGCGCAAAGACATTCGGCCTACTGGTGGGAATGTCGGCGCTCATCGTCTTCATCGGCTCACTGTTCAACAGCTCGACCATTCTCCTGCTGTCCGTTGCGCTCGCGGTCGGAGTCAACGGATACGTGTACTTCAACAGTGCCAAGCTGGCGCTGCGGTCGATGCACGCTCAGCCGGTCACCGAGGTACAGGCGCCGGTCATGTACAGGATCGTGCGCGAGCTGGCGACCACGGCACATCAGCCCATGCCGTCGCTGTACATCAGCCCGACCAACAATCCCAATGCGTTCGCCACCGGCCGGAATCCGCGCAACGCCGCCGTGTGCTGCACCACCGGCATCCTGCAGATCCTCGACGAGCGGGAACTCCGCGCAGTGCTCGGCCACGAACTGTCGCACGTCTACAACCGCGACATCCTCATCTCCTCGGTGGCGGGCGCGATGGCAGCCGTCATTTCGGGCCTCGCGAACTTTGCAATGTTCGCGTCGATGTTCGGCGGACGAGGCAACAACGGTGCGAATCCGATAGCGCTACTGCTGGTCGCACTCCTCGGGCCCATCGCGGCCACCGTCGTCAAGCTGGCGATCTCGCGGTCGCGTGAGTATCAGGCCGATCAATCGGGAGCCGAGCTCACCGGGGATCCGCTCGCTCTGGCGTCGGCGCTGCGCAAGTTGGAGCGGGGCGTGCAGGCGGCCCCGCTGCCTCCGGAGCCACGCATCGCCGCGGAGTCGCATCTGATGATCGCCAACCCGTTCCGAGTGGGGGAGAAGGCCAGCAGGCTGTTCTCCACCCACCCACCGATGGCGGAACGGATTGCCCGGCTCGAACGGATGGCGCGCGGGGAGTAGGCGGCCTCCGCCGGGTATGCACCTGATGCGGCTCCGCCGCAGTGGCGCGGTTGAGTGCACGCCAGGGCACTTGACCGCGCCACTGGGGCGGAGCCCCCCGAGTTCTACCGGTAGTTGACGAACTGCAGCGCGAGACCGAAGTCCTCGGACTTGAGGAGCTGCTGAACGGCCTGGAGATCGTCGCGCTTCTTGCTGCTGATGCGAAGCTCGTCACCCTGAATTTGCGCCTTGACGCCCTTCGGGCCCTCATCGCGGATTTTCTTGGTGAGCTTCTTGGCGTTCTCGGTGGAGATGCCCTGCACCAACTTGCCCGTCACCTTGTAGACCTTGCCCGACGCTGCGGGATCGTTAGTCTCGAAGGCCTTCAGCGACACGTCGCGGCGGATCAGCTTCTCCTTGAAGACGTCGAGCGCGGCCTTGACCTTCTCTTCGCTTTCCGAGGTGATCGTGATCACCTCTGCGTCTCCGCTGCCGGACCACTCGATCACGGTGCCGGACCCGCGGAAATCGAACCGGGTCGCCAGCTCCTTCGCAGCTTGTCCGAGAGCGTTGTCCACCTCCTGGCGGTCAACTTTGCTCACTACGTCGAAGGAAGAATCAGCCACGTGCAACTCCTGAAGTCGAATCGTCTGTGTCGGTCGTCGGCCCCGACGTTAGCCCGTCCGCACCCCCGCTATCCACCCGGTTTGCGTTGGAGGGGCACGTTCGTTGTATTCTTCTCTCCGCGTCGGAGAGTGAAACTTTTCGGTGCATCCAGGCAGATTGCCCGAGCGGCCAATGGGAGCGGACTGTAAATCCGTCGGCTTATGCCTACGTAGGTTCGAATCCTACATCTGCCACCCGTAGCGCCCCAGCGAGATGATTCTCGCTGGGGTTTCTACTGTTAAGAGAGAACGCACGAAGGTCGCTGAGCATGCAATTTGGTACTCGGTGCTCGGACTGTGTAACCTCTTGAAGGCTTCGGCGCACGACTTGTTCATGCGTCAGGAGTGCAACATGCGGAACGAACAGATCCGCAGTCGCAACGCCCCCTTAGCTCAGTCGGTAGAGCGTTTCCATGGTAAGGAAAAGGTCAACGGTTCGATTCCGTTAGGGGGCTCGCTGGATTGGATGGTTCGCCAGACACCCTCATCGCCGGGGAAATCCTCGGCAGTGAGATGATGTAGTGGTGAGCACCTGAGGCGGTGTAGCTCAGTTGGTAGAGCAAACGACTCATAATCGTTGCGTCGCCGGTTCAAGTCCGGTCACCGCTACACAAGAAGATTGCACAGTCCTGATTAACCGGATCAGATTTACCCGAAAGTAGGCATCCAGTGGCCTCCTCCACCGATGTGCGGCCCAAGATCACCTTGGCCTGCGAGGTTTGCAAGCACCGTAACTACATCACGAAGAAGAACCGTCGCAACGATCCCGACCGCCTCGAGCTGAAGAAGTTCTGCTCGAACTGCGGTACGCATCGTTCGCACCGCGAGTCTCGCTAGTCGCGAGCCTTCTCGGCTGCTGGTCTTCGTTCGGAGTCGACGCCACGCGTTAGGCTTACTTTTCGTGCCCTAACCGCACTTGCGTCCTGGGTAGAAAAGGTTCACTTAACAGCGTGACTGAGTCAGTGCAGGATCCAGAGGTTCAAGATCCGGCGGCGCACGCGGCGGCGATGGTGGGACACCACTATCGCGTCGAGCACCCGTACGAGGTCGGTCGCGAGAAGGTGCGCGAGTACGCCCGTGCTGTCCAGGACTGGCATCCGGCTCACCACGACGAGGCTGCCGCCAAGAGCCTCGGATACGACGGCCTTCTTGCGCCACTCACGTTCATTTCTCTGGTCGGCATCATCGCGCAATCTCGGATGTTCAAGGAGTTCATCTCCGGCTACGATCCCAGCCAAATTTTGCAGACCGACCAGCGACTGCAGTTCCACAAGGCCATTTCGGTCGGTGACGAACTGTCGTGCGAGGTCTACCTCGAATCGTTCCGTCAGATGAGTGGTAGTGACATCATCACTACCAAGAACATCGTGACCGATCAGAACGACGAATTGGTTCAGACGACGTGGACCACCCTTGTCGCCCGGACCGGTGGCGAAGTAGACGAGAACATAGCCCACGCAGTCAAGGATGTGATCATGCATGGCGCTTCGTAGTTTCGCGGATGTCGCGGTCGGCGACGAGCTGCCTGAGCGCATCGTCAAACTCACTCGCGGCGATCTGGTCAACTACGCGGGCGTGTCAGGTGATCCCAACCCGATTCACTGGAGCGACGAAGTCGTCAAGCTCGCCGGGCTCGACAATGTCATCGCCCACGGAATGTTGACGATGGGGCTCGGCGCCGGTTTCGTCACATCCTGGCTGGGTGATCCCGGTGCTGTCACCGAGTACAACGTGCGATTCACCAGCTCCGTCTATGTGCCCGCCGATTCGGCGGCATCTGTCGAATACACCGGCAAGGTGAAATCGGTCGATCCCGATTCGAAGTCGGCGGTCATCGCTATCACCGCGAAGTCCGAAGGCAAGAAGATCTTCGGTCGAGCGACCGCGACAGTCCGCCTTGCTTGATCGACCGCGTGGGATCGGATTTCTAAGTTCCACAGCCCGTGCAGTACACTGAGATTTCTGGGGTTGTTCAGCGCTGCGCGCTGCCGAGGTGCTGGTTCGAAGGCCGAAGGTAGCGCGTACGTCATGTGAGACGGCGTTCGCGTCGATCGAGCATGGTTCGATTCCAGAACGACTTCGTCCGATGGCGGACGGAGCCGAAGGGGCGTAGCTCAATTGGTAGAGCAACGGTCTCCAAAACCGTAGGTTGCAGGTTCAAGTCCTGTCGCCCCTGCCCATGTGGCTCCCTCATCGCGATGTCGGTGAGGGTAGCGACGGTGTCAGCTACTGAGAGGAACGACGGGTGACCGAGGAGCGCGGTAAGCGCGACGACCAGTCCGAGGACTTGTCGGCGCCCGACTCGTCGACGCCTGATGCGTCGTCGACCGAGAGCTCTTCCGGCAAGTCGGACTCAGCCGGCGCATCGCCGGCCGCCGCAGCCAGGCCGTCCGGAAAGCGGACTGCCCGTCGCTCACGCACCGCAGGTGAACCGACCGAGAAGGTGTCGGTCTCCAAGTCGGCTACAGCGAGGACGTCGGTCGCAACCCGCGCCGAGAAGTCCCGCGAACCCAAGCGTCCGAATGTGTTCAAGCGGCTGATTCAGTTCCTTCGCGAGGTCATCGCGGAGTTGCGCAAGGTCATCTGGCCCAACCGCAAGCAGATGGTCACCTATACCAGCGTCGTGCTCGTATTCGTGACGTTCATGGTCGCGTACATCAGCGGTATGGACCTGGCGTTCACTCAAGGGATCGAATGGGTGTTCGGCTGACGCTGCGCGCTCGGATACGTTCGATGATCTTTACGACATGCACGAAACGACAGAAAGGGTGCCTGCTGTGAGCACGCCGCACAACGACGCCACCGAAGTGGCCGCATTCGACGCCGATGTCGAGGCGACCAAACAGGGCCTCGAAGCGGAGCAGGCGGCTCAGGACCGCGAGACCGACGAGGCTATCAAGGCCGATGTCGCCGCGGCCACAGGTGAGGATGTCCCCGCCGAAGGCGGCGATGTCACGGCCGAGGGCGACGATGTCGCCGTCGACGAGACCGCGGACATCTCAGCCGAGCCCGAGGATCCCGTCGCCGAGATGAAGGCCGCGCTTCGCCGCGCCCCCGGTGACTGGTACGTCATCCACTCGTACGCCGGATACGAGAACAAGGTGAAGGCAAACCTCGAGACCCGTGTTCAGAACCTCGACGTCGGCGACTACATCTTCCAGGTCGAAGTTCCGACCGAAGAGGTCACCGAGATCAAGAACGGCCAGCGCAAGCAGGTCAACCGCAAGGTACTTCCCGGCTACATCCTGGTCCGAATGGAACTGAACGACGAGTCCTGGGGAGCGGTCCGCAACACTCCCGGCGTCACCGGTTTCGTCGGTGCCACGTCGCGTCCGTCGCCGCTGACGATCAACGAGGTCGTCAAGTTCCTGATGCCTCAGCAGGGTCAGAAGAAGGACGCGAAGGCCGGAGGCGCAGCGGACGGCAGCGCAACCGAGAGCACGTCGAAGCCGACCATCGAGGTCGATTTCGAGGTCGGCGAGTCGGTCACCGTCATGGATGGCCCCTTCGCGACCCTCCCGGCCAGCATCAGCGAGGTCAACGCCGAGCAGCAGAAGCTCAAGGTGCTGGTCTCGATCTTCGGCCGCGAGACTCCGGTCGAACTCGGCTTCACGCAGGTCGCCAAGATCTAGCGCGAGCCGCACACACTTGCAGTAGTAACCGCAAGAAACCCGAGCGAATACAAGGAAAAAGAAATGCCCCCGAAGAAGAAGAAGCTAGCCGGGATCATCAAGCTTCAGATCCAGGCTGGAGCGGCAAACCCCGCTCCTCCCGTCGGCCCCGCACTGGGCCAGCACGGCGTCAACATCATGGAGTTCTGCAAGGCGTACAACGCAGCGACCGAGTCGCAGCGCGGAAACGTCGTGCCGGTCGAGATCTCGGTCTACGAAGACCGCACGTTCGACTTCAAGCTGAAGACTCCTCCCGCCGCCAAGCTGCTGCTCAAGGCTGCTGGCGTCGCAAAGGGCTCCGGCGAGCCACACAAGACCAAGGTTGCCAAGGTGACCATGGAACAGGTGCGCGAGATCGCCAAGACCAAGGCAGAAGACCTCAACGCCAACGACATCGATCAGGCCGCGAAGATCATCGCCGGCACTGCTCGGTCGATGGGCATCACCGTCGAAGGCTGATTCAGCCTTTTGCGACAACGTGGGAGGGCCGGCCAGGCCCGTCAACCACACTGAACTCGAAACAAAGGACAGTAAGACATGGCAAAGCGCAGCAAGGCCTACCTCGAGCAGGCCGCAAAGGTGAATGCAGACAACCTGTACTCGCCGCTCCAGGCAGCAAAGTTGGCCCGGGAAACCGCGTCGAGCAAGTTCGACGCGACCGTCGAGGTAGCCGTTCGTCTCGGCGTCGACCCTCGTAAGGCCGACCAGATGGTGCGTGGCACCGTCAACCTTCCCCACGGCACCGGCAAGACCGCTCGGGTTATTGTTTTCGCCGCTGGTGAGAAGGCTGCTGAAGCAGAGGCAGCAGGAGCCGACGTCGTCGGCGCAGAGGATCTGATCGAGCGCATCCAGGGCGGATTCCTGGACTTCGACGCTGCGATCGCCACCCCCGATCAGATGGCCAAGGTAGGCCGCATCGCCCGCGTCCTCGGACCGCGTGGCCTGATGCCGAACCCGAAGACGGGCACGGTCACCAACGACGTGACCAAGGCTGTCAACGACATCAAGGGCGGAAAGATCAACTTCCGCGTCGACAAGCAGGCCAACCTGCACTTCGTCATCGGCAAGGCGTCGTTCGACGACACCAAGCTGGTGGAGAACTACGGCGCTGCACTCGACGAGATCCTTCGCGTCAAGCCGTCCTCCGCGAAGGGCCGCTACGTCAAGAAGATCGTCGTCTCGACCACGACCGGACCGGGAATCCCCGTCGATCCGACTCGTACGCGCAACCTGCTCGAGCTCGACGAGAGCTGAGTCTGCTCGAACTCCACAAGGCCGGCATCCCCTCGGGGTGCCGGCCTTGTTCGTGTTTGGGCGGGGCGGGGTTTGGCGGGTGGTTTGGTGACCGAAACAGACATTCGCACACTCTGAGTGACTGAAACAGACAGTCGGTCCCTGCGGACCCGACGCGGCCAGCTCACACCCGCCCGAAGTTCGCCCCCAGCTCACCGAGGATCTCGTCCCACAACGGCCGAGGCAGATCGTGGCCCATACCGCCGATGAGGTGGAGTGACGACCCTTTCACGGCCCGGGAGATGGCTTTGCCGCCGCTCGGACGCATGAGTCGGTCTGCGCGACCGTGGATCACGACGGTCGGTGACGCGATTTCCGCCGCGATCCGGCGAAGGCTTCCAGTCCCGGTCACGGCAGCCATATGTCGTAGTGCTCCGGCAGGATTGTAATTGCGGTCGTACATTTCGCCTGCGGTGACGAGGAGTTCGTCCATCGGCGTCGGGTAGGCCGGACTGCCGATGATGCGCCGGGTGTTGGCCGAATGCGCGATGATCTGCTCGCGGGTTGCGCCCGGGCCGGGACCCTTCATCAGGGGGAGAAGCGCGCGGGGATCCGGTGGTGGTAGGAAGGCTTCGTTGGTGCTGGAGAAGATGATGCCGGTGCTGAGTACCCGATCGGGGTACAGCCCAGCGAATACCTGAGCAATCATTCCACCCATGGATGCGCCGACGACGTGGACGTGCTGGATCTCGAGGTAGTCGAGGAGGCCCTTCGCATCGAGGGCCATGTCTTGCAGCGTGTACGGGACTCTGCTCGACGCACCGAGCTGGGTGCGGAGGAGTCGCAGCAGAGCAGATCCTTCGATGCGTTGACCGTCCATCTTGGTCGACAGGCCGATGTCACGGTTGTCGAACCGAATGACCCGAAAGCCCTGTTCGACGATACGTTCGCAGAACTCGGTCGGCCACAGCGTCATCTGGGCACTCAGACCCATGATCATCAACACGACGGGATCGTCGGGGTTGCCCATGTCCTCGTAGGCGATCTCGATATCGTTCGACGGCGCGAAGCCGGTACGCGACTGCATGTGTCCTCTCTACCAGCCTGGCTCACCGAGTAAGGGGACGACGAGAAAGCTGGGTCTCTCGGCGTCGATCACCAAATCCTGTGCTCGGGCCCGTGTGCGGAGGAGGTCGGGCAAGATCGGCATGAAACGCGGGGCGTCGGTTGCGAAGACGTCGACGCGAAGCCGATGCCCGGTCTCGATTCTGGCCTCCGTGGTGAGCAGGTCGATGTCGAGCTCGATGGCCTCACCGACCGGCACCGGCAGCAATGTGCCCTCGGTCAACGGGTGGTGGGGCCGGGTGTAGTCGCCGTTCGGTGCGAACAGTGAGAGCTCGTCGTCGACGGCACGGCGGGAGGCGAGGAGCGCGCCGTTGGTCAGAACCGTCGATCGGCCGCTCGGGTCGACATCGCACACCATGATCGCCCAGAGCGCCTCAGGTGCGTGGCACACCACACGCAAGTGGAGGTTCATCGGCCCCGAGATCACGGTGTCCGCGTGGGCAATTCCAGTTGTGAAGGTGAGTGCACTTTTCTCGGCGAACCGGTTGTCGTAGGTGAATCCGCCGCCGAGTACGGCCGTCAGACCGGCGAGAACCTGTGTGGTGTCCCGTGAGATCGCCGACCGCAGGTTCGGTCGGACGGACATCGTTCCGGCGGACGGGCGGGCGTCGGCGTGCAGACTTCCGTCGGCCACCGCTTGCGGTGCGCTCCCGGACGCTGCAGCGGACAAGTACAACCGCCTCGGCTCGGCATGTGGCGCAGGAAACCTCCCGTGCGCCGTCCAGCCACCACCTTGCTGCCGGAGGGTGACGGGACCGTACTTCTCGATACCGTTGTCCTCGTCTCGCAGCCATCGGTCGAACCACGCGCGCTCCAGCACGTCCAGCCGCGGGGGAAAGCGAGGTTCTCCGAATCCGATCCCTGGATTGGCGTGGTAGCCGTCGCCGACGAGGAGTTGCTTGTGCCCTCGCTCGAGCGAGAGGCGGTTGTAGATATCAGGTGCCGCGCCTCCGAAAATGTCGTGCCAGCATCCGTAGACGAAGGTCGGGGCTTCGATGTCCTCGATGTTCGCATCGATCGTGTCGAAGTAGGGGTCGTCGTAGATCCTTCGATCGCCGCCCGTGACGAAACCCCTGGCGAGGTCGAGGAGATCGGTCGCGGGTGAGGAGAGCCGATCGCGCAACCACGTGGCGACATCGAGGTCGCGGACGGACGGCACCCATTTGAGCCCGTTGACGGTCGCCAGCCACAGCGGGATGAACAGCGACGGTGCCCCACCTGTCGCGAAGATTTCGCGGAACATGTCGACCGATCCTTCGACTGCGAACACGGCCTGCAGTCCAGCGGGGCGTTTCGCGGCGGCCTGAAGCGCATTGATTGCCGAGTACGAGATGCCCGCCATTCCGATGCGCCCGTTGCACCACGACTGTGCGCCGACCCAGTCGATGGTCTCCAGCGAATCCTCCTGCTCCCGTGCACCGAGAACGTCCCACGCGCCGGTGGACGATCCGGTTCCTCGGACGTCGACGATCACGTGCACGTAGCCGCTCCGGACCAGATGCCTGTTGACCGTGGAGACATCCGCGGCTCCGCCCGCGACAACCCGAGTGATCTCGGTGATGCCGTCGAACGGGGTGCCGGTGAGATCGAATCGTCGCGACACCGAGCGGATCAGCGGGCCGAAGACGGGTGCATTGAGGACAGTGTCGATGCCCTTGATCAGCAACTTGTTGTACGGGGTGAGGGTGAGGACGGTGGGAAAGTCGCCCGCGACGGCGCGCCCCGACGCATCGGCCGGCCGAAAGACGTAGGCGCGGAGTACGACGCCGTCGCTCATCGGGATCCGGACGTCGGCCGAGACCGAGACCTTCGGGTAGCGCGGCTCTTCTTTGGCGATTCTGCTCCACGTCAGCGCCGCGTCACCGCCGCTCGGATCACGACCCGGTTGCAAGAGTGGGTGTGGCTGCGCTGCCGTCATGAGTCCGATTGAACCTCTCTGATCGGTTGGTGTCACCTTTTTGTTGTGCCGCGCCCGAATTCGATGCTTTGTCCACTTTGCGTCGCGTCGGTCCGAGCCCGGCAGCCGTCGAAATTGTGAAGATCCCCATCCGTTCGCCGGTGGATGTATCAGTAGTCATAAACATCGAAGGAAAGGAATCGGGAGCGTTTTCTCGGTGCTTACCATTCCGTTGCTTCCATCACCGGAAGTCCAACTGTGTGGAGGCCAAGTGTACTTCGACGAACTACTCGGGGACGGTTCTCTCAGGCCCAAGTGGCCGCATGCGGACGCATTGATCACCTCGGAATGTCCAGGGTTGCGCTTCGACGGGAAATACGCGGACATCGTTGCGCTCAGCAACGGTGACCCGACCGCACTGCGCCCGTACATCGACGAGCAGACGCGTCGCCGCGTGGCCGAGATGCCCCCACCTCGTACCGACACCGCAATGGTGTTCGGCGCCAACGGATTTCTCGGCGCTCACCTGATCGGGCGATTGACCCGGGACTCGCGGGTCGAGACGGTGTGGGCCGTTGTCCGTCCCACCGAGGAGGAGACTGCCGAAGAGCGATTGCAGCGCACCTTCGACATGTATTCGATCGAGGTCGACGCGCACAAGATTCGCATCGTCGAAGGCACTCCGACGAAGTTTCGGTTCGGTCTGGACAAGCAACGCTACTTCGAGTTGGCCGCGGACGTCGGACAGGTGTTCAACTGTGCCAGTTCGACCGACTACACCGAAAGCTACGTAGAGCTGCGTGAAGACTGGTTCATCAGTGTTCTGCGCATTCTCGAGTTCACCGTCGTTTCTGCACGCAAGCACCTCACCTATGTCGGGAGCATCGGCGGGCACCTCTATCAGAGGCCGGATGACTTTCGTCGACCCGACTCCTGGTGGTACTCCGGCTATGCGCAGATGAAGTGGGTGAACGCGGCACTTCTCGGTTGGTTGTCCGTATCCGATACCTATTCTGTGACGCTCTGCGAGGCGCCGTACATCCTCGGGAGTACCGAACTCGGTCTCGATCCCGGTCGGGCGTACAGCTTTTGGCGTATCGTCGAGGTCGCTATCGCATGCGGCGCGATCTGGGACGGTCCTGGCATGAATTACGTACCGGTGGACGTGATCTGCGACGTGATGGCAGGCAACGCACTCCACAGTCATCCTCTGGCCCGCCTGCTCCCGAGCAACACCACGGGGTACGGCCACGACCTGTACGCCGAATTGCTCGGTCTCGATCTCGTCAGCTGGGAGGAGTTCGTCGACCGGGTGAGCGTGCGGATCTCGCCCAAGTTCGCCGAGACGATGCTGGCCGACAACATCGACAAGCTGATGAGGTTGGTGCACAAGCCGGAAGCGATATTCCCTGTCGATCACGACAGTTCCTGGTGTGATCACCGAAAGCTCTTCGAGCTGTACTTCAGAAAGGCAGAGCTGAAGACTCTTACTCCCGTAGCCGTGGAATGACGTGATCGAGAGACATGAACCATCGTCGGTTCGATTGCGCGACATCGACGTCCGGGCCGAGTCCGTCAATGCTGTTCTTTCCCTCGGCTTCTACGCGGTATGCGGAGTGATCGGTCTGTGCCCTCGTCCGCTCCGCCACCAGCTGACGAATGCATTCGTCAGCTGGTCCGAGGCCGTCGACGAACAGCGCTACTCATGAACGCAGTAGGCAGAGGCGCGGTCGGTTCGGCCGCTGCCCTTCTAGGATTCTTCGGGCTCTTTCTGTACTGGCGTCTTCGCTTCTTCTTTCGAGATCCGGACAGGTCGCCACCTGCCGATACGAAGTCGATCGTTGCGCCCGCCGACGGACTCGTCACGTACGTGAAGCGGATCGAAAAGGGCGACATTCCGCACGCGGTGAAGAAGGGGCGGACCATTCCTCTCGAGGAGTTCACCAGTGTGAGCAGCACGGCGAGCGGATACCTGGTGGGAATCTACATGACCGAGTACTCCGTTCACCGCAACCGAATTCCCATTTCGGGAACGATCTCGTTGCGACAACACCGATCTGCGGCCCCGGTCAATCGATCGATGGCACGCGTCGGCGCCAACTTCATCACCAGACATACCCCGTACGACGACGGTTGTGACTACTTGTTCACCAACGAGCGACTGACCATCGCTATCGAACATGTGTCGGGAGCGGTGGTCACCGTGACCCAGATTGCCGACCTGTGGGTCGACAGGATCGTCGCACACGTCGACGTCGGTGACGTGGTTTCCCGTGGCGAGCAGTACGGAATGATCCGCTTCGGTTCGCAGTGCGATGTCTTCCTGCCCGACGAACTCGTCACCGAAATCGAAGCGGTGCCAGGGCAGTATGTCTTGGCGGGACACACGGTGGTGGCGAGGTCACCGATCTCTGTCGACGAAATCTCACCCCCCGAAGAGGAACGATGATCACAGTCAGAGAAGTCACCACACCGGCGCAATGGTCGGAGTTTCGCTCGGTCTCGACGGAGATCTACCGATCCGATCCCTACGGTCTGCCAGACGAATCGATGGACATCGATCGCGTGTTGACGAAGCCGCCGGCCGTCGTTGCCGCTACACGTGCCATCAGGGCGTTCGTTGCGCGCGACGGTGACGTACCGGTCGGTCGCGTGGTCGCCATACATGACCTGAGCTTCACCGAATACACCGACGAGTCCATCGGATTCTTCGGATTCTACGAAGCGATCGACGATCAGGACGTAGCGAACGCGCTGTTGGACGCGGCATCCGGGTGGCTCGCGGACCGAGGTCTGACATCGATGTCCGGGCCGTTCAGTCCATCGATGTTCTACAGCGCGGGCATTGTCGTCGACGAGGCTCCCAAGCTGCCACTGGTCGGTATGCCGCATAACCCGCTCTATTACGCGGAGCATTTCGAGAAGTGGGGGTTGGTCGGCGTCAAGGACTTCTACAGTTACCTGTTCGACGACCCGTACATGCTCTACAAACGTCCCGAGTACAAGCGCCACCTGCAGATATTCGAGAAGGTGAAGGCGCGTTCGGAAGTCACTTTTCGCACGATGAAGTATCGGAACCTGCGTAGTGACGCGCGTATCGTGCAGACTCTGTACAACCGCACATTCACGAACTTCTGGGGATTCTCGCCGCTGTCGTACGCCGAGTTTCTCGAGTTGCTGAAGATGATGCTTCCCATCCTCGATCGAAAGCTCACCCTGCTGGCCGAATTGGACGGCAAACCCGTCGGGTTCCTGATGGCCATTCCGGACGCGAACACCGCGGCGCTGCGGGCCTCTCGGTATTCGTCGAGATGGATGCGTGACCTCGTGACGCTGTGGCATGTGAAGCGTCGACGTCGAGATGTGGTCGACGGGGTGCGCGTGGACATGCTCTTCGTCGATCCGGATTGTCCCGACCGCGCGGTGGCGTCGCTATTGATCATGGAAATGTCGCAGCGGATGAAGGATCGTGGATACACGCGAGTGGAAGCGGCACCTGTGCTCGACGACAGTCCGTGGATGAAAGGGTCGCTGCTCACTCGTGTGGAGCAGTCGCCGCATCGCGTCTATCGGATCTACCGACGTGACCTCACCGAAATCGTGAGAGCAACAAGATGATCGATACGACCGACATCGGGAGCCCGGACACCGGCTCGGCAAGGATCGGTGATCGGTGGGGCCGGCTGATCGCCCGCCAGCGATGGATCGTGGCAGCGGTATGGGTGCTGTTGGCCCTTGCATCCGCATTGATGTACCCGTCGTTGCAGAACGGCCTCGTCGGTGTCAACTTCTCCGTTCCAGGAACCGATTCGAGCCGCGCCGACGAATTGGTCGAGCGTCACTTCGCGTCGTTCGGTTCCGAACAAGTGGTCGTCACGTTCTCGTCGGAGTCGGAGTCGGTGACCGTGCAGGACAGCAACTTTCGCGATCGGGTAACCGAGGTGGTCTCGTCACTTCGGCAGTCGCCCGACGTGGTACGGGTAGTCGATCCGTACGAGTCGGCAGGTTTCGTTCCACAGATTTCCGAAGATCGGACGTCGGCAGTGGCTCTGGTCGGTGTCACGGGTGACGCGCGTGATCGAGTGGCCGTCGCGGAGCGATTGCAGGACTTGCTGTCGTTGGCGTCACAAGACGGAATCGACGTGGCGATCACCGGTTACTCGCCGATGACCGTCGATCTCACTCGAGTCGAATCCGACGACGCCCTCCGTGCCGAAAGCATCGGCCTGCCGATCGCATTCGTGGTGCTGATTCTCGCGCTCGGTTCGGTCGTTGCCGGGATCATCCCGCTGGTGTCCACGGGGGTCGGTCTGCTGGCGGCGTTCGGAGTGTTCTCGTTGCTCTCGAACGTGATGACGTTCGACGTGTTGGTCACCACCGTCGCATCGATGATCGGGCTCGGGCTCGGAATCGACTACTCGCTGTTCATCGTCAGCCGCTTTCGCGAAGAGCTCGCGCGCGCGGGGGTGACGTCGCGGCGTGACCGAGCGCCCATCGACCGGGCGGTCGGGGCGGCGATGGGCACAGCCGGCCACACGATCGTCATCTCGGGTCTGGTGGTGCTGATCGCTCTCGGTGCGTTGACCATCGTCGAAGTTCCTGCGGTACGCAGCATCTCACTGGTGGTAGCCCTGACGGTCACGTGCGTCGTGATCGTGGCGTGGACGCTACTGCCTGCAATTCTCGCGATACTCGGACCGTCGGTCGATACGCTTCCCAACCCGAAGCGACTCCGTCCGGCAACCGTCATGGCAGAGGGGGCAACCGGTGGCACGTGGTGGTCGCGATGGGCCCGCCACGTCATGAAGCGGGCATGGCGGTATACAGCTTTGGCCACTCTCGTTCTGGTCGCCTGCATGGTTCCGATCGGCTCGATCCAGTACGGCGTCGATCTCGGCACCAACGCCCTGAGTGCGGAGCCGAGTGGACGGGCGAACGCCGTCTTGACCGAGAAGTTCGCTCCCGGCACGATCTCTCCGCTCACCGTGGTGTTCACCGGCGCGGACGACCAGCAGCTGACGCCGAGCCAACTCGGCACAGTCGAGGACTTCGCTGCGCGAGTCCGCGCCGACGACCGTGTTGCCTATGCACTGGCTCAGCAGAGTGACGGGCGTTCGATGCTCATCGTGGTGCCCTCGGTTCCTATCGACTCCACTGCCGCATCGGACCTCGTCGGGGAAGTGCGAGCGCAGGCAGTGATGGCGGGTGACGCAGACGGTACGAGTGTGTCGGTCGGAGGAACCACGGCGCTCGCCGCGGATGCGTCGCAGGAGATCTCGAGTACATTGCTGTGGGTTGTCCTCGCCGTGTTGACATTCTCGTTCGTCTACTTGGCGTTCGTGTTTCGTTCTCTGGTGATTCCGGTCAAAGCAGTGGCGATGAATGTCCTCGTCACCGGCGCAGCCCTGGGCCTGACCGTTGCGGTGTTCCAGTGGGGCTGGGCGTCGGAGATTCTCGGATTCGAGAGCTCCGGCTACATCCAGGTGTACCTACCGGTGACGGTGTTCGCTGTGGTGTTCGGTCTGTCGATGGACTACGAGGTATTTCTCATCGGCCGAATGCGCGAGGTCTTCTCCAAGACAGGCGACAACGACGCTGCCATCGCCGATGGAATCGAGCACACGGCCAGGCCCATCACAGCCGCCGCCGCGATCATGATTGCCGTGTTTGCCAGCTTCCTCACTGCGAACGTGTTGGAACTGCAGCAATTCGGGTTTGCACTCGCCGTCGCCGTGCTCTTCGATGCGGTCCTGGTGAGAATGATGTTGGTACCCGCGATGATGAAACTGTTCGGTGCTCGCAATTGGTGGCCGGGCTCGCGCATCGAGTCGAGCATGAACTCTGTCCTGGAGAAGGAGACCGCCTCGCGTTAGCTCGCGAGCGTCAGCGTCTTACCTGACTCGTTTTGCAGATGCGGTCAGGGCTGTTGTAGTCTGGGCGACGGCTTCGAACCAGGTTCCGCTTGCGCGGGTGGCCAGCTCGGATCCGCCCAATCAAGTTCTACCCAAGACCGTTGGTCACCGCGTTTTCGAAGGTCGGTCCTTTTTCAGGACTTTCACGACGGATGTGCGGTTGAAGGTTCGAGGCGACTCGGACGGCCCACGCAGGAGGACGAGGTAAGGGACCTGTTCGATGGTAGTGGGTTTTCGAATCCGTCACCGTCCGCCTGTCTACGCCCCGTGTGCTTCTTGCGCCGGGGCGTTCTTCGTTTCCGAAGGACCCTCTCGCGATCGACATTACTTCCCACGAGAGGAGGCGAAGTATGGCAAAGCCCGAAAAAGTCTCGGCAGTTTCCGAGATCACCGAACAGTTCAAGGGTTCGACGGCTGCCGTCGTCACGGAATACCGTGGACTGTCGGTATCCGGTCTGACTCAGCTCCGGCGTGCGCTCGGCGAGAGTGCCACCTACTCCGTCGCCAAGAACACCCTGGTCAAGCGCGCTGCTGCCGAAGCCGGCATCACCGGGCTGGACGAGTTGTTCGTCGGACCGACCGCCATTGCATTCATCAAGGGCGAACCGGTCGACGCTGCGAAGGCCATCAAGGCTTTCGCTAAGGACAACAAGGCCTTGGTCGTCAAGGGCGGCTACATGGACGGCGCAACGCTGACCGTGGACGAGATCAACAAGATCGCGGACCTCGAGTCCCGCGAAATCTTGCTTGCAAAGCTCGCAGGTGCCATGAAGGGCAACTTGTCGAAGGCTGCAGGTCTGTTCAACGCTCCCGCGTCGCAGATTGCACGTCTGGCCCAGGCATTGGCAGACAAGAAGGCCGCAGAAGCTCCGGCTGCCGCAGAGGCACCCGCTGCCGAAGCACCGGCTGAAGCAGAAGCTCCCGCCGAAAGCTGATCCGCACACAAGCGAACAGCTCCACCCGAAACACTTTTGGTCGCGGATCAGCGACTGGAGTACTTACAGGAAGGACCGCCACCATGGCGAAGCTCAGCACCGAAGAATTGCTCGACCAGTTCAAGGAGCTCACCCTCCTCGAGCTCAGCGAGTTCGTGAAGGCATTCGAGGAGACCTTCGAGGTCACCGCAGCTGCCCCCGTCGCAGTTGCAGCCGCAGGCGCAGCCGGTGCTCCGGCTGAGGCTGCCGAAGAGCAGGACGAGTTCGACGTCGTCCTCGAGTCGGCCGGCGACAAGAAGATCCAGGTCATCAAGGTCGTTCGTGAGGTCGTCTCCGGCCTCGGCCTGAAGGAAGCCAAGGACCTCGTCGAGAGTGCTCCGAAGGCAATCCTGGAGAAGGTCGCCAAGGATGCAGCCGAGGCTGCCAAGGAGAAGCTGGAAGCAGCTGGCGCCAAGATCTCCGTCAAGTAGTTCTGCCGGAATTCTCTTACGAAGGGCCATCCCCACTCGGGGGTGGCCCTTCGTTGTGTCATGTGCATATAAGGGTCCCGTTCAACCGGTCCGGTTCTGTGTGACTTCACAGTCGGCAGATATTGGGTCATCTCACAAATCGGGCGAGTCGTACGCGTGTCGTCGTGATATAGGTCACACTGTCACCAGGATCACGGCCCGACTCGGAGAAGTTATTACTGGGCAGTAAGATCCTGTGTCGGAGCGGACACTCGTGTGCGATAGAGTGACCCAACCCACAACCGGGTTGATG
This sequence comes from Rhodococcus sp. FG69, assembly GCF_057808915.1. Classification (NCBI taxonomy): domain Bacteria; kingdom Bacillati; phylum Actinomycetota; class Actinomycetes; order Mycobacteriales; family Nocardiaceae; genus Rhodococcus; species Rhodococcus sp. FG69. The sequence continues at coordinate 10,171 of NZ_JBMDIX010000045.1, read as the reverse complement.
TGTACGAACTGTGGAGGTCAGCGTGGGAGTCGAGGTTTCGGTCGAGGGATTGACCAAGTCTTTCGGGGTCCAGAAGATTTGGCAGGACGTCTCTTTGACGTTGCCGTCCGGCGAAGTCAGTGCACTCCTCGGCCCCTCGGGCACGGGTAAGTCCGTGTTCTTGAAGTCGCTGATCGGACTGCTGCGTCCGGAAGAGGGCAAGATCTTCGTCGACGGAACGGACATCCTGCAGTGCTCCTCGCGTGAGCTCTACGAGATCCGCAAGTTGTTCGGTGTGCTGTTTCAGGACGGTGCGCTGTTCGGTTCGATGAATCTGTATGACAACGTCGCGTTCCCGCTGCGTGAGCACACCAAGAAGTCCGAGTCCGACATTCGGGCGATCGTGATGGAGAAGCTCGAGCTGACGGGTCTGATCGGTGCCGAGGACAAGCTGCCCGGTGAGATCTCGGGTGGTATGCGTAAGCGTGCCGGCCTCGCTCGGGCGCTCGTTCTCGATCCGGAGATCATCCTGGTGGACGAGCCGGACTCGGGTCTCGATCCGGTGCGTACGACGTACATCTCGCAGACGTTGATCGATATCAATGCCGAGATCGATGCGACCATTCTGATCGTGTCGCACAACATCAATCTGGCTCGTACGGTGCCGGACAACATCGGTATGTTGTTCCGTCGTCAGCTGGTGATGTTCGGTCCGCGTGAGGTGTTGTTGACTTCCGATGAGCCAGTAGTGAAGCAGTTCCTGAACGGGACGATGATCGGGCCGATCGGTATGTCGGAGGAGAAGGACGAGGCGCAGATGGCGCACGAGCAGGCGCTCGTCGACGCCGGTCACCATGCTGGTGGTGTCGATGATGTCGAAGGTATTGTGCCGCAGATGAAAGCGACGCCGGGGACTCCGGTTCGGCAGGCGGTGGGGCGCCGTCAGGAACGGGTTCGTCAGATCATGCACACTCTGCCGCACAGCGCCCAGGTAGCCATTCAGGAAAGCCTCGACACGACGGACCCAGGTCAGCAGACACCGGCGTACGCGGGCAGCCAGACCTACGACAACTCCGGCCACGACAACGCGGGCTACGACACTTCCGGTCGTGACACCCCCGGCTACAGCCCCGGCTACGACAACTCGGGCTACGACAACTCGGGCTACGACAACGCCGGCTACGACAACTCGGGTTACGAGACCGGACACAACGATCAGGGCCGCGGCCCTGCGCAGGGGCGGGGACAGTAAGAACTATGGGGGGATCGAAGAAGTCCGCTCTAGCTCCGGCGGGCGCAGCACTCACGCAAGCCGGAAACATCGTCGAACTACTGGTGGAGGTTGCACGCAATACGTTCAGGCGGCCCTTCCAGTTCCGTGAATTCATCGAACAGGCGTGGTTCATCGCGAGCGTCACGATTTTGCCGACGGCTCTGGTGGCTATCCCGTTCGGCGCGGTGGTCTCGTTGCAGACCGGCTCGTTGATCAAGCAGCTCGGTGCCGAGTCGTTCACCGGCGCAGCCAGCGTGCTCGCCGTCATCCAGCAGGGCAGTCCGATCGTGACTGCGCTGCTGATCGCCGGTGCCGCTGGGTCCGCAGTCACCGCCGACCTCGGATCGCGGACCATCCGAGAAGAGATCGACGCGATGAAGGTGCTCGGCATCGATCCGGTGCATCGCCTCGTCGTCCCGCGTGTCCTCGCGATGATTCTCGTCGCGCTGCTGCTCAACGGACTTGTGTCCGTGGTCGGCATTGCGGGCGGCTACTTCTTCAACGTGATCCTTCAGGGCGGCACACCCGGCGCCTATCTCTCCTCGTTCTCGGCTCTCGCGCAGCTGCCGGATCTGTACGTGGCGGAATTCAAGGCAGCCATCTTCGGCCTCATCGCCGGAATCATCGCCTGCTACAAGGGACTGAACCCCAACCCGGGACCCAAGGGCGTCGGTGAAGCAGTGAATCAGACGGTGGTCATCACCTTCCTGCTGCTGTTCTTCGCCAATCTCATTCTTACCCTGGTGTACCTCCAGGTCGTGCCGGCGAAGGGAAGCTGACCCGCAATGACCATCGCCAAAGGTCGTGGCGACCGTACTCTCATGCGCGCGAAGCGAATCGCGGGCGCGCCGCTCACCGTGTTGGACAAAGCGGGCGAGCAGATGTCGTTTTATGCGCGCGCCATCGGGTGGATCCCGCGCACGCTGGTTCACTACAAGAAGGAAGTTCTGCGCCTGCTCGCCGAGGTCACTTTCGGCACGGGAGCGCTGGCCGTCATCGGTGGAACCATCGGTGTCATCGTCATGATGTCCGGCGCCACGGGTGTCGTCGTCGGCCTGCAGGGTTACGCGGCGCTGGAGCAGCTCGGAAGTTCCGTATTGACAGGCTTCCTGTCCGCTTACGTCAACACTCGTGAGATCGCGCCCGTCGTGGCCGGTCTCGCCTTGTCCGCGACGGTCGGAGCAGGATTCACGGCACAGCTCGGCGCCATGCGTATCTCCGAGGAGATCGACGCGCTCGAGGTCATGGCCGTACCCAGCGTGCCGTTCCTGGTGACGACGCGCATGATCGCCGGATTCGTGGCGGTGATTCCGCTGTACATCGTGGGTCTGCTCGCGTCGTACATCGCGTCACGCGGAATCAGTACGATCTTCAACGGTCAGTCGGGCGGATCGTACGACCACTACTTCAATCTCTTCTTGCCACCGGAGGACGTTCTCTACTCGTTCCTCAAGGTGTTGATCTTCGCGTTCGTGTTGATCATGATCCACTGCTACTACGGCTTCCACGCTTCGGGCGGACCGGCGGGTGTCGGTGTCGCAGTGGGCCGGGCCGTGCGGACCGCTATCGTGACGGTTGCTGTTCTGGACTTCTTCCTCAGTCTCGCTATCTGGGGAACCACCACCACAGTGAGGGTTGCCGGATGATCGACTCGCCGTCGCGCTTGAGGCGACTCCTGTTGGGTCTTGCGTTCTTCCTGGTGCTCATTCTCTTCCTAGGATGGTCGATCACCTCGTACAACAAGACGTTCAAGAAGGTCGTCAGTATCGATCTGGTGACCGATTCCGTCGGAAATGCGTTGCCGTCGAACGCCGATGTGAAAGTGCGCGGTCTGATCGTGGGCGAGGTCAGGTCCGCGACCTCGGTCGACGGCGTCGTCACCGCGAAGCTGGCGATCGATCCGGACAAAGCGGAGCTTATTCCGTCGAACACCACCGCTCGGTTGCTGCCGAAGACTCTGTTCGGCGAACGGTATGTGGCACTGATGATTCCCGAGAACGACACCGCGTCGCCGATCACCGACGGCACCGTGCTCCGGCAGGACACCAGTGGAAGCGCGATCGAGGTCGGGCAGCTACTGGACAACCTGCTGCCGTTGCTCGAGGCGATCCCGCCGCAGGATCTGGCGAGCACGCTCGGTGCGTTGGCGCAGGGCTTGTCCGGTCGTGGACAAGAACTCGGGATGACGATCGATCGGCTGGAGAACATCTTCAAGGGTCTGAACACCGAACTGCCGAACATTCAGGAAGACCTGCGCGGTCTTGCCGATTTCTCGCAGACGTACGCAGATGCCGGTCCGCAATTGATCGACGCGCTGGACAATCTGACGGTCACGGGTAACACGTTGGTCGAGCAGCGTCCTGCGGTCGATACGTTGATCTCGTCGCTGACCGCGACGAGTGCGTCGACGGCGGACTTCCTGGAAGCGAACGCGAACAACCTGATTCGGATCTCCGCTGATTCACGACAGGCATTGGAGCTGTTGGCTCAGTACTCGCCGTCCTTCGGATGCACGTTCAGTCAGTTCGTGCCCGTGGTCGAGCGTGCACAGGCCGTTATCGGCGCCGGCGACGAATACCCAGGCATCAACGTGTCCGCGGCGTTCGTCAATCCGAAGGGTCGATACCTTCCCAATCAGGACGAGCCGCGGTTGTTCGACGATCGTGGTCCGCGCTGCTACACGCCGGCCGATACCGCAGCGGGGGAGTTCTTCCCGCAGTATCCGGGTGGTTCTGCCAACGACGGGTCCTACCAGGTACCGTCGAGAAACCCGGGGCCGCAGGATATCCCGGAGCTTCCGGCACCGCAGTACTCGATTCTGCCCGGCGCCGACGCCGGTACCGGCCAGGCTGCTCCGGCCAGCTACGAAGGTTCGGATTTCGAGCGTGACACGTTGGCCGTGATCTACGGCGAGGCGACAGGAACATCACCGGGGGACGTTCCCTCATGGGTGACATCGGCGGGGGCGCCGGCACTGAGGGGTGTGGAGGTGACCATCAAATGAGGGGGCTTCTCGCACCGCTCGTCAAGCTGATCGTGTTCGCGGTGGTGACCATTCTGGCCACCGCAACACTGGCGTTCTCCATCGCGAACATCTCCGGTGGGGGTGGCGAGACCTACAGCGCCATCTTCAGCGACGTCGCGTCGCTCAACAAGGGTGACGAGGTGCGCATCGCGGGTGTTCGTGTGGGTGACGTCAAGAAGATCGAGATCGTCAACGAGCGTGAGGCCAAGGTCGAGTTCACGGTCGACGGTCGTGACTACCTGCCGTCGACGGTGACCGCGAATCTGCGCTACCGCAACCTCGTCGGGCAGCGCTACATCGCAATCGAACAGGGTGCCGGGGACCAGGGCGGCAAAATCAATCCGGGTGAGACTATCCCGTTGTCGCAGACCAAGCCTGCCGTCAACCTCACCACGTTGTTCGACGGCTTTCGGCCTCTCTTCCAGACTCTGAGCGCCGACGACGTGAACAAGCTGTCGTACCAGATCATCCAGGTGTTCCAGGGTGAGTCCGGCACGATCTCGGAGCTCGTCCGCAGTACAGCGAGTCTGACCAACACGGTCGCCGACAAGGACGCTGTGATCGGTGCGGTCATCACCAACCTGAACACGGTGCTGCAGACGGTGAATCAGAACGACGATCAGCTCGACAAGCTCATCGTCAACACCCAGCAGCTGGTGTCCGGTCTGTCGGCGGACCGTGACGTGGTCGGATCGGCAGTCACATCGTTGGCGGGTCTCACCGATGCCACGGCCGATCTCCTCGAACCGACGCGGCCGTCGATTCAGGGATCAGTGGCTGCATTGAACACGCTGGCGACGACGTTGAACGCCCGCGAGGACGACCTGACCAAGGTCATTCAGACTCTGCCGGTCAAGCTGGACAAGCTTGTTCGTACTGCCCAGCAGGGTTCGTGGTTCACCTTCTATTTGTGCGGTATCGACATCCAGGCAGGCCCTGGAACATCGCCGAATCTGAATCTCCCGACAGGACTGCCGACCGTGAATCAACCGCTGTACACGAACGCGGCCGAGCGTTGCAAAGCTGGGGGGATCAAGGAATGAAGAAGCGCAGTCCGCTTGTCCTCGGCGCGCTGGGCATCGCGATAGTGCTGCTCGCGACCGTGTCGGTGTTCTTTCTCGACAAACTGCCGATCCTCGGTGCCGGGTCCACCTACACGGCACAGTTCACGGAGGCAGCAGGCCTCAAACCCGGCAACGAAGTTCGTATTGCCGGAGTGAAGGTCGGTCAAGTCAGTGCGGTCGAGCTCGACGGCGACAAGGTCAACGTCGACTTTCGAGTGCAGGACGCCTGGGTGGGAAACAACTCGTCGGCGTCCATTCAGATCAAGACCCTGCTGGGCAGCAAGTACCTCGCCGTCGACCCACGCGGGGATGACGTGCTCAAGCCGAAGGATCCGATTCCGGTCGAGCGCACCACATCTCCCTACGACGTGATCGACGCGTTCTCGGACGCTGCGTCGACCATCGAGGACATCGACACTGCGCAGCTCGCGACAAGCTTCGAGACGCTGTCGCAGGCGTTCTCGGAGACGCCGGCGGATATTCGTGCGTCGCTCGACGGCGTGAGCCGGTTGTCGGAGACGATCGCGAGCCGTGACGCTGAACTGCAGAAGCTGTTCGAAGCGACCGGTAGGACGTCGAAGGTGCTCGCGGACCGGAACGATGAGTTCAACCGCCTCATCTCGGATGCCGGACCGTTGCTGGAAGAGCTGAACAACCGTCAGCAGTCGATCTCTCAACTGTTGACGGGCGTGCAGCGTCTCTCGCAGCAACTCACCGGACTGGTTCGGGACAACGAAGAGCAGATCACGCCGATGCTCGAGCAGTTGAACGGTGTCATCGACATTCTCAACGAGAACAACGACGCACTTGCGCGTGGACTCGAGCTGTATGCACCGTTCGTCCGTCTGTACGCCAACGTCGTCGGTAACGGACGGTGGCTCGACATCACTCTGGCCAACCTCACACCTCCTGGACTGCCGCTGATTCCGGGCTACCGCGAGCCTGCGCGAGACCTGGGAGGGAACTGATGACCGATTCCGGAGAGAACGTGAAGAAGAGCGGCGGTAGCCGTGCCGTCGTCGCTGGCGTCGTCATCGCCGCACTTGTTGTCGCAGGCGGACTGTGGTGGCTGTTCACTCGAGCGGGTACCACGAACATCACCGCCTACTTCGACAAGTCGGTCGGTATCTACGAAGGTTCGGACGTGCGTGTCCTCGGCGTCATAGTCGGCGACGTCACCTCGGTGGTCCCGCAGGGCGATCAGGTCGAGGTCAAGATGCGTGTTCAGCGTGGCGTGGACATCCCCGCCGATGCACGAGCCGCGCAGATCACCCCGTCGTTGGTCTCCGATCGTTATGTGCAGCTCGCACCGGCCTACTCCGGCGGCGACATTATGTCGAACGATGCCGTGATTCCTCGCGAACGCACTGCGACTCCCGTCGAGGTCGACCAGATCTATGCAAGCATCGACGAGCTCTCGAACGCACTCGGTCCCAACGGGGCAAATGCGAACGGTGCGCTCACCGATCTGGTCAATACGGGCGCGGCCAACCTCGACGGTAACGGCGAGGCGTTGGGCGAGAGCATCACCCAGTTGTCCGATGCCGCTCGCACCCTCAGTGATTCCCGCGGGGACCTGTTCGACACGGTCAAGAACCTGCAGACGTTCGTCTCCGCACTCGCGGCCAACGACGAACAGGTGCGCCAGTTCAACAACCAGCTCTCGGACCTGACGAGCTTCCTCAACGGAGAACGTGACGATCTGGGTGCGGCTCTGAACCAGCTGTCGATCGCGCTCGGCGACGTCGCGGGCTTCGTGGCGGACAATCGTGACCAATTGGTGCAGGCCGCCGATGGTCTCGTGCAACCGACGCAGACCCTGTCGGATCAGCGGTCGTCCCTCGTCGAGACCCTGACGATCCTGCCGTTGGCGATCAGCAACCTCGTCAACTCGTACGACGCGGAATCGGGCACGCTCGCATTGCGCGCCAATCTGCAGAACGAGACTCAGGATCCGCTCGGAACTGTCTGCAAACTGATCGACCTCGGCAAGCTGGTTCCCGGCGACCCACGGTTCGAGCAGCTCGGCGCACAGATTCAACCCGTCATCGACCGGTGTGCCGAAATCACGACCCTGATCCAGGGACCGGTGCGCGACTCCGGTCTGGTTCTACCGTTCGGAGTGCTCACGAACGAGACACAGCAGAACAACGTAGTGCCAGGAACCGTGCCCGGTGTCGTGTCACCGCGCCTCAGCGAGGGCAACACACTGCCCGGTCTGCAGGAATCGATTGGAGGGGGACAGTGAGCACGCCGATGAAAACGTGGATCGCAGGAAAGGGCGCCCGGCCGTTGACGGCGCTTCTCGGCGCGACAGTGGTCGTCATGTCCGCCACCGCGTGTTCTCAAGGTGTGTACGGCATTCCGCTACCCGGCGGTGCCGACGTCGGCAGCAACCCGATCCGCCTGACCATCCAGTTCCAGGACGTCCTCGACCTGGTTCCGCAGTCGACGGTGAAGGTCGACGGTGTCGAGGTCGGCAGGGTCGATTCCATCACCGTTGCCGACAACGAATGGACAGCGAACGTCGGCGTCATCGTCAACGACTCGATCGAGTTGCCGGCGAACGCCACTGCCGCGGTGGAACAGACATCCATCCTCGGTGAGAAGTTCATCCAGCTGACCGTTCCGGAGGGTGACGCGGATCCCCAGAAGCTTGCCGATGGTGACACCATCCCGCTCGATCGAACCAGGGTCACGACCAACATCGAGCAGGTCCTCGGTGCGCTCTCGCTGCTCCTCAACGGCGGTGGCGTCGGGCAGCTCGCTCCGATCGTCAAAGAGCTCAACGCGGCGTTCGACGGGCGCGAGGGCACCACTCGGAGTTTGCTCGAAGAGGCCAACACGTTGATCACCGGACTCGAGCAGCAGCGCGACGATATCACCCGTGCACTCGACGGTCTCGACGTTCTCACCACCCAGGTGAGTGCGCAAACGGAGAAGATCGATCGGGTGCTGCAGGACCTGCCGATCGCGACCGAGGTTCTCGAGCAACAACGTCCGCAGCTGACGCAGATGCTCGGCCAACTCGACCGCCTCGGCACAGTGGGCACCGACGTGATCAACCAGTCGAAGGACGATCTGATCGCCGACCTACGTGCCCTGCGGCCGACTCTGCAGGCGCTCGCGGCGTCTGCAGACGACATCGTGACGACGTTGCCGCTCATCCCGACGCTGCCCTTCCCGGACGGTATCGAGAAGATCACCCAGGGCAACTCGGCCAACCTCTACCTGTCGCTCGATCTCTCGATCGGCACTGCACTGCGCAACTTCGGTGTAGGAGAAGGGGATCCGGTTTACATCCCGCCCAAGTACGGTAGCCACCTTCCCTCGGTCGATCCCAGCAACCCGTATTACAACGGCAACGGTCCTCGTCCGGGCTGGCCGACGATTTCGCTGTTGCCGCTGCCGCCGATCATTCCGGCTCCGACGCCGGCGCCGGGAGTTCCGGTCGCGCCGGGAACCGAGCCCGACGAGGGTGAAACCGGCGCACCGACGCCGTTCGCTCCGCTGAATGCTCTGATCGAACAACTCGGAGGTGGGCTGTGAGATCGCGGCTGGTCAAGTTTCAGCTCATCGCGTTCATCGTCGTTGCCGTTGTCGGCATCGTCTATGTCGGCGGCAAGTACGTTCGACTCGACAACCTGCTGGGTTTCGGTCAGTACAGCGTCAATGCGCAGTTCGCCGATTCCGGCGGCATCTTCACCAACGCCGAGGTCACCTACCGGGGTGTGCCGGTGGGTACCGTCGGCGCGCTGTCGTTGACATCCGACGGCATCGACGTCGAGCTGCTGTTGGACGACGGTGGACCGGAAATTCCGTCCTCGGCCAGAGCAATCGTCGCCAACCGGTCTGCGATCGGCGAGCAGTATGTCGACCTGCAACCGACGAGCGACGAAGGTCCGTACCTGGAAGACGGTTCTCAGATCGCGACCGCGGATACACAGACTCCGGTGCCGGTCGAGGACGTGCTCGCCAGTACCGATCAACTGGTGCGCACAGTTCCGCTCGAGAACTTGACGACGGTGGTCCAGGAGCTCGGTGCGGCGTTCGACGGCAAGGGCGAGGATCTCCAGATTCTTGTCGATTCACTCGGCACCCTGTCTCAGACGGGGGACGAGGCGCTTCCGCAGACGCTTGCCTTGATTCGCGACAGCCGGACCGTGCTGGACACACAGTCCGAGCAGTCCTCGGCCATCCGTCAGTTCAGTGCAGATCTGAACTCGGTGACCGCACAGCTGCGCAGCAGTGATCCGGATATCAGGCGGCTGATCAACACTGGCACCGCTGCCAGCGATCAGATCGGCGCACTCATCGCCGAAGGCGGAGATTCGCTGACAACGGACTTGGCCAACATCAACTCGGTCACCGAGTTGGCGGCTCCGCGCACGCTGGCACTCAAGCCTCTACTGATCTTCCTGCCGGCACTGGCTGCTGGCGCGGGCACGCTCGTACCGGGCGACGGCACGATCCATCAGGGTCTGTTGCTGGAGACGAACAATCCTCCGCCCTGCACCCAGGGGTACGAGGGTTCGCAGGCGATCCTCGACGAAGAGAAGGCGAAGAATCCCAACTTCGACCTCACCGAGGAGAACTACCCGCTGAACCTGCAGGCGAACTGCACGACTCCGCAGGGCAGTGTGACCGGTGTCCGTAGCTCGAACCGCATTGTCTATGCGGACCCGGAGATCCCGCAGCCGTGGGATGACAAGCCGAAGGTCGATCCGGACAAGCTGAACCTGAACCCGATCGCTTCTCAGCTCGCTCCGCTCATCGGGGTCTCCCCCACGTAGTCGTGTGCGTGTGGCGGGGGGGGGGGGGGGGGGGGGG
>NZ_JBMDIX010000044.1:0-43802 GCF_057808915.1 Rhodococcus sp. FG69 | reverse complement strand
TATGTGCACCAGAGGGCACATAACCACGCCACTAGTTACAAGCCCAGGTCCCGGCCGATGAGTTCCTTCATGATCTCGTTGGACCCGGCCCAAATCTTGGTGACCCGAGCGTCCTTCCATGCGCGGGCGGCTCGGTACTCGTTCATGAATCCGTAGCCGCCGTGTAGCTGGACGCAGTGGTCGAGAATTTCGTTCTGGACCTGCGAAGTCCACCATTTCGCCTTGGCTGCATCGATCGCGGTGAGCTCACCCCTGCAGTGTGCGTCGATGCAGTTGTCCACGAACGCCTGTGCCACGTCGAGTTTGGTGACAAGTTCGGCGAGCAGGAATTTGTTCCACTGCAGTGAGCCGATCTGCTGACCGAATGCTTTGCGGTCCTTGGCGTACTGGATCGTCTCGTCGAGGATCGGGCGCGTCTGGCCGAGGTTGGCGACCGCACAGCTGATGCGTTCCTGGGGCAACAGCTGCATCATGTGGATGAAGCCGCCATCGAATTCACCGATCATATTGGCCGACGGCACCCGTACGTTCTCGAAGAACAGCTCTGCAGTGTCGGACTCGGGCTGACCCACCTTGTCGAGCTTGCGGCCGCGCGAGAAACCCTCGGTGCCGTTCTCGACGGCGAACAGCGTGATTCCCTTTGCCTTCTTCTCCGGCGTCGTCCGAGTAGCGACGATCACCAGGTCGGCGCTGTTGCCATTGGTGATGAACGTCTTCGAACCGTTGATGATGAAGTCGTCGCCGTCCTTGACCGCGGTGGTCTTCAGCGCGGCCAGGTCGGATCCACCCGAAGGTTCGGTCATGGCGATCGCGGTCAACAACTCGCCGCTGCAGAATCCCGGCAGCCACCGCTTCTTCTGCTCTTCGGTGGTGAGCTTGACTAGGTACGGCGCAACGATGTCGACGTGGATACCGAAACACGACGCCACTGCCGCGCTCGAACGAGCGAGCTCCTCACCGAGGACGGCGTTGAAGCGATAGTCTTCGGCGCCGCTGCCGCCGTACTCTTCCGGCACCTCCAGTCCGAGGAACCCGTTACGGCCGGCTTCGAGCCAGATGTCGCGGTCGATGAACCGCTGCTCGATGAGCTTTTCTTCGCGAGGTGTGATCATGCGAGCGACGAACTCGCGGGCGGATTCTCGGAATGCGTCGTGATCCGCGTCGAACAGTGTGCGCTTCATGTGTGTTCCTCCAGGTAACGGTAATTCAACCGGACATTACTCGCCGGTAACTGCTGCTCGCGAACCGTATGGCACTCTGGCACTCATGGCTGACCAACCCACTTCACTCGTCAGGTACACCACGGATGCCGGCGCCGAGGTTGCCGTCCTGACCTTCGACCACGGACCGCTCAACCTTTTCGATCAAGCGATGTTCGACGCGGTGACGGCGAATGTTGCAGATCTGACCGCGAATCCTCCCCGCGCTGTGCTGCTGCGCGCCGAGGGCAAGGTGACCTCCGCGGGCGTCGATGTCCACGTCTTCGACGGACTCACCGCGCAGCAGGGCGCCGATCTGTGGCGCACACTGTTCGCCGGCATCGCGCATCCGCTCGAAGCCCTGCCTTGCCCGGTGGTCTACGCCGCGCACGGTCTGACGCTGACGGCTGCGTTCGAGATATCCCTCGCCTGCGACATCATTCTCGCGAGCCCGAAGGCGAAGTTCGGTCTCGTCGAAACGGTCGTCGGGTTGACCCCGTCGATGGGTGGTCCGCAACGACTCGCGGAGCGCGCCGGATCGGGTCGTGCACGCGAGCTCGTCATGACGGGAGACCTCTACGACGCCCAGACGTTGAAGGAGTGGGGCGTCGTCAACGCCATCGAAGACAATCTCGACGAGGTGGCCCGTTCCCTGACCGAGCGGTTGGCCGCCGGTCCGACGGTGGCTCACGCTGCCACCAAAAAGATTGTGGCAGCGTGGCGTTCGGGTGGTATCGCGCACGCTGACGAGATCACCTCCGAGGTGTCCGGGGCGTTGTTCGCGACGGATGACCTTCGCGGTGGGGTGAAGAGTTTTCTGGCCGACGGCCCGGGTAAGGCCACGTACACCGGTCGGTAGAATCGTTGGGATGACTACGCTGCCCCTCGCTGAACTGCACATGCACATCGAGGGTTCGCTCGAGCCCCCGCAGATATTCGAGTTCGCCGAGCGGAACGGGATCACGTTGCCGTATGCGGACATCGACGAGCTGCGGGGGTTGTACGAGTTCACGGATCTACAGTCGTTTCTGAACTTGTACTACGCCAATACTTCCGTGCTCCGAACTGCCGAGGACTTCGCCGACTTGGCGCGCGCCTACTTCCGGCGGGCCGCGGCGGGCGGTGTAACGCATGCGGAGATCTTCTTCGATCCGCAGGCGCACACATCGAGGGGTGTCGCGTTGGAGGCCGTCGTCGAGGGGTTGGCCGATGCGTCGTCGTCGAGCGAGCGAGAGTTCGGGGTCACGAGCGGGTTGATCGCGTCGATCCTGCGGGACCAGCCGGTGCTGCATGCCAACAAGTTGCTGGACGACCTGCTGGCGTTGGACGCGCCGATCATCGGGCTCGGGCTGGATTCCGCCGAGGCAGGGTTTCCGCCGTCGTTGTTCGTCGATGTGTTCGCGAAGGCACGTGCCGAGGGATTGCATGTCGTCGCGCATGCGGGAGAGGAAGGTCCTGCCGAGTACATCTGGGAGGCTCTCGATCTTCTCGGTGTCGAGCGGATCGATCACGGTGTCCGCTGCCTCGAAGACGATGCGCTGGTGAATCGTCTTGTCGAGGAGGAGATCCCGCTGACGGTCTGCCCGTTGTCGAATGTGCGCCTCAAGGTCTACGACGATCTTGCGGACCATCCGATTCGACAGATGATCGAACGCGGACTGATCGTGACCGTGAACTCCGACGATCCGGCCTACTTCGGCGGCTACGTCGACGACAATTTCGCTGCTCTCGTCGACAAGCTCGGTTTGACCGAGCGTGAACGAGAGATACTGCACGACAACTCGATCAAGGCGTCCTTCACTTCACGGTGACGAACGCTGTGGGGTAGCCGGTGGCGCCGTCGGGAACGGTATCCGCCGTCGTCGATGTCTGGATGTCGCCGGTTCGGTCGGTGGCGCGGGCGCGGATGGTGTGATCGCCCGGCGTCGCATCCCATTGGTATGTCCATTGGCGCCAGGTGTCGACCGAGTATTCCTCGGACAGTTCGGCGGGAATCCAATCGCCCTCGTCGATCTGTACGTCGACGCCGGCGATCCCGGTGTGTTGCTTCCACGCAACGCCGGCGATGACGAGCGGGCCTGCACTGACGGCACTGCCGGACCTCGGAGTGTCGATGCGTGAGGCCGTCTTGACCGGGCCCAGTTCGCTCCAGCCGCGGTCGGTCCAGTAGGCGGTGGCCTTGTCGAACCGGGTGACTTCGAGGTCGGTGACCCATTTGGTCGCCGAGACGTAGCCGTAGAGACCCGGCACCACCAGCCGCGCCGGGTAGCCGTGTTCGACAGGAAGCGGCTGCCCGTTCATTCCGACGGCGAGCAGGGCGTCGCGACCGTCGAGCAGAACCTCCAACGGCGTACCAGCAGTGAACGCGTCGTGACTGGAGGAGAGCACCATGTCGGCGTCGTCGAAGATTCCTGCCTCTTCGAGGAGATCCTTCAGTGGATAGCCGATCCACGTCGCATTGCCGACGAGATCGCCACCGACGATGTTGGACACGCACGTCAGCGTCACGGTGCGTTCGACGGCGTCCCTCGACGCCAGGTCTTCGAACGTGATCACCAGTTCCTTCTCGACCATGCCGTGGATGCGCAGTGACCAGGTGTCCGACGCGACCTGCGGTATCACCAGAGCGGTGTCGATGCGGTAGAAGTCCTCGTTCGGCGTGATGTACGACGCCAGTCCGTCGATCCGCAGGTCAGTGCCCGCCGGAATCGGGGGCTGCGGCGTCGGAGTGGGCAGCATGAATCCGAGCCGATTGGCGGTGACGTCGCGAGCCTGCGTGATCAGCCGACCCGCCGTTCCTGCTGCGACAGCGACGACGCCGGCAGCCATGGCGAGGCCGAGGAAACTGCGGCGGGTCATGCCTTCGCTCGGCTCGTCGGTTGTTCGGATCAAGGCATGCAGCACGACGATTCCCGCAGCGACGCCCAGAATCGTCGGTAGTGCGGAAAGCGGCGTCGCGGTCGAACGGGTGACTGCGGCGAGGACTCCGAGGGCGCCGAGTACACCGAAGAGCACGGCGCCCAGCGGGCGTCGCAGCAACCCTGCTGCGGCGGAGATCAGCGCGATGACGAGGGCCATGCCGATGAACAGAGCTGCTTTGTCCGAGGTGCCGAAGGTGTCGATGGCCCACTCGCGGACCGACTCCGGGGTGTTGTCGACGACGGCGGATCCGACGGCGAAGAACGGGGATGAGTTCGGGCCGAACGGAACGGCGATCAGTTCTCCGACGCCGAGGATCACTCCGGCAGCGAGGATCCCGGCTAGGGCGCGCTTGAACATGACTCCAAGATAGGCGCGTCCCGCGCAGTGGCACGACTGAGTGCACTGGGGTGCACTTAACCGTGCCACTGGGCCGGAGGCCCCACCGTCCCTGGGGCCCGCGATGCCACCGGCGCCGGAGGCCTATCCCAGACACACTCGCAGGTAGTCGTTCGAGAATCGGCGTTCTGGATCGAGCTTGTCTCGCACAGCGCAGAAGGCCGAGAAATGCTCGTACATGTCGGCGAAGTCCGCGGCCGTCAACGAGTGCAGCTTGCCCCAGTGCGGCCGACCGCCGACGCTGCGGGCGATTGCTTCCACCGCATCGAAGTACTCCCGGTGATCGCGTCGGTGGTACTGATGGACGGCGATGTATGCGCTGGCTCTGCCGTGCGCCGTCGAGAGCCAGATGTCGTCCGCCGCGGCGAAGCGCACCTCGACCGGGAACGCCACCGTGAAACCGGAGGACGCCAGCCACCGTTCGAGCTCGCGGAGCACGTACGTGATGGACTCGGCCGGCACCGCGTACTCCATCTCCCGGAACCGGACCGTGCGCGAGGACGCGAACACCCGGTAGCTCCGGTCGGTGAACTCGCGTGCGGACAATGCTCGTGCGGAGAACCCGTTGACGCGGGGAATCGCGCCAGGAAACCGAGTGACCGCCCGGTTCACCAGTTCGAAGGCAGTGTTGGACAGCAACTCGTCGTCGATGTACGCCCGCACCCGACCGAGAGGGGCAAGTGGGCTGTCCGCTGGAAGTCTGGTGTTTGTCTTGGTCAGCACACGATCCGTGTGCGGAAACCAGTAGAACTCGAAGTGATCGACCGCTGCTACCGTCTCGGTCATCGTCGACAGCGTCGAGGTCAACGTGGCGGGCGCTTCGAGCGCGTGCAGCGCGAACGCCGGCGCGCAGCGCAGACTCACCCGGGTGATGATCCCGAGTGCGCCGAGTCCGACGCGGGCGGCGTCGAACATGTCCGGCTCGACGTCACGAGAACACGTCACAACGCGGCCGTCGGCTGTCAGGACTTCCAAAGCAGTCACCTGTGTCGCTATTCCGCCGAACCGCGCACCGGTCCCGTGGGTGCCGGTGGAAATGGCACCCGCGACGGACTGTTCGTCTATGTCGCCCAGGTTGGCCATCGCGAGGCCCAGATCCCACAGCCTGGCCGTGAGCTCCCGCAGCCGGGTACCCGCCAACACGGTGACGATTGCGGATCCGTCGGCAGCGCGTTCCACCGACTCGATGCCGCGTAGGTCGTCGAGGCTGACCTGGATCCCGTCCGTCGCCGCGATCGACGTGAACGAGTGCCCCGCCCCGACGCACTTGACCGTGCCCTCGGCCCGCAGCACGACCGCCGTCAGTTCATCGACCGATCGCGGAACGACCCGTTCGATCGGATTCGAGGTCTGATTTCCCGCCCAGTTGTGCCATGTAAGCCCCGTCATCGCTCAACTATGAATGTGAGGGTCCGACACGGTCAATTATCTACCGACGGCAACTACTATTCATTCCCATGCAGACTCGGCTGCCGGTCGATGCACGACGAGCCCGGCTGGTCGCTGCCGCTATCGATCGCGCCGAACAGGTGGGTATCGAGAAGCTGACGGTCCGTGGCGTCGCCGCCGAAGCAGGGATGACGCAGCGCGCGGTCTTCTCCCTCTTCGAGTCCAAGGAATTGCTTGTCATCGCGATGGGTGAGGGACTGATCGTCGATATCACGGCTGCCCTGCACACGGCGTTCGACCACACCCACGAACTCCAAGGGACACGTGGACTTCGTGAGCTGGTGCACAGTGGCCTCAACGCGATTTGGCCACTCGTCTATCAGACGGCGGACCGACAGCTCTTGTCGTACGAGATCAAGACGTATCTACTGCGGCACCGCGCGCTCGGGTCGGACGACGCTGCAGCGATCGCCAGTGGGCAGTACCGAATTCGCGACACCGAGTCTCGTGCGTTCTTCGAGCGCTGCGCCGAAGACACCGGGACGCGGTGGCTCGAACCGATCGATTCGGTGGCGCGCTTCGGGATGGCGACGGTGGACGGGTTGATTCTCAGGTGGCTCGTCGATCGCGACGACATAGCTGTCATCGCGGCAATGGACGACCTGTCCGGGCTGATCGCAGGTAAGGCCGTCGAGATCTGACGGAATCGGCGACAGGTGATTGACTTGGAACCAGATCTGCTCGCGCAACGAAACCAAGGAAGTACTTCTGACGTGACGTCACTTCTCGGTCGAACCTCACACGATGTGACCGCCCTGAGCCGTATCTCGGCCGCGACCGCACACCTCGAACCTCCGTTCGCAGCCGTCGACGCCGACGCCCTTGCAGTCAATGCAGCTGATCTGGTTCGTCGCGGTAGTGGACTACCGGTGCGGGTGGCCAGCAAGTCTGTGCGCTCACGCAGCGTGCTCGAGCGTGTCCTCGGGCAGAGCTTCGATACACCTCCGGGATTCCACGGAATCATGGCGTACTCGCCGCACGAGGCGATCTGGCTCGCCGAGCTCGGTGCCGAAGACGTTCTGCTGGGATATCCGACGGTCGATGCCGGCGCACTCACCGCAATCACGCGCGACCGGGTGCTGTCCGGCCGCATCACACTCATGGTGGACGACGTAGCTCATCTCGACCGGATCCGCGCCGCCGCCGGCTCCGACCTGGTCAAGCCGCGCATCTGTATCGACGTCGACGCCTCCCTCCGGCTCGGCCCGCTGCACCTCGGGGTCCGGCGGTCTCCGCTACGGGAGCCGGAGCAGGTCGCCGAATTCGCCCGCACCGCCAAGGGTCGCGGCTTTCGTGTGGTCGGGGTCATGTTCTACGAGGCGCAGATCGCTGGATTGCCGGACTCCAACATCGCCGTCGAGCTGATGAAGAAGGTGTCGGCTTCGGAGCTGAAAGACAGGCGAAGCGCTGTCGTCGACGCAGTCACCTCCGTTGTCGGGCCACTCGAGATCGTCAACAGCGGCGGCACAGGCTCACTCGAAATCAGCTCGGCAGACCCGAAAGTCACCGAGGTCACTGCGGGCTCAGGACTGTTCTCTCCGACGCTGTTCGACAAGTACACCGCGTTCACAGCACACCCGGCGCTCTACTTCGCACTCCCCGTCGTGCGCAAACCGACCGAGAAGATCGCCACGGTGTTCGGGGGTGGCTACATCGCGTCGGGGCCGACGTCGAGGTCCCGAACGCCGTCTCCTGTTGCGTTCTCGAACTCGCTCCGCGGCGTGGTCCAAGGCGGATTGAAACTGCTCCGCAACGAGGGCGCGGGGGAAGTACAGACTCCGGTCACGTCGACGGACACCATCGAGATCGGAGACCGGGTCTGGTTCCGTCATGCCAAGGCAGGCGAGATCTGCGAGCGACTCGACACCCTGCACATCGTCGAGGGCGACGGCAGTATCTCGGCCGTTCCCACCTACCGCGGCGAAGGAAAGACGTTCGGTTGATCCGCCGCAGGCTCCACTCCCGCCCCCTGGGTCATTCCGCAGGCTCCACTCCCGCCTCTGCGAGGGCCATGAACGCGCCCAGCATTTCCAAGCCGTCGGGAGTGGCGGGTAGGTAGTGCGTGAGCGTGCGCGATTGCACCAGAACAGCCGCCCACTGCCCACGGGAGAGCGCGACGTTCAATCGGTTTCGCGACAGCAGGAAGCTGGCACCTCGCGGCGAGTCCGCGAGGTTCGACGCCGTCATCGACAACAGAGCGATCGGAGCTTGTCGCCCTTGGAACTTGTCGACGGTCCCGACGAGCACCTCGGATAGACCAGCTTCGTCGAGGTGTCGACGAATCCGCGCGACCTGAGCGTTGTACGGCGCGACGACGATGAAGTCGTGTGGTTCGAGGCCGCGGCTGCCCTCGTGCGTGTCCGGATCGGTCCACGGTGATCCGAGCAGCTTCTCGATCTGTCGACGAATCTCCTCGGCTTCTTCGGGCGACTCGGTGGTGTTGTCGTGATGCTCGACGGTCACCGTGTGCAGACCGGGCCGCATCCCGTCGAGGACCCGCGCGGCCGTCGCGGCCTCGTTGGAAAACAACTGTCCCTCGTAGGAGAGCGCCGACACCGGCGCGCACAGAACGGGGTGCATGCGCCAGGTTCGGCTGAGGAAATACCCACGGTCGGCGGGCAGCGCACCATGGCCTTCGGCCAGCCACCCGAGCGCCGATTCGTCCACTGGTTCTGGGTGCGTGCCCTGGCTTACCTGGGGGAGCTGTTGTGGGTCGCCGAGTAGCAGGAGGTTGCGCGCTGAACCTGCCACCGCGATGGTGTTGGCCAGCGAGAACTGTCCGGCCTCGTCGACGACGAGCAAGTCGAGCGAACCCGGCACGACGCGGGTGTCGTGCGAGAAGTCCCACGCGGTGCCGCCGACGACGCACCCGGCGGTCGCATCGGCGACGAAGTCGGGGTAATCGGTGTCCCGCAGCTCGGTGTGCTCGGTCGGCTTCTTCTTGCCGATGAGCTCGGCGGGCACGCCGGCCTTGGCTATTCCGTCGAGGAGATTCTCGACGACGGAATGCGATTGCGCGACAACGCCTATCCGCCAGTGATGCTCCTCCACCAGTCGGGTGATGACTGCGGCGGCGGTGAAGGTCTTGCCGGTCCCGGGTGGTCCCTGTACGGCGAGGTACGAGTTGTCGAGGTCGAGCAGTGCGGTACCGATCGCGTCGATGTAGTTGTTCCCCGACACTATGGGAAGTGCATTGCCGGACAGGGTTCGTGGAGTCGCCAACGACATCAGATCGGCGACGGCGGTGCGGGGCAAGTCCGGAAGGCAGTGCTGTACTTCGGTGGCCGCTCGGATGATCGCCTGCTCCATGCTGACGGTGCGTATCGGTGCTTCGGGCGCAATGGCCATCGGAAGTTGCTCGTATGGTTCGGCGCCCGCGGCGAGCTTTTCTTCGACGACGGCGTAGGTGTCGCCCAGTTCGAGCACCTCGCCCCGGCTGCATGCACGGTAGGTCGGGTGCGGCTGTTCGAGGCCGGCGGGCGGCGGCAGGTCGTAGAGCAATCGCACCGAGGACCCCGTACCCCCGACGCCGGTGACACGCAACCGTCGTCTGAGCAGTTTCTGCCGCGGCGACGTCTTCGCCCATTCCGATTCGATCGTTCCCGATTCGATCTTGAACACATCCGTTGCCTCGGCCCATTCGTCCACGGGGCTCTGCAGACGATCGAAGTGCGCCCACCAGAACGGCTTTCGCTCGCGGCGGTGGTAGCCGATCGACCCCGAGTACAGAGCTACGGCTTGGGCATCGGGTGTCCGCTCGGACACCGGGCCGATGCCGACGTAGTCGCGCAGGGATTCTTCGAGCGCAGTGGTCTCTTCGTTCAGCTCCGGCGCCAGTTCCGCTGGTGGCCGCGGTGCCACTCCCGCGTCGGATGCCCGTGCCAACAACCAGTCTCGTAGCTCGACCGTTGACTCACAGTCGTAGCGGTTGTATTCGGCGATCTCCGCCAGCAGGGCCGATGCCTCCGCGGTGCGTCCCTGATCGCGCAGATCGCACCAGTTGGCGTACTCGGCGATCGACGCTGCGGCGTTGGTGACGTCGCCGTCGCGGCTGTCCGGCATGTAGAGGGGTTCGAGCTTCTTGATGCTGTAGGAGCGCTCGCCGATTCGAAGCGACGCGCGAACGACGGGATACAGATCCACGAGGACGTTGTCGCGGAGTAGGTCGTCGACAACGTCTTCGCCGACGCCGTACCGCCCCGCGAGTCTGAGCAACGCGGTCTTCTCGTAGGCCGCGTAGTGATAGACGTGCATGCCGGGAAACTCTCGCCGTCGAGTCACCACGTAGTCGAGGAATGCCTCCAGCGCTTGTCTTTCCTGCGCGCGATCGTGAGCCCAGAACGGGTGAAAAGTCCGGTCCGTTTCGAGTACACCGAAGAGGTATTCGAGCCCCCACTCGGACGATCCGGCTTCGGCCCACAGGGGATCGCCCTCGAAGTCGAAGAAGACGTCTCCCGGATCGGGCTCCGGAATGGACCCGAGCGCGTCGGAGTCGAAAATGTCGAACTCGGTTCGGCCGCTGTTCCGCTGGGCGATCTGCAGTGTTGCCTGAGATCTGAGGGTGGCGAGTGTGCGAGCGGAGATGTCGTCGACCGGGCCGACAGAGGTGGCGAGCTCGACGGTCGTGGTGATTCCCGCGGTATGCAGATGTGCCCGCGTGCCGCCAGTGAGACCGGCAACGAGAAGGAGATCGTCACGCGCGAGAACCTGCTGATCACACGCATCGCATCGCCCGCACGCGCTGTACCTCGAATCGCCCCAATCGACGGGTTCGTCCTCAGCGACGTGCTCGTCGATTATTTCTTCCAGATGTGCCCGTTGGCGTCGATACACCGGGAGCAGATTCACCGCGGAGTGATCGGTGGTGCTGCCGTCGCCGAGCATCAGATGCAGGCGATCGGCGACCTCGATGCCGTTGTTCTCCAGTGCGTCCGCGTAGGCCGCGAGTTGAAGCAGCGCAGGGACGCGGGCGTGCCGCGACAGCTTGGTGTCGTACACCGAGTAGCCGGCGCCCTCTTTGACCAGAAAATCGCAGAACCCGAGGGAGCGGCCGTCGAAGAACGTTGCCTGATAGAGGACGTCGTACCCCCACAAAACGGTCTCGATGGTGGCGGCGTTGGCGTCGGCGAGCGCGAGTGCGGTGCGTTCGGGTCTCGGCATGATCGACACGCCCTGGCCGAATCGAGTCTGGAACGCCTCGAGCTGTCGCCGCTCGTGCGCGAAACCGAGGGCGGAGGTGCGCTCGAGCATCGGATCCGGCTCGTCGCGGACCGCCTCGATTCTTCCGAGTTTGGCGTCGAGTGTGCGCAGCATCGCGTACTCGCAGGCTGCCGCGGCGGAGAGGTCGCTGGCGCTGTATACGACACGGCCGCCCAAGAGGAACACGCGCACAACTGTAGGTGAATGCAACGACAGAACTGCCCGCCATGCAAAATAGTCGAATGCCGTTTTTCGAAGGAGCTACCGGTGCCGTCCACTACCGTTCGTGGACCACGGCACATCCGCGTCTCGTCCTGGTGTTTCTTCATGGCTTGGGTCAGAACAGCGGGCACTACCATCGGTTTGCCCGCCTCATGAACAACGAGGGAATCGACGTGTGGGCCATCGACCACGTCGGTCACGGGCTGACGGAAGGCGAGTTGTCCGACGCATCTCAGATCGCCGGGCTCGCCGACAACGCGTTGCAGCTCGCGGACATCGCTCGTTCGGAGCGCAGCGGGATCCCGATGGCGCTGATGGGCCATTCGTTGGGAGCTGCGACCGCTATCGCGGCCCTCGAGAAGAACCCGAGCGGATTCACTTCGGTAGTCCTGTGTGGAACACCGAAATCGACCACCGGCACGGCGTCGGATCTGAGCGGATCGGCTTTGCCGCTGCTGGCTGTACATGGCGTCGACGACCGGTTGGCTCCGATCGACGCAGTTCGTGCGTGGATCCCGAACGTTCCAGGTGCCACGATGCGGGAGTTCGAGGATGCAGGCCACGATCTCCTGCACGAGAAAGTGCATCGCACGGTCTCACTGGAAGCCGCGGAGTTCGTACTCGCACACGCGTGAAGTACAGGCACGTGTGACGTACAGGCACGGGCCTGTACGTCACACGCGGGTGGAATCTAGCTGTAGATCGATTCGATCTCGGCGCCGCGCTCCTGGTGGATGATGTTGCGCTTGAGCTTCATCGTCGGCGTGAGCTCGCCGGTTTCGACGGTGAAGTCCTGCTCGAGGATCTTGTACTTCTTGATCTGTTCTGCGTTGGACACCTTCTTGTTCGCGTCCGCGACTGCCTTGTCGATCTCGGCGATGAGCTCGGCGTTCTTCGACAGTTCGGCGAACGGCACGTCCTCCGCGATCCCGTGGCGCTCTTTCCAGCCCGGGAGTGCTTCCGGATCCAGCGTGATGATGGCGCCGATGAAGGGCTTCGCGTCGCCGACGACGAGACACTGGCTGATGAGTGCGTTTGCCCGCATGGCATCTTCCAGTACCGCAGGTGCGACGTTCTTGCCGCCCGCGGTGACGATGATTTCCTTCTTACGACCGGTGATGGAGACGTAGCCGTCCTGGTCGATGGCGCCGAGGTCGCCTGTGTGGAACCAGCCGTCGATGATCGACTCGGACGTCGCCTTCTCGTTGTGCCAGTATCCGCCGAACACGACAGGGCCCTTGAGGAGAAGTTCGCCATCCTCGGCGATCTTCGCGGCGTGACCGCTGAGCGGCTTTCCGACGCTGCCGATGCGCTGCTCGGAGGTGGTGTTGACGGTGATCGCGGCGCTGGTCTCGGTGAGTCCATAGCCCTCATACACCGGGATTCCGACGCCGCGGAAGAAGTGACCGAGTCGGGCACCGAGAGGTGCGCCGCCGGAGACCGCGCGGTCGCAGTTGCCGCCGAGTGCGGCGCGGAGCTTGGAGTAGACGAGCTTGTCGAACACCGTGTGCTTGATGTTGAGCAGCAGTCCGGGGCCGCCCTTGTCCTTGGCTTCGCTCCACTCGATGGCGGTGGCCGCAGCCTTGTCGAAGATTCCGCCCTTGCCGCCGTCGTACGCCTTCTGTTTGGCCGAGTTGTAGACCTTCTCGAACACGCGGGGCACCGACAGGATGAAGTCCGGTTTGAACGACGCGAACTGGTCGAGCAGCGTCGCGACGTCCGAGGTGTGACCGACGGTGACCTTGGCCTCGAACGCTCCGAACGAGACGGCGCGGGCGAACACGTGCGCCATCGGCAGGAACATCAGTGTGCGGTTGCCCTCCTTCATCGAGTCGTGCAGCGCCAGCTGGGTTGCTTGCACCTCTGCGTAGAAGTTGGCGTGGGTGAGCTGCACGCCCTTGGGACGGCCAGTGGTTCCCGAGGTGTAGATCAGCGTCGCGGGTGAGGACGCGGTGACCTGGTGGCGACGTGCATGAAGGTCGTCGTCGCTGACGCCTGCGCCGCGTGTGGTGAGCTCGTCGATGGCCCCTGCATCGATCTGCAGGACCTCGCGCAGATCGGCGGCACCCTCGGTGACCTCCTTCAGGGCCTCCGCATGTGCTGGGGTTTCCAGGATCAGCAACGAGGTTGCCGAATCTTCCAGAATCCACTGAGCTTGATCGGCCGAGGACGTTTCGTAGATTGCAACGGTGCATCCACCTGCGGTCCAGATCGCATAGTCGAGAAGGACCCACTCGTACCGCGTCGCAGACAGAATCGCCACGCGATCGCCGAGCTCGACGCCCGACGCGATCAGGCCCTTGGCGACTGCCTTGACCTCCTTGGCGAACTGCGACGCTGTGACATCGGTCCACGTCCCACCGATCAAACGCTGGAACGGGACGATGTTCGGGGACTCCGTCTCGTGCCGGAAAATGGTATCGGCCATCGATGCATCGTCTGGAATTGTGAACGACGCAGGCACAGAATATTCGCGCACTGTAAGACCCCTCCGGGAAAATGACGTAACAGATGTGCATTTCATCACATTCCCGGTCGGGTTGCACTACGGATGGTGTCCGGTTTGCGAATTTTCCGACCAGTCCTGTGGAGTTATGTGTGACTCGCTGTGCACCCTAACCGGTCGTGTTGCTGTTGACGAGGCTCGATTCGCCCCGCGAGTCGCTGTACAGGCCGAGAATGAACGTGCTGAGCGCATTATCGGCACTTGCGTCCTGCGGAAGAGGTGACAGGGACTAAACTCGCCTGTATATGAGCACAACAGAGCCGAATCAGGATGCCGACGTGACCCCTGACGAGTCGACTTCGAACGAGTCCACTTCGAACGAATCAACTTCGAACGAATCAACTTCGAACGGGCAGGCATCAGCGCCGATCGACGCGACCCCCGCTGTCGAAGAGACGCCACCTATCACCTTCGCCGACCTCGGCATCGACGAACGGGTCCTGAAGGCCCTGCACGACGTCGGCTACGAGAGCCCGTCGCCCATTCAGGCTGCGACCATTCCGCCGTTGATGGCAGGCAACGACGTCGTCGGCCTCGCGCAGACCGGAACCGGTAAGACCGCAGCGTTCGCGGTGCCGATCCTGTCCCGTCTGGACGTGTCACGCCGGGTGCCGCAGGCGCTCGTGCTGGCCCCGACGCGTGAGCTGGCACTGCAGGTGGCGGAGGCATTCGGCAAGTACGCGGCCAACATCCCCGGCCTGCACATCTTGCCGATCTACGGTGGTCAGGCATACGGCATTCAGCTTTCCGGATTGCGCAAGGGTGCGCAGATCATCGTCGGAACGCCGGGTCGTGTCATCGATCACCTGGAGAAGGGCACGCTCGATCTGTCCGGCCTCGAGTACCTCGTGCTCGACGAGGCGGACGAGATGCTCAAGATGGGATTCCAGGAGGACGTCGAGCGCATTCTGTCCGACACTCCGGAGTACAAGCAGGTCGCGCTGTTCTCGGCCACGATGCCGCCTGCGATCCGCAAGATCTCCAAGCAGTATCTGCACGACCCGGTCGAGATCACCGTCAAGACCAAGACCTCGACCGCGCCGAACATCACTCAGCGTTACGTTCAGGTGGCGCATCAGCGAAAGCTGGAGGCTCTGACCCGAATCTTCGAGGTCGAAGAGTTCGAGGCGATGATCATGTTCGTCCGCACCAAGCAGGCCACCGAGGAACTCGCCGAGAAGTTGCGGGCACGCGGATTCTCCGCAGCGGCCATCAACGGCGACATCGTGCAGGCCCAGCGCGAGCGGACCATCAACCAGCTCAAGAACGGCCAGATCGACGTCCTGGTCGCCACCGATGTTGCAGCGCGTGGTCTCGATGTCGATCGCATTTCGCACGTCATCAACTACGACATCCCGCACGACACCGAGTCCTACGTCCACCGCATCGGCCGTACCGGTCGAGCCGGCCGTGCGGGTGAGGCGCTGCTGTTCGTCGCGCCGCGGGAACGTCATCTACTCAAAGCCATCGAACGCGCGACGCGCCAGCCGATTACCGAGATGCAGTTGCCGAGCGTCGACGACGTCAATGCGCAGCGCGTCACCAAGTTCGGAGACTCGATCACCGAGAGCCTCGGCAACGAGAACTTGGCTCTCTTCCGTCGCCTCATCGAGGACTACGAGCGCGATCACGACGTGCCGATCGCCGACATCGCTGCTGCGCTGGCCGTGCAGTCCCGCGACGGCGAGGCGTTCTTGCTCAAGCCAGAACCGCCCGCGCCCCCGCGTGCCCCCCGCGAGCCGCGTGAACCTCGGCCCGCGCGCAGTTTCGACGAGGATGCAGCGAGTTCGCATCATCGCAAGACCGGCCAGGAGATGGCGACGTACCGCATCGCCGTCGGGAAGCGGCATCACGTTGCTCCCGGAGCGATCGTCGGAGCCATCGCCAACGAGGGCGGCCTGCGTCGGAGCGATTTCGGGCACATCAGCATTCGTCCGGATCATTCGCTGGTGGAGCTTCCCGCCGATCTCGCCGACGAAACAGTGGAAGCGCTGCGTCGCACTCGAATCAGCGGCGTGTTGATCCAACTGACACCTGACTCCGGTCCTCCCGGTGGTCGCGGTGGCCCCCGTGGGGGCGGCAAGTTCGGTGGCGACAAGCGGGGCAAGCCGCGCCGTAGCTGACCTGACGGAAAAGCCCCGCTCACCGATGAGGTGAGCGGGGCTTTTCCGTCGGGATACAGAGAGTCGACCTAGAGGGAGACGGTGAAGCTGTTCATCACGCGATCCGCAGCGTCGAGATCGGCGTCGCTGTTGGCCTGCACCGCGACCAGAGTCAGGTATCGACCTGAATCTGCCTGGGCCGCAACGAGGATGTATGTGGCTGCGCTTTCCCCACAACCGGTCCACACCTCGAACCGGCCGGTGTGCAGGGCATCGCTGTAGTCCTCACGGCCGGTCGAGACGCATCCGGACTGCGGCAGCGATGCCGTCGCCCAGTTCAGGAGATCCTCCGGCGACGAGTTCGACACAGCGGTGTCCGAGGCCATGACCGAGGTGCCGACCGCACCCCAGCCTCCCTGGTACTGAGCAAGATTCGAGCTGGCCTCGACGCCGTAGAAGTAGTTACCTCGATCGTCGACGAACTTGTTGCCGTCCACCTGATTCCACGCCGCGGGCACGTCGACCGTCACGACTCCGTCGTTGTCCTCGACCGTGGTGAAGCCGCCGGCGCTGGTCTGCGAAGCGCTGCTACCGCTAGTGGACTGTGTGACCGCCGACGACACCGTCGTCGTTTCCTCGATCGCTTCACCGTTGAACTGGCCGCGTAGGTACGTGTCCGTGGCAGGCCGGTAGACCTCCACCGAGAGGGTTGCGTCCTGTCCGTGCGTGCGTAGGACGCTGCAGTAGTCGGCGAGCGTCCCGTCGGTACCGAGCGTGACGCCCTCCATGCTGGTCAGCAGGTCGCCGGGTTCGACTCCTGCTTTGTCGGCCGCCGACCCCGATGCAACCGAGTTGACCCACACTCCGAGTCCGGTGCCCTCGTCGTCGGTGAGCGCTTCTCCGTTGATGCCGAGGCTCAGGATGTTCTTGCCGCTTTTGAGGTCCTCCACGACGTTCTGGACTTCGTCGCGATGAATGGCCATGTTGGTGTCGTACTTGTCGCTTCCTGCGTAGTTGACGCCCACGAGCTTGCCGTCCGGGTCGACGAGTGGGCCACCGGAGTTGCCGCTGCGAATCTTCGCGTCGTGTTCGATGACGTGGTCGAGTGATGCCCACGGCGTGTCGCCTGCGGTGTCGGCCTTGGAGACGATGCCTTTGGTCATCGTGAACGTCGGGTCACCGAGTGGGAAGCCGGCGGCATAGATCTCGTCGGCGGTGTTGATCGGGCCTTCGTGGAACGACACGTAGGGGAAGTCGGTGCCGTCGAGTTTCACGACGGCGAGATCCAGGCACTCGGAAGAACCGACGACGCGAGCATTCAGTTCTTTGCTCTGGTCGCCGCCGCGCCACACCTCGAGCGTGCCTGCGCCGGTGACCACGTGATTGTTGGTCAGTGCATATCCGTCGGGGGAGATGAGGAAACCGGAACCGCGTCCGGCAGCTTCGTATCCGCCTTCCTGAGGCGAGACGAAGGTGCCGAGGGCCTCGAGCTGAATCGTCGCCGACTGCAGTCCAGTGAAGTCGACGCCACCATCGGACGCAGGCTGGGCGTCGTCGGTGGAAGTGCCGACAGAGAAGGAACAAGCGCTGAGGAGTGCGGCACTGGCGGCCAGAGCGAGTGCGGTGGTCGTGCTTCTCGCGAGAGTGCGGGCTGTTGTTGTCATGGGCAGAACTGTGGCGGCAGCGACTTGGAGAGTGGTTGTAAGCGACTTGGACTCACTCAGTACGGGGCATGATGGTCTGGTGATTGTGACGACCCGGTACGGGCAGGTCATGGGAAGTGTCGACGACGGTGTCGCGGTATGGAAAGGGGTGCCCTACGCGGCGCCCCCGGTGGGGGAGTTGCGGCTGCGAGCGCCGAGGGAGCCTGTGTCGTGGTCGGAGGTTCGGGATGCGACGGCGTTCGGGCATATCGCTCCGCAGACCGAGCACGGTCCGCTGCCCATCGATCCGGGTCTGACGATCGGCGAGGATTGCTTGACGCTGAACGTGTGGGCTCCGGAGGGGGCCGCGAATCTTCCGGTCATGGTGTGGATTCACGGCGGCGCGTACTTCCTCGGTTCGTCGGCGCAACGGATGTATGACGGGCGGAAGCTGGTCGCCGAGGGCCGTGTGGTGTTGGTGACGGCCAACTACCGGCTCGGTGCGCTGGGGTTCCTGGACTTCTCGAAGTTCGGCGACTTCGATTCGAACCTCGGTCTGCGAGATCAGGTTGCAGCTCTCGAGTGGGTTCGAGACAACATCGCGGGGTTCGGTGGTGATCCGTCCCAGGTGACGCTGTTCGGCGAATCCGCAGGTGGCGGATCGGTGACGACGCTGATGGTCTCGCCTGCCTCCGAGGGACTCTTTCATCGGGTCATCGCGGAGAGCTCGCCCGCCACGTCGGTGTACGGCGCCGACAGGGCCGAGAGCATTGCCGAGCGCTTCCTCGAACTCGCGGGAGTCGAGGCGTCGGAACTGCGGGAGCTGCCGGTATCCGAGTTCGTTCGGGTGTGCGGGGAGTTGGTGCAGGAGATTCCGTCCAAGGTGCCGGGCACTCTTGCGTTGGCACCCGTCGTCGATCGGGATTTCGTACCGCACTACCCGGTGGCGGCGTTTCAGAAGGGCCTGGCTCATCCGGTCCCGCTGTTGATCGGCACGAACCACGACGAGTCCTCGATGTTCAAGCTGATGAAGTCTCCGCTGATGCCCATCACGCCGGACAAGGTGCACGAGATGTTCCAGGCGATCGCGGCCGATCACCCCGACATGCGGGCCGACGAAGAGAACGAGGTCGAAGCGGCGTATCCCGAGCACTCGAAGAAGCGGACGGCACTCGAGATCTCGCGGGACGCAGCGTTCCGTATGCCGACACTGTGGATCGCCGAGGCACACAGCAGGCGAGCGCGGACGTTCCTGTATCGCTTCGATCAGGCGACGCCGTTCCTGCGCATCACCCGACTCGGGGCGATGCACGGTACCGAGGTGCCGTACGTGTTCGGCAACTTCGGCGTCGTTCCCAAGGACCCGACCTTCAAGTTGGGCGGGCACAGGACCGCTCTCGAGGTCAGCGGACGGGTCCAGAAACGATGGATCGACTTCGCGTACGGCCGGGACCCATGGACGCCCTACGACGAGGAATCGAGGACGACTCTGCTGATCGACAAGCACGACCAGGAAGTCGAGGACCCGGACCGTGAACTCCGGCGAGCATGGGGTGAGGAGATCCTGGGCTTCACGTAGCGCGGCTCCGCCGCAGTGCCCCCTAGCGCGGCTCCGCCGCAGTGGCGCGGTTGAGTGCACTCCTGAACACTCAGTCGCACCACTAGGGCAGTGGAGGTTAGCCTGTCCAATATTGTGCGCCACAGTATTTGAGCGTTTGACGGTCCGGCCACCCGGGTACCTGACCGGCCATGAGCAGAGTGACCCTCCGGGTGAACGGTACCGACCATGAGCTGGACTGCGACGTACGAACCACGCTGCTCGACGCGCTTCGAGAGCACCTCGATCTCGTCGGTGCCAAGAAAGGTTGCGACCACGGTCAGTGCGGCGCTTGCACCATCCTTGTCGACGGTCGGAGGATCAACAGCTGCCTCGCTCTCGCGATCGGCTACCAAGGTCGAGACATCGTCACCGTGGAGGGCCTCGCCGACGGCGACACTCTTCATCCCGTCCAACAAGCGTTCATCGACAACGACGCTTTCCAGTGCGGATACTGCACCTCCGGCCAGATCTGTTCTGCAGTCGCGGTGATCGAGGAAGCGAAACAGGGATGGCCGAGCGCGGTCACCGAGAACGATCATCCTCGGTTGACACCCGAAGAGGTCCGCGAGCGAATGAGCGGGAATCTGTGTCGCTGCGGTGCTTATCCGAACATCGTGCCGGCGGTACTGAAGGCGAGCGAATGAGAACCTTCAGCTACGAGTCCGCCGTAGACGTCGACGACGCGATCGCCAAGCTTGCATCCGACCCGGACGCAGCCCTTCTCGGGGGTGGTACAAACCTGGTCGATCTCATGAAACTCGGTGCAGCGCATCCCTCGTCGCTCATCGACATCAGCAAATTGCCGCTCGACGTGATCGGCGTCGACGATGACGGCTCCCTGCGTGTCGGGGCCGGAGTCAGCAACAGTGATCTAGCCGTACACCCGGTTGTTCGCTCGCGCTACCCGGTGCTGTCGCGGGCCGTGCTGTCCGGTGCATCCGGCCAGCTGCGGAACATGGCGACCGTCGGCGGCAATCTCTTCCAGCGCACTCGGTGCGTCTACTTCATGGATTCGAGCAAACCATGCAACAAGCGGGATCCAGGCTCGGGTTGCCCCGCGATCGAGGGTGATCACCGTAACCTGGCGATCCTCGGTGCGTCCGATCACTGCGTCGCGACGCACCCGTCCGACATGGCTGTGGCGCTGACGGCACTCGACGCAATCGTCGAGATCGCGGGTCCGTCGGGGGCGCACAAGCTCCCCATCAGCGAGTTGTACCGACTCCCGGGTCACGATCCCGACCTCGACACCAACATCGGCCACGACGAGATAGTCACTGGAATCAGCATCCCGGCGCTACCCGAGCAGGCTGTATCCGTCTATCGCAAGGTTCGCGATCGCGCGTCCTACGCTTTCGCATTGGCGTCGGTCGCTGCAGTGTTGCGAGTCGAAGACGGGCAGGTCACCGAGGCGCGAATCGCTCTCGGCGGAGTTGCACACAAACCCTGGCGGGCGATCACCGCCGAAGGGGAGCTCCTGGGACGCTCGGCGAAACACGAAGCATTTCGAGAGGCGATCGACCTCGAGCTGCGTGCCGCGATGCCGCTGAGAGACAACGGATTCAAAGTTCCACTCGTGCGCAATCTGGTGACGGAAACCCTGACCGAGCTAGCCCATCGGAGCGTGCAGCTGTGAGTACGATGTCGATCGGTCAGCCGATCCAGCGAACCGAGAGCGTTGCGAAGGTGACCGGCGCGGCACGCTACGCCGTCGAGCAGCTCGAGAAGACAGCGCCCGCTTACTGCTGTTATGTGCCGGCCACGATCCCCACCGGCAGGGTTGTAGATGTGCAGACCGACGATTCGGTCACCCTGCTGTGGCACTCGAACGCGGAAAAGATCGGCGAGCTCGAAGACACGGAACTCGCTGTACTGCAATCAGATCGAGTTTCCTACCGTGGTCAGATCGTTGCCGCAGTGATCGCCGACTCGCTCGAAACTGCACGGGACGCAGCCGCGCGAGTGCGCGTGAGTTATGCAGACGAAGCGAAACCGGACAACGAGCTGAGCGCCGAACACCCGTCGTTGTTCGCGCCCGAGTCTGTCAACGCAGGCTTTCCCACTGACGTGACAGTGGGCGATCCGGATTCCGCGCTCGAGTCCGCAGTTCACACCGTCGACCGCTGGTATTCGACGCCACCGATGCACAACAGTCCGATGGAACCCCATGCAACGACGGCTCAGTGGTCCGATGGCGTTCTGACGGTGTGGGATTCGACGCAGGCGCCGTCCGGTGTCCAAGACGATCTGGCGACGTTGTTCGGCCTGGACCCGTCGAACGTACGCGTCGTTGCCGAGAACGTGGGCGGCGGATTCGGCTCGAAGGGCAGCACCAGGCCCAATGCGGTTCTCGCGGTGATGGCTGCGCGCGCAACGGGTAGGACGGTCAAGCTCGCGCTTCCGCGTCAGGCATTGTTCGATCTCGTCGGGTACCGCACGCCCACCCTCAACCACGTACAACTCGGGGCCGACGCGGACGGAACCTTGACGGCGCTGGCGCACGACACGTTCCAACAGACCTCGCAGATCTTCGAGTTCTGCGAGCAGACAGCCGAGTCGTCGCGGCATATCTACGCCGCGCCCAATCGTCGAACGACGCACCGGTTGGCCGAGCTCGACGTCCCGACGCCTCGCTGGATGCGGGCTCCCGGTGAGGCACCGGGAATGTTTGCCGTGGAGACAGCGATCGACGAGTTGTCCTACGCGGTCGGTGTCGATCCGATCGAGCTACGTATTCGCAACGAACCCGATGTCGACCCAGCCAGCGGAAGCCCGTTCTCCTCGCGCAGCGTCGTCGAATGTCTACGAGAGGGAGCGGAGCGATTCGGGTGGGCGTACCGAGACCCCAGGCCGGGACATCGACGAGAAGGCCGCAAGCTCATCGGCTCGGGCGTCGCAACCGCCAGCTATCCGGTTCTGATCAGCCCGTCGTCTGCGTCGGCGAGGATCGATGCCGACGGATCGATCACGGTGTCCGTCGCCGCGTCGGACATCGGTACCGGCGCTCGTACGGTATTGCGGCAGATTGCGGCCGACGCGCTTGCCGTGTCCGCCGATCGGGTCGAGCTGAAGCTCGGCGACAGCGCCCTCCCGAAAGCTCCAGGAGCAGGAGGATCCTCGGGCACGTCTTCGTGGGGGTGGGCCGTGACGAAGGCGTGCCGACAGCTCGTCGACAAGGTTGGCGGCATCGACGATGCCACCGGCCCGGCTGAGGTGACTGCGGAGACGTCCGAGGAGGTCGACGGTCGGAAAGATCTGGCGCGAATGGCGTTCGGCGCTCAATTCGCCGAGGTGGAGGTCGACGTCGACACCGGGGAGGTGCGGGTGCGTCGGATGCTCGGTGTGTTCGGGATCGGGCGCGTCATGAATCCACGGCTCGCGCGGTCGCAGCTGATCGGCGGGATGACATTCGGCCTCGGTATGGCGTTGATGGAAGCGGGCAACACCGATCTCGAATTCGGGGGATTCACGAATCACGATCTCGCGGAGTACCACGTGCCGGTGTGCGCAGACGTCACCGACCTCGAGGCTGTGTGGGTCGAAGAACAGGATGATGAATTGAGCCCCATGGGCGGCAAGGGAATCGGTGAAATCGGCACCGTCGGGTCACCGGCAGCCATCGGGAATGCGGTCTACCACGCGACGGGCGTGCGGGTACGGGATCTGCCGATCACGCTCGACAAAGTGCTTCCGCACCTGTAGGCGCTCCGCACCTAGTGGCACGGTTGAGTGCACTCCAACGCACTTATTCGTGCCACTGGGGCGGAGCGTCCAAGGCCGGAACCCGCTCAGGCGAGAATGCGCTGCAGAAACTGCCGCGTCCGAGCCTCGGCAGG
Organism: Rhodococcus sp. FG69; assembly: GCF_057808915.1. NCBI lineage: Bacteria > Bacillati > Actinomycetota > Actinomycetes > Mycobacteriales > Nocardiaceae > Rhodococcus > Rhodococcus sp. FG69. The sequence continues at coordinate 20,728 of NZ_JBMDIX010000044.1, read as the reverse complement.
GTTTTTGAGTACGGTGGCGGGCTTGCCGCGCTCGACGACGACGCCGCCCTCGATGAACAGCACCTCGTCGGCTACCTGTTCTGCGAACCTGATCTCGTGGGTCACGATCACCATCGTCCAGCCCTCTGCCGCAAGACCTTTGATGACAGCGAGGACCTCGCCGACCAGTTCTGGATCGAGCGCGGACGTCGGCTCGTCGAACAGCATCAGCTTCGGTCGCAGCGCGAGAGCTCGGGCGATCCCCACCCGCTGCTGCTGTCCACCCGAGAGCTGAAAAGGGTATTGGTCGGATTTGACGTCCAGTCCGACCTGGTCGAGCAGTCGGTGAGCGTCGGCGACCGCCTCGTCGCGCGCCCGCTTCTGCACGATCACCGGGCCTTCGATGACGTTCTGCAGCACCGTCTTGTGTGGGAACAGGTTGTGCTGCTGAAACACCATGCCGCTCTGCGCGCGGAACGCTCGCAACTGAGCGGGGGAGACCGTGGAATCGAAATCCACGGCGACGTCGCCTATCCGGATGAGTCCACCGTCTGCCGGATCCAACGCATTCAGCGCTCGTAGCACCGTCGTCTTACCGGAACCAGAGGGCCCGATGATCACCGTGACAGTCCCGGACGGCACCGAGAACGACACGTCTTTCAGAACTTCGACCGCGCCGAAGGACTTTTTCAGGGACTTCACTTCGAGGAGATCGGTCATTTCGCCACATACCTGTCGAGTCGAACTTCGAGTTTGCCTTGGAAGAGGGACAGAACCATGCAGATAACCCAGTAGTACAGGGCCGCAACGCTGTACAGAGCAAAGAAGTCGAAGGTCGGTGCTGCCGCGAGCTGGGCCACGCGCAGCAGTTCGGTCACGAGGATGGTCGACGCCAGAGACGTGTCCTTCACCAGCGAGATCAGCGTGTTCGACAACGGGGGCACTGCGGTGCGTAGGGCCTGCGGAAGAATGATGCGTTGCAACGTCGTTCGGTACCCCATGCCGATTGTCTGCGACGCCTCCCACTGCCCCTTCGGCACGCTGAGTATCGCGGCACGGATCACTTCGGCAGCGTAACCACCGACATTCAACGAAAAGGCAATGACCGCGGCCGGGAACGGATCGATCACCACCCCGAACTGTGGCAGTGCGTAGAAGACGATGAACAGCTGAAGCAGCAGGGGAGTGCCGCGGATGATCGAAACGTAGAACCGCGCGAGGCCGGCGAGGACTGTGTTCGACGAGATCCGAGCCAGCGCGACACCGAGAGCGATGACCAATCCGACGACGAAGCTGATGGCGGTCAACGGAATGGTCATCGTGATCGTGGCCTTCAGCATCGGCCACAGGTTGTCGAGGATGAGGTCGAATTTCGACCGTTGCTCCGAGGACTCACCGTCGGAAGTCGGCGCCTGCGTGTCCGCCGTGGGAGCAGCGACGGCCGAGCCGAAGTATTTCTCGGAAATTTGTGCGAGTGTGCCGTCGGCCTGCAAGGTGTCGATCGCGGCGTCGATCTGGTCCATCAGACCGCTGTCCTTGCGGGCAGCGAACGCCTGATAGCTGGTATCGCCGGTCTGCGCGGCCACCTTCACCCCGGTGTCGCCGGTCTGGTTCAGGTACTCGGCGATGGCGAGACTGTCGTTGACGGTGGCGTCGACGCGCCCATCTTTGACGAGGGTCACGGCCTGGACGAACCCCTCCACGGCCTCGACATTCGCGCCCGCGTCGGCGGCGACCTCTGCCCAGTTGCTCGTCGACGATTGCGCTGTCGTCCTTCCGGCGAGGTCGGCGACGGACGTGATCGACGTATCGGTCGCGGCGGTGAGAATCTCGCCCTCGGACACCGTGTAGGGCTTCGACAGGTCGTATGCACTCTGCCGGGCCGGATTGATCGTCACCTGGTTTGCGATCAGATCGAAGCGCTCCGACTCGAGCCCGGCGAAGATGGAGTCGAACGGCGTCTGCACGAATTCGACGCGTACACCCAGTTCACCTGCCACCGCGTTGACCACGTCGATGTCGTAGCCCGTCAACTGGCCGTTGTCACCCTGGAAGCTGAACGGGCTGTAGGTGCCCTCGGTACCGACGACGAGCACGCCCTCGTCGGTGATCCGATCGATCAGCGGGGCAGAGGACGATCCGCAACCGGCTACCGCCAGTAACGCGACGATCGCGGCCAGCAACGCGAGGGCTTTGCGGTGCATGTGGGACGCCTTCCCTGACCTGGAGAATGTTCAGCCGTCGATCTCGATCTCAGCCGATACAACCACGGCATTGTTCATCGGGAGCGCTGCCACTCCGATCGCCGTCCGTGCATGGGCACCGATCTCCGGCCCGAACACCTGAAGAACCAGATCGGAGAAGCCGTTGATGGCGGTCGTCGTCTGAGTGAACCCATGATCTGCATTGACCATTCCGGTGACGGTCAACCATGCGCTGATCCGGTCGAGGTCTCCGATTGCTCGATGAACGCTCGCCAAAGCTGCGAGGGCCGCATCACGTGCTGCGTCCGTCGCCGCGTCGAGAGGTACCTCGGACGGGACCGCGCCGAACGGGCCGGCGAGTGAACCGTCAGGACGTTGCGGTGAATGACCGGACACGAACACCCGGTTTCCGCGCACTCGAACCCATTCGAACGAGAACTCGAAGCCGGGAGGTGCCTGGGCTTCGGAGGGGAGGACGAACCCCAGTTCGGAAATGCGCCGTTCGATGTACACGGTTCACCACAACCTTCGCGTCGGGACGCCGTTGATGGTCTTCACGGTCCACTCGGAACCGTCGTGGACGAGCGTCGACACGCCTGCATTGAGGATCCGTGGCGACGGCACTCCGCGCAGAGCTTCCAATATTCCGCGGATGATGCCCCCGTGGGCCACTGCGATGACCGACGCGGTGGGGTGAGAGGCGGCCAGCTCGTCGACTGCACGAACGCCCCTGACGATCATCTCGCGTCGCGGCTCGAGGCCCGGGTATCGCCCGTGCGGCCAGTGGGAATAGGCGTCGTAGTCGGTGAAACCCTCCGCGGCGCCGAAATGGCGCTCGACGAGATCGGGATAGGTAGCGGTGCGCGAGATGCCGAGGTGCTCACCGATGATGTCGGCGGTTTCGGCGGCCCGCGACAGCGGCGAACTCACCAGCACTTCCCACGGATGGTCTTCGAGTTCGTAGACGGCCTCGCGGGCCTGTGCCCGTCCCGTCGCGTTGAGCGGGATGTCCGAACTGCCCTGGAGACGGCCGTGCAGATTCCAATCGGTTTCACCGTGCCGAACCAGCGCCAGAAAAGTCATAGTGGGCGAAGATTATCGCAGTTGTCCCCGGAGTACGGTCGAGTAGGACGTCAATGAAGACAGTGGAAATAGCGGAGGGATCTCATGAATCTTGCCCTGACAGAAGAGGAAGCTGCATTTCGCGACGAGATGCGGACGTTCTTCACCACCGAGATTCCCGCGGAGATTCGCGAGAAGACCAGGGTGGGTATCGAACTGAGCCGCGACGACGTGGTGACGACGATGCGAATCCTCAATGCCAACGGCCTTGCGGTGCCGCATTGGCCTGCCGAGTTCGGTGGCCGGGACTGGACCCCGGTGCAACGGCACATCTGGCTCGACGAGATGCAGCGGGCTTCGGTACCGGAACCGCTCGCATTCAATGCGTCGATGGTCGGACCGGTCATTGCGACGTTCGGCTCGCAGGAGCAGAAGGAAAAGTTCCTTCCGAAGACGGCGAACCTCGACATCTGGTGGTGTCAGGGATTCTCCGAACCCGAGGCAGGCTCGGATCTCGCGTCTCTGCGGACGACAGCTCTGCGTGACGGCGACGACTACCTCGTCAACGGGCAGAAGACGTGGACGACGCTCGGCCAGTATGCCGATTGGATCTTCGCGTTGGTACGAACCAATCCGGACGCACCGAAGAAGCAGGCAGGTATCTCCTTCCTACTGATCGACCTGAACACGCCCGGGATCACGGTGCGCCCGATCAAGTTGATCGACGGTAGCGTCGAGGTCAACGAAGTCTTCTTCGACAACGTCCGTGTCCCTGCCGAAAACCTTGTCGGCGAAGAGAATCAAGGCTGGAGCTACGCGAAGTTCCTGCTCGGCAACGAGCGTACGGGGGTGGCGCGCGTCGGGCACACGAAGGTCCGTCTCGATCTCGCGAAGGAATACGCTGCGGCAACCAAGGTCGGCGGCGGAACACTGCTCGAGGATCCGATCTTTGCGGCACGGTTCGCCGAACTCGAAAACGAGGTTCTCGCACTCGAACTCACCCAGCTTCGGATGGTGTCGAGCTCCGAAGACGGCAAGCCCAACCCGGCGTCGTCGATTCTGAAGCTGCGCGGATCCGAGCTGCAACAGGCGGCGACCGAGATGCTGATGGATATCGCCGGACCGGATTCACTGCCCTACGAGGCAGGAGAGGACATCGAGAGTCCGGGATGGGCGCAGCGATCGGTGCCGACGTACCTCAACTACCGCAAGGTGTCGATCTACGGCGGATCCAACGAAGTGCAGCGCCAGATCATCGCGTCGACGATTCTCGGATTGTGAGGACGGAACCATGGATTTCGAACTGAACGAAGAACAGAAGCTCCTTCGGGACACCACGCGTGAGGTTCTCGCTCGTGCGTATGACACCGAGAAGCGCAACAAGATCGTTGCCGAAGAGCCAGGGTGGTCGAAAGACGTCTGGAAGCAACTGGCCGAGGTCGGGCTGCTTGGACTGACTTTCGCCGAGGAGGACGGCGGAATGGACGCCGGTCCCGTGGAGATCATGGCCGTCATGACCGAGGTGGGTCGACGGCTTGCTCCGGAGCCGATTCTCGACGCTGTACTACTGCCGGGAGGGTTGATCTCCGCTGTCGGTTCCGTCGATCAGCGCGCACGGGTCCTGCCGGGCGTCGCCGAGGGGTCTACGCTGCTTGCGTTCGCGCACAACGAGACCGGGAGTCGGTGGCCTGATATTCAGGTCGGCACCACGGCGACGGAGGACGGCGGGTCCTGGTCGCTGAACGGGGTCAAGAATCCGGTTCCGCACGGAGGCAGTGCCGACTTCTTCGTCGTCAGCGCCACGTTGCCCGGCGGAGGTAGCGGACTGTTCCTGGTAGACGGCGATGCAACAGGACTCGAACGACGGGCGTATCGGACGCACGATGGTCAGCGGGCAGCGCAGATAACACTGTCCGACGTGGCCGCCGAGCCGTTGGGGGATGGATCGGACGCGACGGACGCCATCGCGGCTGCAGAGGTGAAGGCACAGGCGGCGCTGTGTGCCGAGGCGGTCGGAGCAATGGAGGAAGCGCTGCGACTCACCACCGACTACCTCAAGCAGCGCAAGCAGTTCGGGGTTCCGCTGGCCAAGTTCCAGGCACTGACATTCCGCGCGGCAGACATGTACGTGTTGCTCGAGCTGGCTCGAAGCATGGCGCTGTACGCGACGATGAACCTCGCCGACGACGTCGTCGACCGGAAGGTGGCGTCGAGGGCGAAGCTGCAGATCTCGCGGTCGTCACGCAAGATCGGCCAGGAGGCCATCCAGCTGCACGGCGGGATCGGCGTCACCGCCGAGTATCCCGTCGGGCATTACGTGAGTCGGCTCGTCGCGATCGAGCACACGCTCGGCGGTGCGGACGAGCATCTGCGGGTGCTGTCCCGGTAGTTCCCCTGCGCGGCTCCGTCCGCAGTGGCACGGTTGAGTGCATTCCAACACACTCAACCGCGCCACTGGCGCGGAGCGCTCACGAAAGCGCGGCGCGCCTACGACGCCGCGACCACGAGATCCACCACGGCACCCGGGTTCGACACCAGGATCGCGTGGGACCCTGGTACCTCGGTGATCTGGGCGCCCGCGCGCTCGGCCATGAACTTCTCCGACGTGGGCGGGATGATCTGATCCTGCTGCGGAATCAATGCGTAGCTCGGAGTGTCGGCCCACGACGGCGGTTCGCTCGGTTCGATCAGCGCGGTCGCCGCGATCGACTTCTGATTCGCGATCATCTTCGCGGCTTGTTCGTCGGTGACGTCCGGGGCGAAGTACTGCTTGAAGAGTGCTGGCGTGATGTACGAGTCGACGTTCTTGCCGAGAATGTTCGTCGAATCGTCGACGACGCCTACGCCGAGCACCGGCGGTAGCAGCGAAGTCAGTCCGAACCGGAACGGGTCGAGAGCCAGCGCGGCAGGTTCGCCTGCCGCAGGTGCGAAAGCCGCGACGTAGACGAGTGCGGTGACGTTGTCTGCGTGCGTGTTGGTGATGACGGTTCCGCCATAGGAATGCCCGACGAGAACGACCGGCCCTTCGATATCCTCGACGGCCTTCTCGATGACAGAGGAGTCGTAGCCGGGACCGCGGAGCGGGTTGTCGGGGACGACGACGGTGTAGCCGCGCTCACGCAGCTCGCCCGCCACTCCGTCCCAGCTGGAAGTGTCGGCGAACGCCCCGTGGACCAGCACGACGGTGGGCAGTTCCTGGGCGGCTGCCGTGCCCGCCCCCAGCATTATGCTGGCCGCCACGGTGACCGTCGCCGCCGCAGCTCTGGTGCGAGTGATCTTCATGGGTTCCTCTCGGGTGGACAATTGGTTCCAACGTAGTGCGTCGGCGCCCGGAGTTCTTTCCTAGTTGGTGTGTCGTACCCACAGCATTTCTCTCAGGCAGCTTGGCTAGGGTGATGCACGAGGGTCACGCGATCAGCGTGCCCACTGATAGCCGATCGGAAGCGAGTTACCGATGAAGGCTCGGACGGCGGAGCACCCACGCCCGAATCATTGCCTGCTGCACTTGAGTGACACCCACCTCGTCGAACGCGGACAGCTGTACGGCGGGGTCGACAGCACTGCCACTCTGCAGCGGCTTCTCGGCGACGTCGAGGCGTCGGGTGTGCGGCCCGACGCATTGGTGTTCACCGGCGATCTGACCGATCGCGGCGAACCAGCCGCGTACGACGCACTCCGTGCTCTTGTCGAGCCCGTCGCGGAGGCCCTCGATGCTCAGGTGATCTGGGCGATGGGCAATCACGACGATCGGGCCGCCTTCCGTGCCCGGCTGTTGGATCAGGAACCGTCGATGGGGACGGTGGACCGCGTCCACGACGTCGACGGATTGCGCGTGATCACCCTCGATTCGACTGTTCCCGGCCACCATCACGGCGAAGTCGCGGCCGAGCAATTGGATTGGCTTGCCGGTGTTCTCGCGACTCCCGCGGAGTTCGGAACGATCCTTGCGATGCATCATCCTCCGGTTCCGGCGGTCCTCGATCTCGCCGTTCTCGTGGAACTACTCGATCAACAGAGCCTCGCCGATGTCGTGCGCGGCACCGACGTCCGTTCGATCCTCGCTGGTCACCTTCACTATTCGACGACGGCGACGTTCGCCGGAATCCCGGTGTCGGTCGCGTCGGCAACCTGCTACACGCAGGACCTCAACGTGGAGCCGGGTGCGATTCGGGGCCGTGACGGTGCGCAGGCCTTCAACCTGGTTCATGTCTACGACGACACGGTCGTGCACTCGGTCGTGCCGATCGGCTCGTACGACACGGTGGGTGAGTACGTGTCCGCCGACGAGGTCGCCCGCCGGCTGGCGAACTCCGGTGTCCGCATCGCCGACAGCACGCGTAGTTCGAGAGTGAGTATCTGAATACCTCACTGCACCGAGGTATTCAGCCAGTCCTCGATTGACGCGAGAAGACCGATCTGGGGCTACGTTTCCCAGGGAGCCACGATCGGGAAGTACCGATCGAGAAACGCCGTGACACGACGGGTGCGAACCTCTAGATCGACCTCGGGAAAGCTTCCGTCGTTCAGACAGAAGAAGTCCACTGCTCGCTTCGGCAACAGGCTATCCATCGCGCGCAACCCGGAGTGCGCTGTGGTGTCGATGTAGGTGACCTTGGCATCGCGTTGAACAACCGCGCGTCCGCTCATCAGCGCGTAGTAGTGGTACAGCGAATTGGTCACCGAGATATTGGTGCTCGCGCGGAACACACTCGCTGCGGTAGCGGCGAATTCGTCGGGAAACTCGTTTTCCATTTCCTGCAGGACGCTTTTCCGCAGTGGTGTCGCAGCGTGTTCGAGGTGCCGAGTCGTCATGAGCCCGAACCGGTCCTGCAGTAGTCGACGGTTGACGCGGGCAGCGTTTTCGAATCCGCTGCGGTCTTCGTCGTTGTAGCCCAATCCGATTCGGATGGGTGCTTCGATGAACATGCTGATGCCGCCGGGAGAGAAGAACATCTGTGGACCGACCGGCCGACCGAAGAACATGTCGTCGTTCGAGTACAGGAAGTGCTCGGACAGCCCCGGAATGTGGTGGAGCTGACTCTCCACAGCCTGCGAATTGTGGGTTGGCAGAACCGATTTGTCGACGAAGAACGTCTCGCTCGGAACGAAGGTGACCCGAGGATCATCGGCGAGCCACGCCGGCCGTTGGGAATCCGTTGCGACGAAGATTCGCCGAATCCACGGCGCATACATGTGAATGGAACGCAGTGCGTACTTGAGCTCGTCGATCTGTCGGAAACGTGCGGCGGAGGAATCTCCCTCGCCGACGATGTAGTTCTGCATGCGCCTGGCCCGCTGTGCCTGAAATTCGGCCGACGACCCGTCGACCCAGGAGAACACGATGTCGACGTCGAAATTGATGTCCGACGCGTGGTCGGCGAACATGTTCTCGATGGTGGGCCAGGTCTTGCCGAACCGCTCGACGGTTCCGCGTACGGCCTCGTTGGGCCGGATGCTGCGACGGGTGAGCGAGTTCTCGACCGGAAGCTGGATTTCAGTGGGTGAGAACGACCAAAGCTCGATCTGAACAGCCGTCGACGCGCCGTAGTGCAACGCGCTGACGGGTTCGATTCGGGGGCGGTACAGCCGGAAGATGCGGGCATCGCGGGCCGGGGACAGGGCCCCGTCGGCAACGAGGACTGCCTTGGTTCGTTTGACGTCGACGGTCTTGGCATAGAACGGCTCGCGTAGGCAGGCGTCGACCAGCGCGGTTTCGAGCTCGAGACGTGCCGTGACATCCACCGCGATGACGGGGCGTTCGTCGTTGCCGCGAACCAGCAGATACCTGATTCCTGCGTTGTCCAGGGCCGACCGGATGAACAACAGATCTTCGACCATTGCCTGGTGGGGTGTGGTCGAGGTGATGCTCAGTGTGAAGCGACCGTCGAACTTGACGACGTCGGTGCGGTCGCTGAGTCGCGCTGCGGACTCGGGGGACTCCCCGGTGACCGGATCGGCGGTGTCCTGCTCCGGCGGAACGAGGTAGATGTCATGCGGTGCGGACGTCGAGGTGATGATGACCCTTCCGGAAGTGGCGTGCGAGCCGAGAACCCCCGGAGCGTCCCCTCAGTGTATAGCCGGTCGTGTAGGGGCGAATACGACAGCAACCGCCAGGCCCGCAGCGACTCCGAGGACGTCGAACAGTGCGTCCGAAACAGAGCCGCTGCGGCCGAGAGGCAGAATCGCTTGAAGCACCTCGGACAGCCCGGCGAAGGCGATCGTCCACACAGCCGTCCGGGCCGCGGAAATCGCTGCCACCCGTGACGAGTAGGCGAGTGCTGCGAACAGAGCGAAGTGAATGATCTTGTCGCTGTGCTCGAATCCGGTGGGAACTCCCGACGCCGGGGTGAACAAGATGATCATGGCGGCCACCGTCGAGATGGCGAGGGGAAGGTAGAACTTCAACGGGAGCGGCACCGGCACCAGTGTAGAAAGCTACTTTCGACGCAGCAGGACCACGGTGTCCGCACGCTCGGCGGGGGATCCGTCGGGATCCACACCGGGACGAACTCGGTCCTCGGCGACGACAGTGGTCCACTCGGAGGCATCGAACAACTCGGTGATCGTGTCGACGTCGAACAGCATGTCGCCGTGTTTGTGCTGTGACGCAATCGCGTCGTGCGGGCTGTGCCCGACGATCAGCAGGTGCCCACCGGGGGACACAGCGTTGCCGAACCGGGTGAACGCGGGACCGAGCTGATGCGGAGGCAGCTGGAAGAAGTGCGCGGTGACCAGGTCGTATTGCTTCTCGGGCTCCCACTCGAGCAGATCGCGGTGCAGCCACTCGATGGTGCGTTCGCCTTGGTGGGCGAGGGCTCGCTCGATCGCGACCTCGGAGATGTCGGCGCCGGTGGTTGTCCAGCCGTGGTCGGCGAGCCAGCGGGCATCTCCACCCTCTCCGCTGCCGATGTCCAATGCGGTTCCGGGTGTGAGCTTGGAGGCCTCGGCGATCAGAACGGGGTTGGCGTTGCCACTCCAACGCTGTGCCTGCTCGGTGTAGAGGTTGTCCCAGAACGGCTGGTCGAATACGGGCTGCTCGTCGTGTGTGTGCATGGCACCAGGATGCAGGCTCTGGACCAGAATCGCAACATTGTTTGCCGATTCGGCAAGTTTGGCGCAGCTACGCCGCAGTGGCGCGGTTGAGTGCACCCCGATGCACTTAACCGCACCACTAGGTTTTAGTGCACGTCGATGAGAACCTTGCCGACGAACCCGTTCTCCACGGCATCGTGGGCAGCAGCGGTGTCGGCCAACGGGAATCGTCGAAGCGGCAGTCCGGCATCCTCGCCGACGTCGAGCGCACCCGCCGCTGCGGCGTTGTTGACATCGTGCGCTGCAGCTTTCAACGCTGCGTCTCCGACGGTGTAGAGCAGGATGAACTGGTATCGGAGGTTGAGAATCATGTTCGGTCGGACATCGAGGGTGATGGTGTCGCCGCCGTTGTTGGCGTAGATGGCGATTGAAGCGCGGGTCGAGGCCACAGCAGAATTCAGTTCTGCGTTCTGCGCGGGGGCAACCTCGACGACCAGGTCGACGCCTTCCGGAGCGATTGCGCGGATTTCGGCTGCCGCATCTTCGGTCTTGTAGTTCACGACGTGATGGGCGCCCGCCGCAGCAGCGAGCGCACCCTTCTCCGGCCCGCTCACGGTTGTGACGACGGTCGCTCCGGCCCACCGCGCAAGCTGAATCGCCGCATGCCCGACGGCTCCCGCGCCACCGGCCACCAGCACCATCTTGCCCTCGAGCGCGCCTGGATGCAGCCGTGTCGGCCCGTCTTCGGAGACCGTCAGCGCGCGGTGTGCCGTCATCGCGGGTACACCGAGGGATGCGCCGACGTCGAAACTGACGCTCTCGGGTAGGCGTACGACGTGCTCGGCGGGTACGACGGTGTACTCCTGTGCGGTTCCGGTGGGGCGTTGGTGCTGGGAAAGGTAGAGCCACACCCTGTCGCCGATTGCGAGTCCTTCCACGCCTGCCCCTGCGGCGTCGACGACCCCGGCGCCGTCCTGATTCGGGGTCACTTCATCGAACGCGATCTGTCCGGTTGCCCCGGTCCGGTTCTTCCAGTCGGTCGGGTTGACGCCCGAGACCGCGACCTTGACGCGTACCTCGCCCCGACCCGGTTCGGGAACGTGGCGATCCACGAAGTTCAATACGGATGAGTCGCCGTTGCGGGAATACGTGATTGCCTTCATGGTGTGTCCAACAGGGCCCGAGGTGATGAAAATTCCGAGGCCGGGGGTCTCCGATCCCACTGGCGTGGTTGAGTGCACTGGAACGCACTTAACCATGCCACTGCGGCGCCGCCGCACCAGCGCACCGCGCGGAGCCGCACCACGGCGCCCGACGAAAGGACACCCGTGAACCATGCCGAAGTACTGGTCGACGCATTCGAGCGAATCAAGGGCGTCGTCCACGACACCCTCGACGAGATTCCCGAACCTGCGCTCACCTACCGCCCCGACGCGGACGCGAACACGATCGCCTGGTTGATTTGGCACCTCACGAGAGTGCAGGACGACCACGTTGCCAGCGCCGCAGGTAGCGAGCAGGTATGGACGGCGGACGGATGGAACAGCCGGTTCGGGTTGCCGTTCGACGACGACGCCATCGGATACGGCCAGAACGCCGAGGACGTCGCGGCTGTCACGACCGGCGCGGATCTGCTGCGCGAGTATCACGCCGCTGTTCACGCGAAAACCGTTGCCTACGTCGAATCCCTGAGTGCCGCCGACCTCGACCGCGTCGTCGACGACAATTGGGTTCCGCCGGTGACCCTGGGGGTTCGGTTGGTGTCCGTCGTGTGCGACGACCTTCAGCACGCAGGTCAGGCTGCCTACGTCCGCGGGCTCTTCGAGCGATCCTAGACCGAGGTTTCCAGACGCTCGGTCGACGAGATCAGGCGTAGTGCTTCTGCAGGTTCGCGAGCGTTTTCGCGATGTTGCGGCGCTGGAACTGTGGGAATGTCTTGCCGCTCGTGACGATCTTGTCGAACACGAAAGCCAGTGCATCCGGCCACTTTCGGCGATCGTCGGTCCACGTCTCGGTCACTTTGGTGCCGCCGGGTACCGAGTCGAAGTCGTAGCGCCACGTCGCGTTGGCGGCCTTGATCCTCGGAGTCTTCACGCCGATGGCATGCACTCGAAATTCGAACGCCTTGCCCGGATCTGCCACCGTGACAGTCGATCTTGTGATCCACTGTGCCCGACCTCGTTTGTTTCGGCCGTCGAACGTCATCCCGACGTACGCGCTGTCGCGAGGGTCCAGCACGACCGCGCCCAGGTTTTCGGGACTCCACGAGCCCATCTTGGTTGGATCGCTGACGGCGTCGTACAGCTCCGAGGCGTCGGCGTTGACGACGACGCTGTCGGAGACTGTGAATTCGCGGCTCATCGACGAGATTCCTTTCGTAGTCCAGGGTGGCTACGAGCAAGTATGGGCACCAACAGGGTTCGCGGAGTCACTGCGGCGAAGATCGATCCGATGCGATTGGCCAAGCCGGGGATCGCGACCATCTGTCCCTTGGCCATGCCGTCGACGGCGGTCTTCGCGACCACCTCTGCGGTGACCCACATGACCTTCGGGAGTGCGGCTTCGGCGTCGTCCTTTGCGAAGCCGGCGGCTTCACCGAAGCCGGTGTTCACGGGGCCCGGGCACAGTGCAGTCGCGGTCACGCCCGAGCCTTTCAGCTCGCCGACGAGGCTTTGCGTGTACGACAACACGAACGCTTTGCATGCCCCGTAGCCCGCCTGGCCCGGCAGCGGTTGGAACGCTGCGGTGGAGGCGACATTGAGCACGGCACCGCGTCGGCGCGCGGTCATCCCCGGCAGAAATCTGCTGCACAGGTCTGCAACCGATGCGACGTCCACCTCGATCATGTTCAGCTCGGCGTCCGGATCCGATTCAGCAACAGGCCCGAGCGTCGACAGGCCCGCATTGTTGACGAGAATTTCCGGCGTCAGGCCGAGGGCCTCGACGCGAGAGAGCAGGTTCGCTCGATCCGCTCTGACCGACAAGTCGGCGGGCAGGACCTCGGCACGCACTCCTCGCGCGGCAAGTTCCTCGGCCAGAGCGGTCAATTTGTCGGCCCGACGCGCCACGAGTGTCACGCCGTGGCCGCGAGTGGCGAGTTCACGTGCAATTGCTTCGCCGATTCCCGACGACGCGCCGGTCACCACTGCGGTTCGATCGGGGGCCGGGCGGGGGAGGCTCATGAGTTCCACCGTACCCATGGTGAGTGTGGGTAGCGCCTCCGCCGGCGCCCCGGCAGAGTCTTCGACTCATTTGAAATTCTAGATAAGGTAAGCCTAGTCTTATTCCAATTTCGTCTAGGAAAGGCTCTCGATGCATCGCGCTTCCCGTCGACGCACAGCGGCATTGTCCGGTGTGCTGGCAGCAGTCCTGGTGATCGGCGGATGCAGTTCGTCGACCGACACCGCTTCATCCGACACCGCCGCATCCGACTTCGAGCCTGTGACGATCGATTCGGCACTCGGTCAGGCTGTCATTACCTCCAAGCCCGAGCGCATCGTGACCCTCGGGATGGGTTCTGCGGAAACGGCCATCGCGCTCGGAACCGTCCCGGTCGGCATGGAGGAGTATCCCTGGGGCAGTGACAGTTCGGGCTACCTACCATGGGTGAACGACGCCGTCTCCGCCGCGGGCGCAGAGCTACCCGAGCAGTTCACCGGTGGCACCGAGCTGAACGTCGAAGCGATACTTGCTCTGGACCCCGACCTCGTTCTTGCGCCCTGGTCGGGCATCACCCAGCAGCAGTTCGACGCGTTGAACGGCTTCGCACCCGTGGTCGCCTACGAGGAACAGCCGTGGACCATCACGTGGGAAGACCAGATCTCCGTCATCGGTAAAGCCATGGGAGAGGAGGAGAAAGCGTCCGACGAGATCGCCGAGATCAAGAGCCGGTTCGCCGACGCCACCGCCGCTCACCCGGAATATCGGGATGTCACGTTCTCGTACGTCTACAACACCGGACCGGGCACGCTCGGGGTGTTCCTCGCCGAGGAACAGCGCGTGGCGATGGTTCGTGCTCTCGGGCTCACGGTCGATCCCGTCGTGTACACGCTCGACGAAACCGAAGGAACGGACTCGTCGGTTATCGGTCTCGAGAACGCGAACCTACTGAACGACTCCGATCTGCTCTTCACCTTCTACTCGGACGAACAGAACCGACGCGATACCGAAGCCCAGCCGGCGTACAGCCAGATACCGGCGATCTCGCGCGGGTCGGTCGTCGCTCCGACCGATCAGCCGTTCGTCACCGGTTCCTCGATCATCAACCCGCTGACCGTGCCGTGGGCGCTCGAGCGATACGTACCGATGATCGACGAGGCGGTCGGGAAACTGGCTGGTTGACGGGTCGTCAGAACTTCTCGCGCAGTGCTTCCTGTTCGATCACCTGCTCGAGATCGGACAATCGGTTCATCGACGACACCTGTCGTGCAGTTCGGTGATTGTGCGCCAGGCGATCTCGATGGCGATGGACGAACGACCAGTATCCAGCGGTGAACGGGCATGCGTCACGGCCCAGGCGCTTCTTCGGGTTGTACTCGCATCCGCCGCAATGATCGGTCATTCGATTCAGGTAGGCGCCGCCCGACGCGTACGGCTTGGTGGCGATCAGCCCACCGTCGGCGTGCTGGCTCATCCCGATGACGTTGACCGGCATGACCCAGGCGAACCCGTCGACGAACGCGGTCGCGAACCATTCCGTCAGGGCCTTCGGATCGTAGCCCCGTTGCAGCGCAAAGTTTCCAAGGATCATCAGACGCGGAATGTGGTGTACCCATCCGCGGTCCCGCACTTCACCGAGCGTGTGCGCGAGACATGCTGCGATGGGTTCGTCGCCGTCGAGATCGGTGAACCACTTCGGCAGTGGGACATGTGCATTCAGTTCGTTTCGGTCCAGGTATTCGGGACCGAAGTGCCAGTACAGATGCCACACGTACTCACGCCAGCCCAGCACCTGCCGGACGAAGCCCTCCACCGAGGCAAGTGAGGCGTCGCCGTCGCGCCACGCTTTCTCTGCCGACTCGGCGACATGCACGGGTTCGAGCAGACCGAGGTTCAGTGGCACGGACAGCAGCGAATGCGCCATCGTCCAGTCCTCGGTCATGACCGCGTCCTCGTACTTGCCGAAGTCCTGCAAACGGTAGGAGACGAAGTGGTCCAGCGCTTGTCGTGCCTCGTCCACGGTGACTGCGAACACGCGAGGGCCATCGGAGCCCACCGTCGGCAGTTCCATCGAATCGAGGTCGGCCCTGACTTGTTCGTCGATCGCATCCTCGGTCGGCCACCACGGCGGATCGACGCCGAGTGTCACCTGCTTCTTCGGAGGAGGTTCCCGGTTTTCCTCGTCGAGGTTCCACTTGCCGTCGACGGGGTCGTCGCCCGACATCAAGATGTCGAACCGGCGGCGCTGGTCACGATAGAAGTTCTCCATTCGAAACTGGTGGCGATTGCCAGCCCATTCGGCGAAATCCGCGCGGCTCAGCGCGAACATCGGCGTCGGCAGGACATCTTCGACGAGACCCTCGTCGAACAGTCTCGCTACGAACTTCTCGGCCGAATGCGATGTCGGTTCGAATACCACCACCGGGCGCCCGAACTCCTCGAGTGCCTCCCGGTACGTCGCGGTCCGAAGGTACGTTGCGCGTTCACCCAACTCGTCCGCCAGATGACGCATACCGGAGAGCACGAGGTGCAGTTTCTGTCGGTGGAAGCTCTTCCGACGAAGAACCCGCGAGCTCTCGACGAGCAGCACGTCCCGGTCCCGATGCTCCGGCGTCGAGTGGAAATGCGGGCCGAGCTGGTCACCGAACAGCCATAGCGGGGAGTTCATACCCACGAGTGTGCTCGGATCCTTACATCAGCAAACCCGTCGGCTCTGTGCTGAACTAGGCCGCGACACACAACATGCAGAAAGGGTCTCTGCCATGGCGACTGTCATCGCGACGATCAACCTCAAGGGTGGCGTCGGGAAATCGACGACGACGGCGGCGCTGGCCGAGTTCATGTCGGCCGAATTCGGCTATCGAGTGCTGCTCGTCGACCTCGATCCGCAGACCAACCTGACGACGATGATGATCGGCGAGCAGCGTTGGAAAGCCGTCAACGATGAGGGCTCGACGGTGAACTCGTTGTTCGCCAGTGCACTCGATGCGGGTTTGCCGGAGTTCGACGTCGAGAAGGCCGTCCAGCACGGTGCGTCCCCGCTGGAGTCGGTACGCGGGGTCGACCTCATCGCCTCCTCGCTCGATCTGATGGAAACCCAGGAGGAGATGAACGCTTGGCAGTACGAGGTGCCAGGGTCCTTGGAACCGCTGTTGGTGCTGCGGGCCGCTCTGGCCGGGCTGCAGTCCTCGTACGACTTCATCCTGCTCGACTGCGCACCCAACCTCGGGATCGTCACCGCCAACGGCCTGATGATGTCCGACGCCTACGTCGTCCCCGCAATTCCCGACGTTCTCTCCACATACGGCATCCCGCAACTGCAACGACGCGTGCAGCGATTCACCGACCGAACCGGGCACGAGTTGACGCCGCTCGGTGTGATCATCACGAAGTACAGGTCGAGTTCGACGTTGCACCGAGCCACCATCGAGCGTCTGCAGAGTGCAGTGTTCGAGTACGAGTCGCTGCCCGCAAGCGAACGGGATGCGAGGCCCCGTCCGCCGACCGTGATCCCGCATTGGATCCCGGAATCCAATCAGATAGCGCAGTCCGCGGATTTTGTCGACTTCGGCACACTTCGGCAGAAGTACGGCAATCACGGTCAGTTCGACGCTCTCAGAAACATGACCGAGCACATCATCGCCGGCGTCGGCGTGTACCTCTGACGGTCGGAAAGTGAATTCTCGACCCCGTTGGCCAGCCTGACTTGACCGCGCGCCGAAGTTCGCATGGACTGGATCGGTGGTTGTGAGACAGGGTGTGTCCAGACGTGGTTTCCTTCGGACGTCGACGGTTGCGATCGCTGCTGCGGGAGCGGCGTCTGCGGTGCCGGCTGTCGCGCACGCTCAGGGCGAGGAGTTCGTGCCGTTTCAGCACGGCGTCGCGTCCGGTGATCCGACCCCCGATGCGGTGATTCTCTGGACGCGGGTCACCCCGACTCCGGACGCGACCCCGGGCTCCGGGAACGGACCGGCGACGACGGTGCGGTGGCGGGTGGCCACCGATCCCGAGCTGACCGCCCTCGTTCGCAGCGGGACGACGACGACCGATTCCGGTGCCGACCACACAGTGAAGATCGACGTCGACGGTCTCGTCTCCGCAACGACCTACTACTACTGCTTCGAGGTACTCGACGGGCCGGCTTCGGGTATTCAGTCCGCAGTCGGATCTACCAGGACTGCCCCGGCGAACGACGCCGACGTCGAGCGCATCAGATTCGGTGTCGTGTCGTGCTCGAACTGGGAGTCCGGCTATTTCGGTGCCTACCGCCATTTGTCGACTCGGAGCGATCTCGACGCGATCATTCATCTGGGCGACTACATCTACGAGTACGAGACCGGGGGGTTCGCGGGCAAGAACGGAGTCGTCCGTCAGCACGACCCGGTACACGAGATCGTCAGCCTCGCCGACTATCGAATTCGGCACGGGCAGTACAAGAGCGACCCCGATCTGAAGGCGGCGCACCTGTCGGTTCCGTGGATCTGCACGTGGGACGACCACGAAAGCGCCAACGACGCCTACGACGGCGGCGCCCAGAATCACCAACCCGAGACCGAGGGGCCCTGGGCAGTCCGCAAGGCCAACTCGGTGCAGGCGTACTACGAGTGGATGCCCGTCCGTGCAGCAGGCACTCCGCAGAATCGGCACCTCTACCGCCGGTTGCGGTTCGGCAATCTCCTCGAACTGTCCATGTTGGACTTGCGGACCTATCGTTCGCAGCAGGTTCTTCCGACACAAGGCGCCGACGTCGATTCTCCGAACCGCACGATCACCGGCGCGGATCAGATGCAGTGGTTGACCGACGGCCTGGTGTCGTCGCCGACCAGGTGGAAGATCGTCGGAAACCCGGTGATGATCACCCCGGTGTTGCTGCCGCCCCTCGAGAGCGAGGCGTCGCGTGCGCTGACTGCTCTGCTCGGCATTCCTGAGGGCGGGTTGCCGTACAACGCGGATCCATGGGACGGGTACACAGCCGACCGCCGGAAGCTTCTCGGCGCGATCGCCGAGAACGATGTACGCAACACGGTGTTCGTCACCGGTGACATCCACTCGGCATGGGCATGCGACATTCCCCTCGATGCCGCGCGCTACTTCGAGACCGGAGGCGTCGCGACCGAGCTCGTGGTGACATCGGTGTCCTCGGCCAACGTCGACGATCTGACCAAGACCCCGCCGCACACACTCGGACGGGTCGCGGAAGCCGCGCTGACCACATTGAACAAACACATCCGCTACGTCGACCTCGACAGCCACGGATTCGGTGTGTTCGACGTGACACCGTCGGGTGTGCAGATGGACCATTGGTTCCTCGACGCGAAGGAAGACCCGCTCACCGGGGTGTACTGGGGCGCCGGATTCGCAGTTCCCGACGGCGTCGCCAGGGTGGATGCCGCTCCGCTGCCCGTGCGCACTTAAACACGTTTCGCAATCACGGCATACTTGGCACTATGGCTGTACCGAAAATCGTGCTGTTCTACGTCTTCACCCCCCTTCCGGACCCGGAGGCCATCCGACTCTGGCAGCACACGCTTGCTGCGTCGAACAACCTGACCGGACGCATCCTGATCTCCGAACACGGGATCAATGCCACGGTCGGTGGCGATCTCGACGCCGTCAAGAAGTATGTGCGAGGCACCCGCAGCTACGCCCCGTTCAAAGACGCCGACATCAAATGGTCCGAAGGTCTCGGTGACGACTTCCCGCGGCTCAGCGTCAAAGTTCGCTCCGAGATCGTCACGTTCGGGGCGCGGGAGGAACTGAAGGTCGACGACGCCGGCGTGGTCGGAGGGGGAGTACACCTCAGCCCGCGACAGGTGCACGAGCTCGTCGACGAGCGCGGCGACGACGTGGTGTTCTTCGACGGTCGCAATGCGTTCGAGGCGCAGATCGGCAAGTTCAAGAACGCTGTCGTCCCCGACGTCGAGACCACCCGCGAGTTCGTCGCGCAGCTGGATTCGGGACAGTACGACCACCTGAAGAACAGCCCGGTCGTCACGTACTGCACCGGTGGAGTCCGCTGCGAGGTTCTGTCCTCACTGATGCGCGCCCGAGGCTTCGAAGAGGTCTATCAACTCGACGGCGGCATCGTTCGGTACGGCGAGACCTACGGCGACGATGCCCTGTGGGAGGGCTCGCTGTATGTCTTCGACAAGCGTATGAAAATCGACTTCTCCGACCACACTTCGGTGATCGGTCGATGCACCGTGTGCGCGAATCCGACGTCGCGCTATCAAGACTTCGACGGCGATGCAGGCCGCGGCCTCCGTCTCGTGTGCGTGGACTGTGCCTGACCCACTTCCATATCGGAATGGGTTGGCTCCGCTGCGGATTCGTCTGCCACACGGTGAGTCGGCCGCGACCGTTCTCGAGTTCTTGGCCCGCGAATACCCCGACGATCAGTGGGCCGAAGCCATGGCCGCGGGCGAGGTGGTCGACGAAAAAGGTCGACGGTGGAACGACGGGAGCACTTACGCGCCGGGCCGATTCGTGTACTTCTACCGCGAGCCCGTGTCCGAGACACCGGTGCCGTTCGAACTCGAGATTCTCTACGACGACGGAGGCATCGTCGTCGTGGACAAGCCGCACTTCCTTGCGACCATCCCTCGGGGCATGCACGTCACCGAAACCGCGACGGTCAGGCTGCGCCGTCTGCTGGACTGCCCGGAGTTGACGCCGGCGCACCGCCTCGACCGCGCGACCGCAGGCGTGCTGATCTTCACCCGCACCAAGGAGTTGCGACGGCCGTACCAGGAATTGTTCTCCACCCGTTCGGTTCTCAAGGAATACGAGGCGGTGGCCGGCTTCGAACCGGCGTTGGACTTTCCACGCGTGGTACGCAGCCGGATCGAAAAGGACCACGGAGTGATGGTTGCGCGAGAAGAACCGGGCGAGCCGAACAGTGAAACTCGGATCGAACTGATCGAACAGGTAGCCGAGTCGGCCCGCTATCGACTGTTCCCGCTCACCGGCCGCACGCATCAGTTGCGAATTCATCTGTCGTCGTTGGGCATTCCGATCTTGGGTGATCCGTACTATCCGGTGTACACCCGCACTGCTGCTGACGACTTCGACAATCCTCTGCAATTGCTGGCCAGGGCAGTCGAGTTCGAGGACCCCATCACCGGTGCTCGGAGACGCTTCGAGAGCCGCCGCACCCTTCGCATGTAGCCGAAACCACAGCACCCCCGGTCACTGGGTGACCGGGGGTGCTGTGGGCTCTACTGCTTATGCCCCTGCGCGGGCCATTCCTCGTTCGATGGCGGCGATGAGTTGTGGTCGTAGTTCGGCGGCGG
>NZ_JBMDIX010000043.1:0-47481 GCF_057808915.1 Rhodococcus sp. FG69 | reverse complement strand
GCACGTTTCAGCGGCCGCGCAGGGTGCAACGTGCGCGTTGGCTGGAAGGTGCGCGTTCGCGCGCGGAAGTGACCGAATGAGCCGTTCGCTCACCGTGGGCCACGTCCCGCGCACGTTTCAGCGGCCGCGCAGGGTGCAACGTGCGCGTTGGCTGGAAGGTGCGCGGCCAGGGGCGCTGGGCGTGATCGACTATCCCGTCGACCCGCTCGCCACCGCCGGAGGTTCGCTGCCGGACAACAGTATCGACGCGATCAGCTCGGGGTTGTCGGTCATCGGGACGTGTCCGACGCCGGGCACCGTGATGAAGCGCGCGTGCGGAAGATTCTTCTTTGCTCGTGCCATTTGATAGATCGGCAGCACGAGGTCGCGGCGACCCCATGCGATGGTGATGGGCACGCGAGGTTCCGCTGCGACCGGAAGCTCGAACGTTGCGTCGAGGCCCTTGTCCACCAGTGTGTTGGACAGTAGCGAGGCGGCGTCGACGACGGCATCATCGTAGGACACTCGGCTAGGGTGTGCGAAGAACGCAGAGATTGCCGGATAGCGTACAGCTTTGTACGACAGTAACTTCGGTGCATGATCGCCCATTCCGCGGGTGAGGCTGCGGAGCACTTGGAACGTGCCGATGGCACGACGACGGTCGCGGTCGTTGACGAAGAAGCCGGCGGGCGAGAGTGCAGTGGCCGAAGCGACGCGTCCGCGGCACGCGAGGGCAAGCGCCAACCATCCGCCGAGTGAGTTGCCGGCGATGTGGACTCGTGAGTCGGGTGTCTCGAACTCGGCGACCAGAGCACTGAGAGCGTCGACGACTTGCTCGAGCAGATCAGGCCCGCTCATGTCGAGGGCAGGCGATTCACCGTGGCCGAGGAGATCCACCGTGACCACTGTGCGGTACGGCGTCAGCAAGTCGACGACCGAGTTCCAGGCCTGCCTGCGATGAACGATCCCGTGGACGAGTACCAGGGTAGGGCCGGTGCCTGCGACGTCGTAACGCATTGTCATGCCGGTCATGGTAATGGTGCTCGCCTTCAGACAAGTGTGTTCGGCGTACGCGACCGGAGTCCACGGCATCGAACACGACGCTTTCGATGCAGAAGAAATGTCGGCGCGAGATGTCGAAAACGTACAACCGGCTCCGTCCCAGGGTTGGATGCAGCCACAGGGTTGCACGAACATAGGGAGATCATCATGGCGAAGTACCTTTTTCTGAAGCACTACCGCGGTGCGCCGGCGTCGGCCAACGATGTTCCGATGGATCAGTGGACCCCACAGGAGATCGACGCGCACATGCAGTACATGGAGGATTTTGCCGACAAGCTGCGCGCCACCGGCGAGTTCGTCGACAGTCAGGCGCTCAGGCCGGAGGGTACGTTCGTCCGCTACGACGGCGAAGGTAAACCGCCTGTCACCGATGGGCCGTTCGCGGAGACCAAAGATCTCGTCGCCGGCTGGATGCTCATCGACGTCGACACCTACGCGCGAGCGCTCGAACTGGCAGGTGAGCTGTCGGCTGCTCCCGGCGCAGGAGGCAAGCCCATCCACGAGTGGCTGGAGGTGCGTCCGGCAATGGGCTCACCCGCAACCATCGAAGACTGACTATGGACGACCTGCTGCTGCGGGAGCTCACACCTGCGGTGATCGGCGTCCTCACCCGTCGCGGTCTCGACTTCGCGTCGGCTGAGGACGCCGTGCAGGAAGCGCTGATCCAGGCAACTCGGACGTGGCCGAACGAAATGCCAGCGGACCCGAAGGGCTGGCTGGTCACCGTCGCGTGGCGAAAATTCCTCGACGGCCACCGGTCCGAGGAGGCCCGGCGCGCGCGCGAGTTCCGCACCTGGGCCGAACCACCACCGGGGCCGACGGAAAACACCGACGACACCCTGCAGTTGTTCTTTCTGTGCGCGCATCCGTTGCTGAGCCCGTCGTCGGCGGTGGCACTGACGTTGCGTGCGGTCGCCGGGTTGACCACCAAGCAGATCGCCGAGGCGTACCTTGTACCGGAATCGACAATGGCTCAGCGAATCAGCCGGGCCAAACGTGCTGTTCGCGATGTCCGGTTCGAGGAGCACGGAGATCTGTCGACGGTGCGACGGGTGCTGTATCTGGTCTTCAACGAGGGCTACACGGGCGATGTCGACCTGGCGTCGGAGGCGATTCGTCTGACCAGGCAACTGACCGTCCTGAGCGACGACGAGGAAACCTCGGGCTTGTTGGCATTGATGTTGCTGCACCAGGCCAGACGCAGTGCGCGGACACGACTCGACGGCAGTCTGATCCCGCTGGCCGAGCAGGACCGATCGCAGTGGGACACAATTCTCGTCGCCGAAGGCGTCGACATCCTGCAGGCAGCGCTCGCGCGTGACCGCCTCGGCGAGTATCAGGTGCAGGCCGCGATCGCAGCGCTGCACGCCGACGCACAGTGCGTCGAGGAGACCGACTGGGTGCAGATCGTCAGCTGGTACGACGAGCTGGTACGGATCACCGGCAGCGCTGTGGTGCAGTTGAATCGGGCGGTTGCGGTGGGGGAGGCCGACGGCGCGGCGGCGGGACTGGCCGAGTTGGCGGCCGTCGATCGTAGTGTGCCGAGATATGCCGCAGTGTCGGCGCACCTGCATGAGAAGGCAGGTGATCTACATACGGCTGCAAGGCTTTACGTCGAAGCAGCTGGGCTGGCATCCAGCCTCGCCGAGCGTCACCATCTCACGCGTCGAGCCGCTCGGATCGGTCAGCAGCGGCCGGGCATCACCGAGGCGTGAGCGCCCGTGGGGCGAGCCGAACCAGCTGAGTGACGTGCTCGGGAGTGAGTTCTTCGAGCGAGCTGACGCCGAGGAGCCGCATCGTCCTGCTCACCTGCTCACCGACGATCTCGATCATGCGGTTCACCCCGTCCTCCCCGCCTGCCATGAGGCCGTACAGGTAGGCCCGTCCGAGAAGTGTGAAGCGCGCACCGAGGGCGACGGCTGCCACGACGTCCGCTCCCGACATGATGCCGGTGTCGACATGGATTTCGTACTCGCTGCCGACCTCCTTCACGACCTCGGGTAGCAAGTGGAAGGGTATCGGCGCTCGATCCAGTTGGCGGCCGCCGTGGTTGGAGAGGATGATGCCGTCGACGCCTACGTCGGCGACCTTCTTGGCGTCGGCGATGTTCTGGATTCCCTTGACGACGATTTTTCCTGGCCACTGTTCCTTGATCCAGCGAAGGTCGTCGAAATCCACTGTGGGGTCGAACATCGTATCAAGCAATTCGCCGACGGTTCCGGACCACTTGTCGAGCGATGCGAACGACAGTGTGTCGGTGGTCAGAAAGTCGTACCACCACCACGGACGTGGAATCGCGTTCGCGACGGTTCCCAGAGTCAGCTGCGGAGGAATGGAGAAGCCGTTTCGTCTGTCGCGCAGCCGCGCTCCTGCTACCGGAACATCGACGGTGACGAGGAGTGTGTCGAATCCGGCGTGCGCTGCCCTGTCGACGAGTGCCATGGAACGGTCGCGGTCTTTCCACATGTACAACTGAAACCAGTTGCGGCCCCTGGGGTTTGCAGCTTTGACGTCCTCGATGGCGGTAGTGCCCATGGTGGACAACGAAAACGGAATTCCGTGCTTCGCAGCCGCGTGGGCACCTCCGATTTCACCCTCGGTGTGCATCAGTCGGGTGAAGCCGGTGGGTGCAATACCGAACGGCAGGGCCACCGGAGCACCGAGAACATCCCACCCGGTCGAGACGTTTGCGACGTTGCGCAGTACCGAGGGGGTGAATTCGATGTCCTCGAATGCCTGGCGAGCCCGACGAAGTGAGATCTCGGCTTCGGCGGCGCCTTCGGTGTAGTCGAATGCCGCTCGTGGAGTGCGTCGTTGCGCGATCTTGCGCAGGTCGTAGACGGTCTGGGCCTTGGCGAGGCGGTTGGCCTTGAAATCGAAGCTCGGCTTCTGGAACTGCATGAGCGGTGCGAGATCGCGAATTTTGGGCAGGTGGCGCTGAGTCATCGACGGTCCTCGCTGGTGCAGATTCGGTGTGGTCTGACCACACTAACGCGGCCGCTGACCGTGCCGCAAGACATCGAGGTTCTCAGCTAGCACTGTGCCTGATGAAGTTGGAGACGGCGCCGGCCAAGTGGGCGCGCATCTGCGCCCGAGCACGGTCCAGATCGCCGGATCGAAGGTCGTCGAGCAACGCGCGGTGCTCGATCGCCAACTCCTGCCGCTGCGGATAGGAGTCCTTGATCTGTGCCAGGCACAGCTGGATCTCGTCCTGCAGCGTCGAGTAGACCCGGCTCAATCGAGGACTCCCGACGGCGTCGACGATCGCGACATGGAACGCGGTGTGGGCCTCGACCCGTCGGACCCAGTCTGCAGTGTCCGGTAGTTGCTCCATGACGCTCAGCTGCGCGTGCGCTTCGTCGAGCGACAGGTTGCGCTCGACTATCGCCGATACACATTCGAGTTCGAGTGGCAGTCGAACGAAGTACAGATCGCGCACGTCCGAGATATCGAGATCGGGAACGATCAAAGACCGTCCCTCGGACTGCACCGCGAGATGTCGGGCTGTGAGCACTTGCAGCGCCGAACGGACCGTGGGTCGAGCTACTCCGAATTTCTCCGACAGACCGGTCTCGGTGAGTGGTGTTCCCGGCTCGAGTTCGCCGGACAGGATCAGCGTTCGAAGTTCGTCGACCAGCGCGTCGCGGGTCGACACGGTGTTGAGGACGTTCATCGTGCTTCCTGTGCCGCCTCGGCGAACGCGCGCATGGACGGGAATTCGACTGCGTAGGTGAACTCGCCCGTGGGCTCGGGAGTCGCGCCCCAGCCGGATCGATCATGGCGACGGTTGATCCACACCGAGTCGAGGCCATGGGTTTTCGCGGGAACGTGATCGTGGAACAGGCTCTGGGCGACGTGGAGTAGCCGATCCTTGGGGATCTGTAGTTCGGTAAGGGCCACGTCGAGCGCTTCGAAGTGGTTCGGGGCGGGTTTGTACGCGCCGACGTCCTCGGCGGTGATGATGCGGTCGAAGTGCACGTCGAGTCGGGCATTGCTGCCGGCGAACCCCGCGCGATGCACGTTCGACAGGATGATGAGCGTGTATCTCTCGGCGAGCGAGGCGAGTGCGTCGTGGCTGTCGGGAAACGCGGGCCAGTCCGGGACCGAACTTCCCAGTTTCTGCGCCCACTGATTCGACACGCTCACGCCGAGATCCTCGCCGGTGCGACGAAAGGCGTCGGCGAGGATCTCGGGGTACAGCGCTGTGGGTGATTCGGTCTGGGACCGCGCTTCGTTCTGCCCATAAGTCGCCAGCAGGTCTTCGTCGCCCACGGTCAGCCCGACCTCTCGCGCCCACGGGGCCAACACGGCGGTGATGCCGCTTTCCCAGTCGATCAGGGTTCCGTAGCAATCGAAGCTCACGGCGTCGTAGTCGGAGAGGTTCATCGGGATCCTGTCGTGTGACGGTATGACTGTTATACAGTAACACCGCAACGGCAGGTCACTCTTCGGTGAGCTCCGGCGCCAATTCGCGTGTCGCCATGCCGCCGTTCTTTCCCTCGTCCACTGGGCCCGGGTGCCCACCCTTCGGTTCGTCGTCGTGCTCTGCTGCTTTGCCGGTTGCCCGGTCGGCTGCTTTGTCGGTTGTCATGTGAAGTGAATAGCCGGTACCCGGTCGGTTCAACCACTGGGCGGTAACTCAGTCGAACGTCACGCGCACCGTGATCGGCGTCGTCTGCAGCGCTGCGAACGTGGCACCGACAATCCGGCCGAGCAGCGGGTTGCCCGCGAAGGATCGCGCCCGGGCTGTGATGTCGTCGTCGTGAACGAACGCTGCAGTACCGCTGCGCCAACGATTGCCGACGCGGAGGCGGACAGCTGGATCGTCGGCGATGTTCGCTCCCCACCCGGACCTGGTGCCGTGCTGGGAGATGATCCATGCCCCGGTGTCGTCGAACTTCGCCGAGACCGGCACGCGTCGGGCGAGACCGGTTGTACGACCGACGGTTTCGATGTCGGTCATCAGCGACACCTGCACGCCTGCCCGCGTCAGGCCACGCATCAACGGATTGGCGAAGTACCGACCGACAAAGCGCTCGCGCTTGAACTTGCGCAGCGTCGGATCCGCCCCGGTGGCACCCCGTCGACTGCGGAACGCGTCGATGCCGTTGCGCTGCACCATGGTCGCGGCAGTCTTCCACAGTGATCGATGCGGATCCGGGGCCTGTCCGTTTCCGACCAGTTGAAGTTGATCGGTGTGCCACTGCAGGTCGAGAGCGCCGTCGAGCGACTTCGACGTTGCGTACTTCTTCGGAAGGCCGAGGGTGATCTGTGGCGAGTCGAGACGGTCGACGTCGTCACGGATCAGGGCATGCCCCGCTGCCGTCACCACTGCAGTCGGCCTACCGAGGCCGACCACGTCGCAGTCTCCCGACCCGACGGCCATGCTCATCGCCGATCTCGTACGAAAGCCCCCGGTCACGGCGAGGGGGACGTCGCCCGCGGCGCGTCGCACCTCTCGCGCATAGTCCAGGAAGTATGCCTCCCGCTTCGCCGTGCTGTCGGAGACCGCCACCGGGCGGCCCATCATCGCCGGTGACTCGTAGCTGCCGCCGCTGATCTCGATCAGGTCGATGCGCTCGCCGACAAGATGCTCGACGACCAGCCGCGACTCCTCCTCGGTGAACCCGCCCTTCTGGAAGTCGGCCGAGTTCAGCTTGATTCCGACGGCGAAGCTCGGCGAGACGGACGCCCTGATGGTGCGGACCACCTCGAGAACGAACTGCATGCGCCCGTCGATGTCGCCGCCCCATCGATCCTCGCGCTTGTTCGCCGCGGGTGAAAGGAACTGCGACACAAGATATCCGTGCGCTCCATGTATCTGTACGCCGTCGAAGCCTGCGGACTCGGCAACCGATGCGGCGATGGCGAACCGCTCCACGATGTCGTCGATCTCGTAATCGGTCAGGGCGCGCGGCGCGGGGATGCCGGGGATATTGGGGGCGATCGCCGACGGTGCGACTGGTGTGGCGTGGGTAGCGAGTGGATTCGCCTGCCGTCCTGGGTGATTGAGCTGCATCCATACCGGTGATCCGCCGTCGCCAGTCGATTTCGCCCAGCGCGTGAGTGCGTCCACGTCGCGGTCGTCTTCGATGACGACGTTGCCGGGCTCACCGATGTGTTTCCGATCGACCATGACGTTTCCGGTCACCACCAGGCCGTATCCGCCCGCTCCCCATTGCGTGTAGAGGCGTTCCAGTCTGATGTCGGGTGCGTGGTCGGGTGTGCCGAGTCCCTCGCTCAGCGCAGCTTTCATGATTCGGTTGGGAAGTATCTGGCCGCATGACAGTGTCAGCGGCGAGGACAGGGTGCTGACTCCGCTTCGCTCGTCTGTGTCCATGGTGACTCCTCATCGCGGGCGCGGCGGCTATGCTGATGTGCATAGCTTTGTCGAGCGTATGTGTAACCATCGGTTACGTCAATGCTTGCCAAGCCGGGGACTCGAGGAGGGGCTGTGAGTAGAAGTACTGCCCGTGACGACATGTTGCGGAGTGCAGCGCTGCTGTTTCGTGAGAAAGGAGTCGAGGCGACGTCTCTCGCTGAAGTGATCGAGCATGCCGGCGCCCCTCGCGGGTCGATCTATCATCATTTTCCCCGGGGAAAGCCGCAGCTCGTGGAAGAGGCGACGAGGACTGCAGGTGCCCTGATGGGGTCGATGATCTCGTCGGGTCTGGCGAACGAAGGCCCGGCAGCCACTCTGCGAGCAATCATCGGCGGGTTTCGTGTGCAGCTCGAAGCCACCGATTTCACCGCGGGCTGCCCGGTCGCGCCCGCGGCGCTCGAGGGTGCGAATTCCCCCGCGGCGCTTGCGGCCGCAGGGGAGTCGTTCACCTCGTGGGAGGACTCCATTGCTGCTTCGCTCTGGCAGCGTGGTCTGTCCCAGGAACGCTCCCGGACTCTCGCGACGATGGTCATTTCCTCGTTCGAAGGCGCCTTGATCATGGCGAAAGCCCAGCGCAGCACAGTCGCTCTCGATCGCGTGGAGGTCGAGCTGTTGCAGTGGCTCGAGGTGGCTCTCGACGGCGTGGATGGTCGCTGAAGGCCGAACCCGGTATTGCTATTACTCAAAGTTACAGCTACCTTTCGAGTCGTGCCGCTATGGAGCGCGTCATAATTCGAAGGGGTTGAACCTGTGTCTCAGTCAGTCGTGTCACGTCATAGAAGTTCCGTACTCACGACTCGACAGCGCTGGGCGGCGCTGGTGGTGATTTGTGCAGCCGAACTCCTCGTCGTGCTGGACAACACCGTCGTCAACGTCGCGCTGCCATCGATGGGTCTGCAGTTGCGGTCGAGCATCAGCGGACTGCAATGGATCGTCGACGCCTACACGCTCACCTTTGCGGGCCTGTTGCTCGCTTTCGGGCATCTCGGGGACCGGTACGGGCGCAAGAAGGTCATGATCGTCGGACTCGTCGGGATTGCAGTGATGTCGGTCTTCGGTGCGGTGGCCGCAGACCTCGGTCAGGTAGTCGTCGCTCGGGCCGCGATGGGCGTGTGTGCAGCGGCAGTGTTCCCCGCGACCCTCGCCTTGATCATCAACATCTTCACCGACGCGAGGGAACGTGCACTCGCCATTGCCGCGTGGACGGCGATGGCAGGGTTCGCCATCGCCATCGGTCCAACCGCAGGCGGCTTTCTGCTCGAGCACTTCTCGTGGCATTCGGTGTTCTGGATCAACATCCCGGTGGCAGCTGTGGTGGTCGTAGCAACGATCGCTGTGGTTCCCGAGTCACGCGCCTCGCACGTCGGGAAGTACGACCCGATCGGAATCGTGTTGTCCCTCCTCGGCATCACCGTGCTCGTTTGGGCGATCATCGAGGCGCCGCATCAGGGCTGGTTGTCGACGATCAGCGTTGCCGCGTACATCGGCGGAGCGCTGTCTCTCGTGGCGTTCGTGTGGTGGGAACTTCGCACCGACTCTCCGGTTCTCGACATGAACCTGTTCAGAATCAGGCGGTTTTCGCTTCCGGCGCTAGCGATTGCCGTGGCTTACTTCAGCATGTTCGGCTTTCTGTTCATGATCACCCAGTACTTCCAGGGCGTGATGGAACTCAGCCCGCTCGAGTTCGGGATTCATTCTTTGCCCTTCGCAGCGTCGATTGCGGTCGGCGCACCCGTGGCAACCCTCATTGCGCAGCGGATCGGGACGACTGCGGTGATCGTGTTCGGGTTGCTCGTGATGAGCGCGGGGATGTTCATCGCAGGACAAGTCGAAGTCGAAACCCCTTATATGGGACCAGTGTTGATCTCCATGGTATTGATGGGCCTCGGGCTCGCGATCGTCCAGGGGCCGGCGACGGAGTCGATCATGTCCTCGGTGTCGCTCGACGAAGCGGGAGCCGGTTCTGCAGTCAACGATACGACCCGCGAAGCCGGCGGGACCCTTGGTGTGGCAGTGCTCGGCTCCATCGTCGCATCGATCTACACGACCAAGGTGGGACCGAGGATCGACGCGATTCCCGACGCCATCATGGAGCCGTATCAGAAGGCGTTCGCACGGGAGACCGTCGTCAGCGTCATCGAGATCGTGAAGGCACCGACCAACCCACTGTTCGCCACTCAGAAAGCTGAGTTGGTGTACGCGATGAAGGCTGCGTCGCTCGAGGGCTTCCAACTTGCTTCGTTCGTCACCGTGGGCGCGGCGTTGACGTGTGCGGTCGTGGTGGCGATCTTCTTACCCTGGAAGCGACCCGAGGGCGGCGGACTTCTGGTGACAACCCGGTAGAGGCGCATATCCTGGCACCATGGCCGAGGCGATCGACGAGCACTTCCTGTCAACTGTGTCGACCTTTTCGTCCAGGCTCCGGCCACTCGACGCGGCATTGACGCCGGTTCGCGCGCTGGAACTGTTCGATGCCCAACTCGGCAGCCGTCATCTCGATCTCGCGGCACGGTGGCTGCGTTCGCAGGGCAAGGGCTACTACACCATCGGTTCCTCCGGGCACGAGGCCAACGCTGCGGTGGCAGGTGCGCTTCGCTCGACGGATCCTGCTCTGCTGCACTACCGTTCCGGGGCCTTCTTCCTCGAGCGCGCCAGGCAAGTCGGCGGCAGCGAACCGATCAGGGACGTGCTGCTCGGGCTCGTGGCGGCGACCGAGGAGCCGATCTCCGGCGGCAGGCACAAGGTGTTCGGGCGCGCCGATCTCGCGGTGATTCCCCAGACGTCGACGATTTCCTCGCACCTGCCGCGTGCTGTCGGGGTCGCGTTCTCGACCGCGCGTGCCCATAAGCTGGGGGTGGACTGTCCCTGGCCGCGTGATGCGGTGACGGTGTGCAGCTTCGGCGACGCCTCGGCCAATCACTCCACGGCCGTCGGCGCGATCAACACCGCCGTACATGCTGGTTACCAGGGTGTTTCGATGCCACTGCTGTTCGTGTGCGAGGACAATGGGATCGGCATCAGCGTGCGAACCCCGTCCGGATGGATCGCGTCGAACTTCGCCGGCCGCGCCGGTCTCGAGTATTTCCACGCCGACGGAAGCGATCTAGGGGCGGCGTACGACGCATCGACGGCCGCAGTCGACTGGGTCCGCCGTCACCGTCGACCGGCGTTTCTGCACATCACGACGGTGCGACTGATGGGACATGCGGGATCGGACGTCGAGTCGGCCTACCGAACGCCGGCCGAGATCACGTCCGAGTATTCACGGGACCCGGTACTCGGAACCGCATGTCTTCTCATCGACGCCGAGGTGCTCACCGCGGAGGAGGTCATCGAGATGTACGAGGCCAAGCGCACACACGTGATGGACGCTGCCCGGGACGTGTGCGGGTGTCCACAACTGGACAGCACCTCGGCTGTGATGGCGCCACTGACCGAATTGGCCGCGGCAGTTGGTCGGTCGGAAGCCGACAGTGCGGAATCGGCAGCCGGGTCGACCCTTGCGCAGTCGATCAACACAGCGCTGCTGCAGATCCTGGCGATGTATCCGCAGTCGATACTGTTCGGCGAGGACGTTGCCCGCAAGGGCGGCGTGTACGGCGTCACACGCGGATTGCAGGCCAAGATGGGATCGACGCGAGTGTTCGACACCGTTCTCGACGAGCAGGCGATACTCGGATTGGCTACCGGTGCAGGTGTTTCCGGACTTCTGCCCATTGCCGAGATTCAGTACCTCGCGTACCTGCACAATGCCGCCGACCAGATCCGAGGCGAGGCGTCGACGCTGCAGTTCTTCTCCAACCGGCAGTACCGCAACCCGATGATCGTCAGAGTCGCAGGCTACGGTTACCAGAAGGGGTTCGGTGGACATTTCCACAACGACAACGCAATTGCCGCACTGCGTGACATCCCCGGCATCGTCCTCGCGTCACCGTCCCGGCCCGACGATGCCGCGGCGATGCTCCTCGCCTGCGCGGCCGCTGCGGTCAGCGACGGTGCGGTGTGTGTATTCCTGGAACCCATTGCGCTGTACCACACTCGCGATCTTCACGACGATGGTGACGGCGGATGGCTCGGATCGGGAACCGCCACGACTGTTCGAATCGGACAGGCCGGAGTGCACGGGGACGGAACGGATCTCACCATCGTGACGTTCGGCAACGGCGTCAGGATGAGCCTTCGCGTCGCACGACAACTGCAGGAGCGGGGTATCGGAGTGCGCGTCGTCGACCTTCGTTGGTTTGCACCGCTACCCGTCGACGACATTCTCGATAACGCGCGCGCGACGGGCAAGGTAGTGGTCGTGGACGAGACCCGCAGGTCCGGGGGAGTGAGCGAAGGAGTTGTGACGGCGTTGGTCGACGCAGGATTCGACGGCGTGATCAGGAGGGTCACCAGCGAGGATAGTTTCATCCCGCTCGGCGACGCGGCACTGGAGGTTTTGTTGTCCGAGGACAGTATCCTCGACGCTGCGTTGGGGATGGTCGACGGGTCCCGGTGACCGAACGAGCCTTTCGGTCACTTGCGGCGACCGAACGAGCCTTTGAGTCACTCAGAGTGACCGAACGAGCCTTTCGGTCACTTGAAGTGACTGAATCAGCCGTTCGGTCCGAAAACCCCGGGCCCGCCTACGCCGTATCTTGGATGGTGACCACGAACGGCGTCAGCAGCGACGCGAGGTCGGCCGCGACATCGGCCGAGTTGTCCGGCGGCATGGAGACGTAGCTCAGGGCAAGCCGAACCACCGTGCGGCCTAAGACATCGGCGTTGTGAGCCGACGCCCGAAGCCAACTGCGCTCGAAGGTTTGAGCCAACCGGACCGCGGCGTGCTCGATGAGAATCCCGCTCTCGGTCGTGACCAGCCTGAGCAGATCCGGGGGAGGATCGTCGGTGAGCATCGAGAGCACGAGTGGGTCCGAGGCGCTTCGGCTGAAGAACTCGGTGAACGCCACGTACAGGGTTCGCAGAGCGTCACCTTCATTGGTATACACAGCATCGTCGACGGCCGAGACGAACGAGTCGGTGAGCCGAAGCGCGTACCCCTGAGCTAGGCCTTTGCGTGTGCCGAATTCCTTGTACAGCGTCTGCCGGCTGATGCCGGCTGCTTTGGCGACATCGGTCATGTTGACCGTCGACCACGTGCGTTCGAGCAGCAGATCGTGCAAGCCGTCGAGGATCGTGGTGCGCATCAGGTTGGTCGCCGCGCTCTTGTAAGGGCTCGGGTTCACCGGATGGGTTGTCACGACGGCCAGTCTATCCGCCGTGTACGCGTGGACCCGAGCCACCGCCGTCATGGTCGGCTGATCTCCACCATGAAGAAGTCCGCTTTGGCGGCACCGCAGTCGGGGCAGCTCCAGTCTTCCGGGATGTCGTCCCACTTGGTGCCGGGTTCGATTCCGTCTTCGGGCCAGCCGAGTTTCTCGTCGTATTCGAACCCGCACTGAATGCACTGGTAGAGCTTGAAGTCGGTGGACATGTCATCCTGCTTTCTGTTCGAAGTCGATCTTCTCCCGTACACCGCAGTCGGGGCACGGCCAGTTGTCATCGACGTCTGCCCAGGCGGTTCCTGGAGGGAAGCCCTCGCGCGGTGCCCCTGCCGCCTCGTCGTAGACGTAGTTGCAGACGGGGCATTCGTACGCTGCCATCACTCGTTGCCCGAGTCTGCGCCGTAGCGGGCCAAGATCTTCTCGCGCTTGCTCGGCTCGATGTTGACGGCGGTGATGTCACCTCGGTAGTGCTCCAACACCCTGTGGTCCATCACCTTTCGCCAGATCGGCGGGAAGTATGCGAGCGAGATCATGCTGGCGTAGCCGCTCGGCAGGTTCGGCGCACCTTCCATGCTGCGCAAGGTCTGATAGCGCCGAGTCGGGTTCGCGTGGTGATCACTGTGTCGCTGGAGGTGATACAGAAAGATGTTGGTGACGATGTGATCGGAATTCCAGCTGTGAGCAGGAGCGCAGCGCTCGTAGCGGCCCGAGGCGGTCTTGGCGCGGAGCAGTCCGTAGTGCTCGAGGTAGTTCACCGTCTCGAGCAGCGAGAAGCCGTAGACAGCCTGGATGACCAGGAACGGGAGGATGCTGACTCCGAACACTGCCGTCAGGACGCCGAAGAGGACCACGGACATGAGCCAGGCGTTGAGGACGTCGTTGCGAATGTTCCACGTGGGCTTGCCGAGTCGTTCCATCCGAGTCTTCTCGATCTCCCACGAGGACTTCAGGCTGCCCCACACGCTGCGGGGGAGGAAGCGCCAGAAGCTTTCGCCGAACTTGGAGCTCGCCGGATCCTCGGGGGTGGCGACGCGTACGTGGTGGCCACGGTTGTGCTCGATGTAGAAGTGGCCGTAGAACGTTTGGGCCAGTGTAACTTTGGACAGCCAGCGCTCGAGGCTGTCTTTCTTGTGCCCCATCTCGTGGGCGGTATTGATGCCGACGCCTCCCATGACGCCGACGCTGATGGCCAGGCCGATCTTCGACATCAGGCCGAGTCCGCCGTCGATTCCCAACCAGCTGAGATTGTCCGCAGTCCACAGGTAGCACGCGATGACAAGGCTGGCGAGCTGGAACGGGATGTAGATGTACGTGCAATAGCGGTAGTACTTGTCGTTCTCCAGAGCTTCCATGACCTCGTCGGGCGGGTTCTGCCCGTCCGGGCCGAAGAAGAGGTCGAGCAACGGAAGCAGTCCGTACACCAGGAGTGGTCCGATCCACCACCACACCGGTGACACAGCGTTCCAGCCCAGCATGTTGAACGCCCAGATCAGTCCGATGGCCAGGAACACCGCGGTCGGTGGCACCAATCCCATGAGCCAGAGATATCGCTTCTTGTCACGCCACTCGTCGACCGGGGTATTCGACTGCGGACTCATCTGGGTTGCCACGACGGATCTCCTTTGTTCGGGCGGACCCACCGGCCGAGCGAACCGGTGGTGTCCATCACTTGATACATGACAATACACCGAAAATGTAAACCGTCTAGACAAAATGCAAAATTTGTCCAGACAGGTGTGACTGAGTCGGTCGCGATGCGTCGTGAACAGCTGTAACGGGCGAATTGCAGTGGTCACAGTTGCGAAACATCACCGCTACGTCTGATTCGTACAGTTCGCTGGTTGGCTCCGCGAACAAGCCGTGGGGCACAGGCCGAGGGGTAGTAAGCGTATGAGTGGAAATACCGTTCGTCTGCAGGCGATCAAAGACGTCGAGGCATATGTACCGCCTGCGGTGAGCTTTGTCGGGGACGAGAAGCCGGGCGAGATCTTCGGCGAGAACGTCTTCAGCAAGGTCGTCATGCAGAAGCGCCTTCCCAAGTCCGTGTTCAAGTCGGTCATGGCGACGATCGACAAGGGCAAGAAGCTCGATCCCATGGTGGCCGACGCCGTCGCGTCGGCGATGAAGGATTGGGCTCTCGAGAAGGGTGCGACGCACTACGCGCACGTCTTCTACCCTCTCACCGGGTTGACGGCCGAGAAGCACGACAGCTTCTTCGACCCCGTCGGTGACGGCAGCGCGCTCGCCGAATTCGCCGGCAAGACCCTCATTCAGGGTGAGCCCGACGCGTCGAGCTTCCCCAACGGCGGTCTGCGGAACACCTTCGAGGCCCGCGGCTACACCGGCTGGGACGTCACCAGCCCGGCATACGTTCTCGAGAACCCCAACGGCAACACGCTGTGTATCCCGACGGTCTTCGTGTCCATGACCGGCGAAGCGCTCGACCACAAGACGCCGCTGCTTCGTTCGCAGCAGGCGATGGGCGGGCATGCCGAGCGAATCCTGAAGCTCTTCGGGCACGAGAACATCGAGAACATCGTCTCGTTCTGCGGTCCTGAGCAGGAGTACTTCCTTGTCGACCGGCACTTCTTCCTCGCCCGGCCTGATCTGCTCAACGCCGGACGCACGCTCTTCGGCTCGAAGCCGCCCAAGGGCCAGGAATTCGACGATCACTACTTCGGTGCGATCCCCGAGCGCGTGCTCGGCTTCATGATGGACACCGAACGTGAGCTGTTCAAGCTCGGCATTCCGGCGAAGACTCGGCACAACGAGGTTGCGCCGGGGCAGTTCGAGATCGCGCCGATGTTCGAGCGAGGCAATATCGCGGCGGACCACCAGCAGCTGCTGATGACGACGTTCAAGACGATCGCCAAGAAGCACGGCATGGAATGTCTGTTCCACGAGAAGCCGTTCGAAGGTGTCAACGGCTCCGGCAAACACGTCAACTTCTCGCTCGGCAACTCCGACCTCGGGTCGCTGCTAGTTCCTGGAGACAACCCGCACGACAACGCGCAGTTCCTGGTGTTCTGTGCGGCAGTAATCAGAGCCGTCCACAAATACGGTGGTCTGCTGCGCGCCTCGGTGGCGTCGGCGACCAACGATCACCGACTCGGCGCCAACGAGGCTCCGCCCGCGATCATCTCGATCTTCCTCGGCGACCAGCTCGCCGACGTGTTCGACCAGATCGCCAAGGGCGCGGCAACGTCGTCGAAGGGCAAGGGCACCATGATGATCGGTGCAGACACCCTGCCCGTGCTGCCGACCGATCCGGGCGACCGCAACCGCACAAGCCCGTTTGCCTTCACGGGCAACAGGTTCGAGTTCCGTGCCCCCGGTTCGATGCAGACCGTCAACGGTCCGATGGTCACGATCAATACGATCATGGCCGAGGCCCTCGACTACATGGCGACCAACCTCGAAGCCGCCGTCGCCGACGGCACCGACTTCGATACTGCCGTGCAGAACTTGCTGACGGAAATCATCACCGAGCACGGCGCCGTGGTGTTCAACGGCGACGGCTACTCCGACAACTGGCAGGTCGAAGCAGAGGCACGCGGACTGCCCAACCTGCGAACCACGCTCGACGCGCTCCCCGAGCTCATCAGTGAGTCCTCGATGGAGCTCTTCGAGAAGTACAAGGTCTTCAACCACCGAGAGATGCACTCGCGGTACGAGATCGGCCTGGAGCAGTATGCGTTGACGGTGTTCGTCGAAGCACGGTTGACGCTGGAGATGGGACAGACGTCCATCCTCCCGGCTGCTGTTCGCTACCAGACCGAGTTGGCGCAGAACGTGTCTGCGCTCAAGGCCGCGGGCGTCGATGCCGACATGACAGCGCTCGAAGCCGTGACTGTTCCGCTCGGCGAACTCAAAGCTGCCTTGGCATCGCTGAAATCTGCATTGGAAAGCGATCCGGGCGGGGATGCGTTGGCCGAGGCAGAGCACGCGAAAGAGGCTCTGTTGCCGGCTATGGCCGCGGTCCGATCTGCGGCCGACGTTCTCGAGGCAATGGTGGCGGACGATCTGTGGCCGCTTCCGACGTACCAGGAGATGCTCTACATCCTGTAAGCCGGCATTCGAAGGCCGCGGCTCCGCCGCAGTGGCACGGTTGAGTGCACAGGAACATACTCAACCGTGCCACTGGCGCGGGCGCTTTTCGGCACTGGCGCGGGCGCTTTCGGCACCGGCGCAGGGATCAGAAGTCAACCTTGGCGCGCGAACGGACCTTGCTGACGATGGTGAAGACGATGGCGATCGTCAGCAGCGTGTAGAGCACGACGGTGATCTCGCTACCGATGAGGATGGTGGGGTCACCCTCGCTGACGGCGAGCGCGCGTCGCAGCGAGTCCTCCGCCAGGGGGCCGAGGATGACAGCGATCAGCACCGGGGCAAGCGGAATGCCGTAGCGCCGCATCATGAACCCGAGGATGCCGAGACCGAGCATGAACATCAGATCCACGGTGGACGCGCTCGATGCGTAGACGCCGAGGGCAGCGAACACGGTAATCCCCGCGTACAAGTAGTTCTTGGGGATCTTCAGCAGCTTCGCCCACAACGGCGCAAACGGCAGGTTCAGGATGAGTAGAACCACCATCGCGACGAACAGGCTGGCGATCAGGGCCCACACGATCTCGCCGCTGCGCTCGAACAGCAACGGTCCCGGCTGCATCCCGTACTGCTGGAACGCCGCAAGCATGATCGCTGCAGTTGCCGATGTCGGCAGACCCAACGCGAGGAGTGCGCCCATCGCCGTGCCGGCGGTGGCGTTGCCTGCTGCCTCCGGACCGGCGACCCCGCGGATGGCGCCCTTACCGAACATGGGATTTTTCCTGTTGCGGTCGAGCCTGCGCTCGGTGCCGTAGGCCAGGAAGCTCGGTACCTCGGCGCCGCCGGCCGGGATGACCCCGAATGGGACACCGAACGCGGTACCGCGCAGCCAGGCCGGGAGAGCATCCCGGAACTCGGACCGGCTCAGGAAGGGGCGACCTTCGGAGGCGATGAGCGAGGTGTCCTCCGGGCGTCCGATCTTCGATGCCACGTGGATCACCTCACCGAGAGCAAGCATGGCCACGGTGATGACCACGATGTGGATGCCGTCGAACATCGCGGGCACCTCGAACGTGAAGCGCGACGCGCCGGACGGGCCGTCGATGCCGATGACGGCGAGAGTCAAGCCGATCAGCAGCGCAGTCAGACCCTTGAGCGCCGAGTCCGATACCACCGCGGAGGTTGCTACGAAAGCGAAGACGGCCAGCGCGAAGTACTCGGCAGGACCGAAGTTCGTCGCAAGATCGGCCAGCGCGGGTGCGAAGAACACGACCAGTGTGGTTGCGACGATGCCACCGATGAAGGCGCCGATCGCGGACGTGGCCAGTGCCTGGGGCGCTCGGCCGTTCTTCGCCATCCGGTGGCCCTCGAACGTGCCCGCGATCGCGGTGCTGTTGCCGGGGGTGTTCATCAGGATGCCGGAGATGGAGTCACCGAAGAGTCCACCGAAATACACGCCGGCGAACATGATGAGCGCTGCGGTCGGGTCGAGGGTGAACGTGACGGGTAGCAACAGTGCGACGGCCATGGCTGAACCGAGGCCGGGGAGCACGCCCACCGCAGTACCGAGCATGGCGCCGACGAGAACCCACACGAGGTTCATCGGCGTCAGGGCAGTCCCGAAGCCCTCGAGGAGATTGCTCAACGAATCCATCAGAACACCTCCGCCAGAATGCCACCGGGGAGAGTGAGTCCGAGTCCGCCCGAAAACGCGATCTGCACCGCGGAGGAGACCAACAATGCGATGGCGGCGTCGAACACGTACCGACGGCTACCGAGTCCGATCGACACACCCCAGAACAGGAGTGCACCGGCCAGAACCCACCCGAGCGGGTCCAGCAGAACGATGAAGACGGCCACCGAGGCGACGGTGATCCCCGTTGTGCGCCAGTTGCTGACGCTGCCCGTGTGCGCTACGCCGTTGGCGTCTACCCCGCGGTCTATGACGTCGGGTTTGAGGATCAGCTGGATCGTAACGAGGATTGCAATGATGAAGCATCCGCCGGCAACGATCGACGGGAATACCTGTGGGCCTGGCGATGTCGCTGTTTCCGGGACGGTCATCGTCACCGTGCCGTAGACCAGAAATGCACCGAGGGCAACGAGCAGTGCCGGGACGACGAGGCCACTGCGGCCGGTCCAGAACGAAGCCTCGGGGGTTTTGGACGGAACAACGGGATCGTTGCCCGGGGAGGACTTCGTCTCGGAGGTCATACGAGTCCCAACTCTCGAAGGATGTCCGTGATGCGGGATTGTTCGGTCTCGAGGAACTCGCCGAACTCATCACCGGTCATGAAGGATTCTTTCCATCGATTTCGTTCGATGGCGCTGGCCCACTGCTCGGTCTCCGACATTTCGGTGACGATATCGATCAGTGTTTGGCGGTCCTCGTCGGAAATCCCGGGTGGTGCGACGAAACCGCGCCAGTTGACCAGGTCGACGTCGTATCCGAGTTCGGCGAAGGTGTCGACGTCGATTCCTTCCACCGGCTCCGGTGCCGCGACGGCGAGTGCACGGACGTTGCCGGCTTCGATCTGATCGCGAAAGTCGTTGAAGCCGCTCACCGCAACGCCGACGGTGTTCGAGAGCAGTGCGGTGAGCACCTCGCCGCCGCCGGAGTAGGCGATGTAGTTGATCGCCGCCGGATCGATGTCGGCTTGTTGCGCCAACTGCCCGGCAACGATGTGGTCGATGCCGCCGAGGGAACCACCGCCGATGGGTAAGCCACCCGGGTTCTCTCGCCAGGCCGCGATCATGTCCTCGACGCTCTGGTATGGCGAGTCCTTCGGAACGACGAACACTTCGAAGTCCTCGGCGAGTTTGGCTATGGGCACCGTGTCGGCCAGCGTGGTCTCGGAGTTGTTGATCGCGATTCCACCGAGCATGACGGTGCCGGTGACCATCATCGTCGTCGACTGACCGGACAGGGCTTCGAGCTGGCTGAGTCCGATCGTGCCGCCTGCGCCCGGCACGTTGACCACTTGCGCGTTGTTGACGATGTTGTCCGAGCGCATCGCCTGCTGTGCTTCGCGTGCAACGAGATCCCAGCCGCCGCCGGCGGCGGCTGGCGCGATCAACGTCAGTTTCGCGCGGGCGTCGGAGCCGCTCTCACTGCGGCTCGCATCAATGCCCGCGACGGTCACCGCACCGATCACTGCGACTGCGAGAATAGATTTGGACAGAGTGGGCGAGAACTCCATCAAAAGCCTTTCGTGTGATGTGTCACAGTGCAACTGTAGATACGCTTTGTCCGATTAGTCCAATCAACTGCAGCAAACGAATGGAGACACAATGTCGGTAGCCGTGGTCACGAGCGACTCACCCGAAGGTCGCGAGGCCCTCGTTCGGGCGGTCGAAGAGGCGAAGCTACGCGGCCTGGAGTTGATCGCCCTGACCGTGGTCGATGCCAACTCGGTCACCGAAGAGGACAGGGAGGCAACAACACTCGCAACTCGGCAGGTCTTGGCCAGTCGCGGAATCTCGGACGCCGAGTTCTCTGTTCGGGTCGAACCGGACGCCGGCGATCCCGCAGGCGCAATCGTCGACCTCGTTGCGGACACGGGAGCGTCACTGTTGGTGATCGGCTCGCGTCGACGCTCGGCGGTCGGCAAATTCCTGATGGGCAGCACCGTGCAGCGAGTGTTACTCGACAGTCCAGTTCCCGTTTTGGTCGTGAAGGCTCCGTGAGCGCTGAGTGACCCGCTAGAATCGGACATTACCGACCACCACCACAAGCAGAGGATTCATGGACAGCGATAAACCCGGGCCGGACACGGCTCCCCGCACGACGTCGACGACGTGCGAGGCGGTGTCCGGCGAATGAGCGTGTTGCTCACTCTCTTGCTCGGCATCCTCGTCGTCTTCCTGATCACCGTGGCCACCGGCTACTTCGTGGCTCAGGAATTCGCGTACATGACGGTGGACCGCTCCCGGCTCAAGGCCCGCGCCGAAGCCGGAGATGCAGGTGCCCGCCGCACACTCCAAGTCACCAAACGAACATCGTTCATGCTGTCCGGTGCTCAATTGGGCATCACAGTGACCGGCCTTCTCGTGGGTTACGTGGCCGAACCACTGATCGGACAGTCACTCGGCACCATGCTCGGCGGCGTGGGAATCCCTACCGCAGTCGGCGTCACCGTCGGCACAGTCCTTGCGTTGTTGTTCTCGACGTTCGTGCAGATGCTCTTCGGTGAGCTGTTTCCCAAGAACTTCGCGATCGCGCGTCCCGAACCGGTGGCGCGTTGGTTGTCGCTGTCGACCACGATCTACCTGAAGCTGTTCGGCTGGCTCATCACTATTTTCGACCACGCGTCGAACTTGCTGCTCAAAGCGCTGAAGATCGAGCCGGTGCACGACGTCGAGCACTCCGCGACGCCGCGCGACCTCGAGCACATCGTCGCTGAATCCAAGGATTCCGGTGATCTGCCCGACGAGCTGTCGGACCTTCTGGATCGTATTCTCGACTTTCCGACTCGGACGGTCGAGCACGCGATGATTCCGCGTTCCCGTGCGGCGACCGTACGTGCTACGGACACCCTTGCCGACATCAGAGCCCTGATGGGGCAGGAACATTCGCGCTATCCGGTGCTCGACGAGGACGATGGAATCGTCGGCGTAGTGCATCTGCAGGACATCCTGGCAGTCACCGATCGCGGCAACGTCGCGGTCAGCGAGTACGTGCGCCCCGCGCTCATCCTTCCCGAGACCCAGGCGCTTCCTGCCGCCGTGCTCGAGTTGCGCGGTTCGAAGAACCAACTCGCCTGTGTCATCGACGAGTACGGCGGACTGACCGGCGTCATCACCATCGAGGATCTCGCCGAGGAACTCGTCGGCGAGATCACCGACGAGCACGACATCGACGAACTCGATACGACGCCGATCGTGGCCGAGGACGGCACCTGGACGATGTCGGGTGAGATCCACATCGACGAAGTCGAACGGTCCATCGACCATGACCTTCCCGCAGGTGACTACGAGACGATCGCAGGCTTCGTCATCACGCACTACGGCTCGTTGCCGGAGGTGGGCACCAAGATCGAGGTCGATCTGCCCGCAGATTCCGCTGACCTGATCGGTGACGACGACGAGGCGCCCGAGAGGTTCGTCTCCGTCGAGGTGCTCGAGATCGACAATTACGTTCCTTCGTCCGTACGTCTGGAAGTCGGTCAACGTGAACGCTCCGACGAGCGAGAAATGGACAACCACCGATGAGCAATCCCTGGGTAATCCTGGCGGTCACCGTCGGCCTCATCGCGGCCAGTGCATTCTTCGTCGCCGTCGAGTTCGCATTGCTCGCTGCCAAGCGTCATCGCCTCGAAGATGCGGCCATGACCAGTCGTTCCGCTCGTGCGGCACTGCGAAGTTCCAGTGAGCTGACGGTTCTGTTGGCAGGCTCGCAGCTCGGCATCACCCTGTGCACCCTGGCGTTGGGTGCGACGACCAAACCGGCTGTGCACCATTGGCTCACGCCGGCGTTCGAGTCGTGGGGAATCCCGTACTGGGTGGCCGACGTTGCGGGGTTCGTACTCGCACTGATCATCGTCACGTTCCTGCATCTCGTGGTCGGTGAGATGGCGCCGAAGTCGTGGGCGATCGCGCACCCGGAGAAGTCGGCGACGATGCTGGCCCTCCCGATGCGTGGCTTCATGTTCGTGACTCGGCCGATCCTGATTCTGCTCAACAACATGGCGAACTGGTGTTTGCGCAGAGTCGGCGTGGAGCCTGCCGACACGGTTGCGTCGGGCCAGAACCCGGACGACCTACGTCAGTTGGTGGAGCATTCGGTCAACGTGGGGGCTCTCGACGCGAGCTACTCCGTTCAGATTTCCGGAGCGCTCGAACTGCAGAAACTCACCGTGGGCGACCTCATCGGCACGCCCGGCGTGTCGACGTCGGTGCTGTCCACGGCAACGATCGCCGACGTGCGAACTGCGTCGCTCGAGTCGGGTCATCTGCGCATCCTGGTGCGTGACGGCGAGAAGGTGAGCGGCGTCGTGCACGTTCGCGACACGCTCAACGGCGATGTCGATCTCGCGGACGTCACCCGCCCGGTGTTCACGCTCGAGACGAACACCCCGGTCTATGTCGCGCTCGCGAAGATGCGAGAGACAAGCAGCCACCTCGCGCTCGTGGTCGACGGGGACCGGACAGTCGGCGTCGTGACGCTGTCGGATGTTCTCTCCCGGCTACTCCCCACAGACGCACTGGCCACGGCGGCCATGTCGACCTGACAGAACTGACGCGCGTCGAACACGAGCGAGGTCGCCCAATACGTCGCAGCGTCGTGACCGAGCTGGGGGAGAAGCGCGTCGTAGAGCAAGTAGGACATCATCGGGAGAGCTCCTGTTTTCGGCCCGCAGCCATCACGGCTGCAGAAGGTGTGTTCTGGCTCTCATGCTTCCTCAGAACGGGGTCGGAGGTCAACCGCCACATTGTTTTCGGGGCGTCGCGCGAGTTTCCAGAGGATGGGGGCCGCGAGGTGAAGCACGTCGCGCTCGAGTTGGCCGAGTTCGGATTCCATGGCCTGCGCGAGCCAGCTGTCCCGCTGCTCTCGGTCGGCGGCGACCAGAGCGGTGCCGGCATCGGTGATGCGAATCAGTAGTCGGCGTCGATCGCTGGGGTCGGGGCTGCGAGTGACGAGTCCTTCCGCTTCGAGCGAATTGAGATTGCTCGTCAATGATTGAATCCGAACCCCCTGCATCGCGGCTAGGTCGACCGGTGCGCTCGAACCTCCGCTGCGTTCCACGTCGCCGAGGATCTGCATCTGGCTCGGGGTGAGGTAGTGCTGTGGGCGTTGGCGTCGGAGTCGCCGAGTCAATGCGAGCATCGCTTCACGCAGTTCCGACGCGTTCGACGCGAGCCTCTCGGTGCCCATGCGCATGACCCCTCTCGTGGATGGTGACGCCCGTTGCGGCCTGGCGTGCAGGTCACAAG
Organism: Rhodococcus sp. FG69; assembly: GCF_057808915.1. Lineage (NCBI taxonomy): Bacteria > Bacillati > Actinomycetota > Actinomycetes > Mycobacteriales > Nocardiaceae > Rhodococcus > Rhodococcus sp. FG69. Next base: position 23,811 of record NZ_JBMDIX010000043.1, on the reverse strand, counting down.
AGTGCCAGGTGATCGCCGGTGCACGGACATTGGTAAGAATTCCCGTAGTTCAATGCGCGATTGTGTTGGATTTGACCTCGATAAAGCTAAGAGTAGTCTTACTATATGCGAATGGTGTCGATGCGGAACTCTGCACTTCGGTGGGCCGGACTCGCCCTCGCCACCGGCGCGGTGTGGACGGTCCTGGCCTTCGCGGGTCTGTCGGCCGCGGCACTGTTCGCATCGCTGGTGGTCGCGGCGGTGCTGGCAGTCCGAGGTATCGGACCGGAGCGGATTCCCAGGCCGGTTGGAATGCTCGCGCAGGGGATTCTCGCGGTGAGCATCGGCTTCATGATCGATACGGAGACGCTCTCGGCGCTCGGTTCGAGTTGGTTGCCGGCGCTCGCAGTCTGTGTCGCGACCCTCGTGGTCAGCGTCGCAGCCGGGTTCCTGCTGGCTGCGCATCGAGACGTCGACGCTGTGACCGGTGCGTTGTCGATGATTGCCGGTGGCGCGCAGGGGTTGGTCGCGATCTCTCGCGAACTGGGCGGCGACGAACGCATCGTCGCCGTGATTCAGTACGTGCGTGTCGGGTTGATCATCGTCACGATGCCCGTGGTCGCAACTGTTCTCTTCGGGGCAGGCTCGGGTGCAGCCGTGCCCGCCGCCGAAGGTGGAAGCGTTTGGTACGTAGACCTTCTGGTGGTCGCGGGATGCATCGGTGTCGGCATCGGCGTCGGGCGACTCGTTCACCTACCTGCACCTGCCACGCTGGGTCCGCTGGGCGCATCCGGCGCGTTGGAGCTGTCGGGATGGATCGACTCGGTGTCCGCGCCCACGATTCTGCTGCCGATCGCGTTCGTGCTGATCGGATGGCAAGCGGGGCTGGCGTTCACCGGCGACAGCGTGAGGGCGGTCGGCAGAGTTCTGCCGTGGGCGATTCTGCTCGTCCTCGTACTGGGCGTGGTGTGTGCGTTGCTGGGACTGATGCTGTCGAGCCTGACCGGAACAAGCTTGTTGGAAGGCTATCTGGCGACTACGCCCGGTGGACTCTCGGCCGTGCTGGCGGTGTCGGCGGCGAGCGGGGTGAACGTCACGTTCGTAGCCGCGGTCCAGGTCGTCCGATTGGTCATCATTTTGCTCGCGGCGCCATTCGGAGCCAAGGCCTTCGTCGCGCTCCGCTCACGCCGTGCGCGAAAGTCGGAGCGCGAGAAGGCTTCCGTCAAGTGATGATCTAGCCTATGCATCCCTGCAGTGTGGTGAAACTCCCCGCGATTCCGGGGCCCTCGCACACGGCGCCTGTCGGGGTCAGGGTGATGGTCGCGCCGGGTCCCGCGACGGCGATGGACAGGCCGGGACCGATGCCTTCGTTGACGGCAACGCTGCCCGGGCCGATTGCGATGGTTGCCGGTCCGGCACCCACCGAGCCGTCCGCTACCGCAGTGCCCCCGTTGATTCCGAGAGCCAGGGCGGCGGCGTTGCCGAGGGCTGTTGCCGAACCCCAGCCGTCGACACCGTATCCCGCCGCTGCGCTCGTAGAGTCGGCCGCGCTGTCGCACTGGGAGGTGCCGCCGAGGCCGGTCTCGACCATTCCGCCGGGTGCGGTCGTACATCCGACGGGGGCGGCCGACGCTGTGCCGGGCAGTAGAAGTGCGCATGCGCCTGCAATTCCGAGCGCAGCCGCTCCGCCGATCGATCTGGTGAGGGTGGTTCCGAGTGTCCTGGTCATGAAGTCCTCCCTATAGGTCGTGCCGGTCGAGGCCGTGTTCACCCCGTACACCCAACAGTCCGCTTCGTCCGACACGGCAGAGCGCAGCACTGATCACGGAGGGGTAACCAAATGATCTCCTTTCGGTAACTTCGAGCGCTGGGGCTTATCATCACCTGATGACATCGATCGATGACAAACAGGGTGTAGACACCCGCCGGTCGACGCGCGATCGCGCCCTCGTGCCGATCCTGATCGCTGTCTGCACCATCGTCGCGGTCGTGAGCAGCGTCGGAGCGCCGCTCATTCCGACGGTCGCCCAGACCTACGGGGTCTCGTTCACAGCCGCACAGTGGTCGTTGACCATCGCGATGTTGACCGGAGCGGTCACGGTGCCCGTGCTCGGACGCCTCGGTGACGGACCCCGGCGTCGACCGGTCGTGATCGGCGCACTGGCCGTCGTGTTGGTCGGCTGCGTGTTCGCGGCGATCCCCGGCAATTTCGCGATGCTCATCGTCGGACGCGGCCTGCAGGGAATCGGTCTCGGTCTGATGCCGCTGGCGATGGCCGTCGCTCGTGATCACCTCGATGCGCACCGTGCGCGAGCGTGCGTTGCTGCGCTGTCCGTCACCGCGGTTGCCGGCATCGGACTCGGGTACCCGCTGACCGGCGTCATAGCGCACTTCTGGGGGTTCCATGCGTGCTTCGTCGTTGCCGCTCTCGCGACGACGATCGTCCTGATCGGTGCGATCGTCGTGGTCCCGGGCAGCGGCCATCTGGAGCGGCACCCGCTCGATGTGGTCGGGGCGCTCGCGCTGGGGGCTGGGCTCACCGCGCTGCTGATTGCCATCAGTTTGGGAGGCCAGTGGGGTTGGACTTCGGTGCCGCTGTTGTCGTGCGCCGTGCTGGGAGCGGTGATTCTGGCCTCGTGGGCCCGCCACGAGTTGGGCTGCGATCACCCGATCGTTCAACTTAGGTTGCTGCGCAACCGATCCGTGCTGACTGCGGACGTCACCGGATTGCTCGCCGGGATAGGGATGTTCGTGATGTCTTCGACGGTCATCCGTTTCGTCCAGACGCCGACGGATACCGGATACGGGCTCGGTCGGTCGGCGATGATCGCGGGGCTGGTCCTCGTTCCGTTCTCGCTGGCGAGTGTCGTCGCCAACAAGCTTGTCCCGACAACGAGTCGATGGTTGCCGCGCAACCTGATCATGCCCGTCGGTGCGCTGGCATTCGTCGCGGCACTCGTGCTCCTGCTTTTCGGCCGTTCGGATCTGTGGATCGTGTTCGTGGTCATGGGAATTGCCGGGCTGGGAGTCGGATTCACTTTCGCAGCGATGCCCGCCTTCATCGTCAGTGCCGTCCCCGCTCACGAGACCGGGAGTGCCCTCGGTGTCAACCAGGTGACCCGAACGGTCGGTGGTGCTGTCGGAAGCGCTCTCAGCGCAACAGTTCTCGCGGGGTACACGCTGCCGGGGCAGCTCTATCCCACGGATAACGGATACTCGACGGTCATCGTGGTGGGAGTTGGCCTGTGGGTTGTGACGGCCCTGTTGGCGCTCACGCTGTCCTACGCCCGACGGCGGACCGTTCGCGTGCGTGAGGAGTTGATCGACGAGAGTGTCGAATCGGCCGCGACCGGCGGATTCGTCTACGATATCGACAGCCACCGCGACATGGGAGCGCGCAATGGGTTCTGAAAATGTAGTGAAACCTGAAGCACGGACCAGGAACTCCGCACGGACACGGCAGAACTTGCTCGATGCCGCAGCCGTACTCTTCGGGGAGCGTGGATACGAGACGACCACGATCCGTGACATCGGTGACCGCGCCGGCGTCGACTCTGCTCTCATCGCACGGTACTTCGGCAACAAAGCCGCGCTGTATCTGGAGACGCTGCCGACCGACGACACCGGTCCGGACCTCGCTCACATCGCCGATCCGGCGCGTATCGGGGAGACGATCGGAAGGGTGAGTCGGCAGGGGTCCGGCCCGGTCCTGCAAGCTGTCATGCGAGCACACGACGACCCGTCCGTGCAATCGGCGGCGGCCGATCGAGTGGACAAGCGTCTGACCGCGGGACTCGAAAGGCGCATGCGGGACGCAGGTCTCGACTCGCCTAGATTGCGTGCACAGATGGCGGTTGCGGCGCTGTCGGGCGTTGCTCTCGGCCGAGCCGCAGGAACATTGGAGGAGCTGGCCTCTGCCGATCAGGAGATGGTAGTTGCCCTGACGGCACGGATGCTGGGGTCACTGCTGGAGCCCTGACGTCGTCGAGGCCACACACTGCTCAGCTGACCTCGAACTCCGTAGAGGTGCCCACGAACGGCGTCAGGTGCCCGTCGAGCGCGCGGGAATCGCCGAAATACACGATTCGGTAGCGACCGGGATGTTGGCCGGGTGGAATGTCCCAGACGACGGTCGACGTCGTGATGGGGCCGACGTTCTCGAACAGGATCTTGGTGAACCAATCGCCGTCGTCGTACACGCGCCGCCACTCGATGCCCTGGGCAGACTCGACGGCGAGATAGGTGTCGTCTCGCCGGAGATTCGAGTTCGGGTTCGCGCCGGAGAACCGAACGGAGACGCGCTGCCCGGGGGCGTACGACGGTGCGGGTTGGGTCAAGACCTGACCGAACTCGGTTCCGGGGGAAGCGATGTCGACGACGGGTACTCCGCCAGGTGACGTCGGAACGATGCCGGTGAGATCGCGCTCCTTCGCGCCGGTCGGCACGGGACGATCGTCACGCATGGCCGATGCCAGATCGACGGCGATCTGCAGTGTCGCGGGTAGCTGCCAGCGTCCGAATGCCGTCGCACCTCCCTCGTAGTCCTGCTGGTCGTACTCCTCGGGAGTGGTGACGTAGTGGCCGTAGCCGTTGGTATAGCCCTGCACGACAACAAGCTCGGGGTCCACTCCGAGCGTGTTCGCGAGCGCGGTACGCAACCTCGACCCGGCCATGACCGTCGGCTCGAACGGGCAGGTGAACAGGTAGAAGGATCCGATGCGCGCAAGATGGAATGGAAACACCTGTTGGACGATTCCGGGGATCAGCCCGACCGGCAGGACGACGTCCTTCGGCGCATGGGCGTCGCGAAGCCACTGCGGCATGACCACCGAACTCAACGCAGCCAACGCGGGATTGCCCCCTCGCTCACCTTCTGCCAGTCCGAGTTCGGGTAGACCTCCGCCATCTTCCTGACTCGAGGCGGCGAACGCGGCACCGAGGGCAGCAGGACTCGTCGTGTGTGTGCGGCCGTCTCCGGTGAATTCGGGGCGGACGGTGATCGCGGAGAAGTCCGCATACATCCACCGTATGTCGATTCCGTTGTCCGACGATGCACCTGCATCGCCGGTATGTCCACGTGCGGTGTCGAATTGGCGCATTCCGACGATGCGGGTGTTCTCGAACTCGTCCGTGGTGGGTCCGGTTCCCGGCTGTTTGTCGAGATTGGGGGAGATGTCGCCGGGGGTGCTCTGGCAGAAGGCAGCGACGAAACTGGGGTTCGAGTAGTCGACCCCGGCGACTTCTCGCTCCCAGTGCCAGGCCGCGTACCCCTTGTTGTCGCTGCTGACGAGCAGATTGGTTGCCGTCATCGAGGTGCCGTGTGTGGCAAACCAATTGATGATGCCGACCAATTCTCCGTCTCGTTCGAGCTGAAGATTGACCGAACGAGGATCGATTCTCGTCGGCAGCCGATCCTTGTCCGGATTTCGGTCGAACGCCACGGGTGATCGGTTGACGCCTGCGTCGTGCAGCGAGCCGGTGGTGATGCGTACTTGTCCTGGTCGTACGTCCTCGTGCGCCCGACTGATTGCGTCGACTATTCCGGAAACATTGGCGTCGAACGTGATCGGACGAAATCCGAGAGTCGTGATGTCCACGAGCAGATGAGAGTCAGTCCCACCTGGGGCAGCATGGGTGTGCGTTGCCGACAGCAGCACGTTTCCGCGGTGATAGAGGTCGCCGAAGCGCGACGAGAGTCGGGTGAGTACTTCCTCGAAGATGCTCTCGAACATCAGGCCGACCTCGCACGTCACGTGGGCAAGGCGCGCACCCGACGCGGTGTCCACGAAAACGAACGCCCGGGCACGCTGACGTAGATGAAGGCCGGCAGACGACTGTTCCAGTACCGCATAGCCGTTCATCCCGGCACCCAACGGTTCGCCGGTCATGTCGCCGATGCCCCGGCCTACATCCAGGCCACTCGGCGACGCCGATGCCCGACCAGACCCGAGCGCAACGCTTCCGAGAGCGGCAACACCGGTTGCGGCAAGGAAAGATCTTCTCCCGATCACCTGGTACGTGCCCCTCTCGGCTGGTCGAACTGCACGGTAGCACCGCACCTCGCCGCTGTGAGCCCGATACGATCCGATCATGATCGGGAGAATCGACGAGGTTGTGATCGACTGCGCGGAACCGGCCGTGTTGGCCACGTTCTGGGCGGGCGTGCTCGGCGGGGTACCGGCCGTGCGCGATCCGGCATGGCACTACGTCGATGTTCCAGGCTTCACCCGCATCGCGCTGCAGCGAGTCCCCGAGGCGAAGACAGTGAAGAACCGCCTACATCTGGACGTTGTCGTCACGGACATCGCCGCAGCGACGCGCGCGGCAACGGAGCTGGGCGCGACGGTGGTAGGGGATGTCCATTCCGGCACGGCTGGATCGTTCCAAGTACTGCTCGATCCAGAGGGCAACGAGTGGTGCGTGGTAGTCCCGGCGTGATCAGCGCGCGTCGTGCTCGGCGCGCGCTGCCAGGACGGCCGGAAGATTGGACTGCATCAGCTCGATCAAGCTGGTCAACTGCTCGGCGACGCCGCGTCCGAGTGGCGTCAGGCTGTACTCGACTTTCGGTGGAATCGACTCCAGAACCGTACGCACGACAAGCCCGTCGCGTTCGAGCGTATGGAGGGTCTGGGAAAGCATGCGCTCGCTGACGCCGTCGACCCGCCGGCGTAGCGCATTGAATCGGTAGTCACCTTCTGCGAGGGCCGCGAGGGCAAGGATGCCCCATCTGCTGGTTGCGTTGTGCAGCGCCTCGCGCGACGAACAATTCCGCGCGAAGACGTCGGCCTCGATAGAGGTATCGGCTTCGCTCATTCGGCAATGGTAGCGCATGCACTTCTGTATGCACTGTCGCTAGCGGTTGCACTATCGAAACAGTAAGTGCATAGTAGTTGAGGACTTGAAGGAACAACCAAGGAGTGGGCATGACTACTGCAGTAACAGGCGCAACCGGACACTTCGGCGGGCTCGTCGTCGATGGTTTGATCGAGCGGGGCTTCGCTGCCTCGGACATCGTTGCGATCGTCCGCGACGAGGCCAAGGCGAAGAGCTTGGTCGATCGCGGCGTCCAGGTGCGAGTTGCCGACTACGGTGACGTCGACGCCCTGCGTTCCGCTCTCGCCGGTGTGGACAAGCTTCTGTTGGTATCGGGCTCGGACATCGGTCAGCGGGTTGCACAGCACACCAACGTGATCGATGCGGCCGAGGCCGCAGGCGTTTCCCTGATCGCCTACACATCGCTCCTGAAGGCGGACACCTCCGGAGTCAGCCTCGCGGTGGAGCATGTCGCAACCGAGCAGCGGCTCGCGGCGTCGTCGATCCCGTCCGTTCTCCTGCGCAACGGCTGGTACTGGGAGAACTACGAGGGTTCCCTGCAGCAGATCATCGGCAGCGGCGTCCTACTCGGCGCGGCAGCAGACGGAAAGCTCGCCGCAGCCTCGCGAGCCGACTTCGCGGCGGCGGCAGTGCAGGTTCTGTTGTCGGAGGGCCACGAGGGCCGGATCTACGAGCTGGGTGGCAACGAGCGTCTGACCTACACCGAGCTGGCCGCCGTCATCGCCCAGGTGTCCGGCAAACCCGTCGTCTACAAAGATGTTCCCGAGGCCGAGTACCGCTCGATTCTCGAAGGTGCGGGCCTGCCCAGCTTCGTCGCCGAGATGCTGGCCAGTGCCGACGCTGGCGTTGCTCGCGGAGATCTCGACACGGATTCCGGAGATCTGCAGAAGCTGATCGGTCGCGCGTCGACGCCGGTTGCCGAGATTCTGGCCTGACCTCGTCCTGACGCCGCGGTGGTCAGCTCCGATGGTATCGATCGGCTCGCTCGATGGTGAGTGCCGCGATCACGATGCCGATGAGAACTCCGATCAGCGTGTCGCCGATGCGGCTGATGGTCACTGCCGGCGTCAGGTGACCGGCCAGTCCGGTCAGCAACAGGGCCATCGGCGTGATGGCGAGCGTGGTCAAGGCGTAGCTCTTGAGCACGAGCAGCTCGGCGGCGATCTGCAGCACGACGATCGCAACGACGGTCTGCCAGTATCCGAGTGACAGAGCGATCAGTCCGGCTGCGAAGATCGCGCCACCGATATTGCCGAGCAGTCGCTGGATGCCGCGCTGGACGGTGGTGTGGAACGTGATTCCTTGCATTGCTGCAATCGCACCCATCGTTGCCCACAGTGGGTGTTCGAATCCGAAAAGTGTTGCGCACCAAGCAGCCAGCGCTGCGGCAACGGTGATTCGGGCGGCATTGACCACCAGCGCCGGCGAAGTGAGCTGCGTCAGTCCTGCCGCGAAGAAGTTCCGCGGCGGTGTGTCGAACTGCGCTGCGCGGACTTCGAGTGCGTTGTAGCGTCGCATCTTGCGGAGTTCTCGTTCGTGAGCGAGAACGTCACTCGCGTGCGTCGGGTCGTCGCCGTTCGCCCATGCGTCGAGGAGGGCTTCGGCGTCGTCGAGGAGTGTCACCAGTCCGAGTCGGTGCGCGCGGGTGCCGGTGTTCAGCGCGACGACGGTCCGGGCTCGCGCGATGGCCGCGCGAGCCGCATCCTGTTGCCGGGAGTCGACGGCAGCGAGTGCTCGCGCCACTGCAAGCTGCGCAGGTCCGACAGGGTGGACGAGGGCAGGCAGCATCGAGGCCACCCACCCGACAGCGGCACCGACAGTGACCGTCGTGCACACCGTGGCGATGTCGGCTTCGGTGTGGGAGAAAGCGACCGCCGCTGTCGATGCGAAGATCAGGATGACCGCACCTGGACCGGTGATTGCGAACGCGGCGAGCACCATGGCTGCGACGCCGGCCGAGACCGATATTGCAAGTACTTGTACGGCGGCGGACGTCGTGGTCGCGCCGAGAAGTGCTCCGAACGATGCGTACGCGACGATCAGCGCACTCACCAGCGCGATCTTGCCGGCGCGGCGCGGATATGGTTCGTAGCGGCCGAAGGCCGAGCACAGCGCGCCGAGCGCCGCGAAGCCGGCGAGGTCGGGACGACCCAGGAAGCCGCCGCCGACCAGCACGATGGTGACTGCCAGGCCGACTCGGAGAGCGGGCGCGAACGACGCGTCGGATGGCGCGATGGCCAGTGCTTGACGCCATGTTCTGGGCGACACGGCATGGGCGAACGCGGATCGGGAGTGTTCGAGTCGGTCGAGTGAGGCAGTCACGGCAAGAACTTTACAGGTATTTCACTAGTAAAGTAATTGGGTCGGACTGTGATGCGCGCCGTAGTGTGACGGCATGATTCCGGCGCAGAAATCGGGCGGAGACTTCGTCGACAACGTCAGGCGCGAGTGGGCAGAAGTGTTCCCGGATGTCGACACGTCACCCATCGAAGTTCTGGCGCGTATCGCCAGAATCGCGTCGAAGGCGAACAACCTCCTCGAAGTGGCGTTGGCCCCGGTGGGTGTGTCGCGAGCTGAGTTCGACGTGCTCAGTGCGCTCCGACGCGCCGACCGGCCGTTGCGCGCGAGCGAAGTGACCTCGGTGACCCTGATGAGTGGGGCATCGACGACGAAGATCTCCGAGCGTCTGGTGGGAGTGGGGCTGCTTCAGCGCTCGAAGTCTGCGCGCGATGCCCGGGTGGTGCTGCTCGAGCTCACCGACGCCGGAAGCGAATTGGTGGATCGCGTGTTCCCAGTCCGGCTCGGCAAGGATCGTGAGCTACTGGGTGGGCTCAGTGATCGCGAGTTGGAGACGTTGGCAGGTCTGCTGCGTCGGGTTGCGCTGAACGTCGAGTGAGCGTACTGCGGCGGGAGCGGGTAGGCGGCTCCGCCGCCAGTGGCACGATTGAGTGCACTGGAATGCACCTAACCGCGCCACTGGGCTGGAAGCCCTGACCTGATGAAACCGGAGCTAGACGCTCGACAGCGGCCGGATGTCCGTCGCGCCGCCGGGAGTCGGCGAGGTGAGGACGAATGTCGAGTTGTAGCCCTTGGACTCCACCACTGCGCGGATTTCACGGAACTTCTCGGTGCTCACCTCAGGGGAACGCGAGAGGACGAACCCCGAGGTGCGGAACGGATCTCCGACGAGCGCCCAGGAGTAGTCGTCGGCGATGTAGGCCACGATGTAGTTGGTCGGGCCCTCCGGGTTCTCCTGGGTGGGAACGCCCGGGAAGCTCACGTGCAGCTGAGCATTGGTGACGGTGTCGTTGACGCGCGCGTTTCCGACTATGCCGTTCTGCTCGCCGGTCCACGTGGTGCAGGTGTTCTCGACGCGGATGTTCGCCGGATCGATCAACGAATAGTTCGCTTGGGTGTCGCGTGCGCATTCGAGGTTGAACGGCTGCGGCACTGCGGCGATCTGATTCCACGTCCCGAGATACCGCTCGACGTCCAGCGACGGGATCGGAGTCAGCGGCTCCCAGCCGGCGGATCCGGATGGTGCCGGTGCCGCCTGAGCAGTGCCGCCGGCAAGTATCAGACCGGTAGCGCAGGCTCCCGCCACGAGTGCTCGCCCTGCCATGGAACGTACCTTCATGATTTTCACTCCTTGACGTCCATCAGTTCGGTCCTGCTGGAATCGATGCGGTTCGGCCACCATATCCCCGGGCCGACGAGGGTGAACAGGGCTGGGATGACCAGCGTGCGCACGACGAACGTGTCGAGCAGAATTCCGAATCCCACGATGATGCCCAGCTGGGTGAGGGTTATCAGCGGAAGCACACCCAGCACACAGAACACGGCTGCCAGAACGATGCCCGCACTCGTGATGACACCGCCGGTGGCTCCGACGGCGCGCACGATCGCGGCTCGGGTTCCGTGCCCCGGTGTTTCCTCCCTGGTGCGGGTGACCAGGAAGATCGTGTAATCGACGCCGAGTGCGACAAGGAACAGGAACGCGAAGAGCGGGACGTTGTCGTCCAACGCTGGAAAACCGAAAACGTTGCTACTGAACCAACTTCCGACGCCGAGGGCGGCGAGCGCGCTCAACACCGTGGTACCGACGAGAATAAGGGGCGCTACCAGCGATCGCAGCAGTGCGATCAGAACGAGGAGCACCACGATCAGAATCGCAGGTACGACCACCAGTCGGTCGCGGGCGGCAGCCTCGCTGGTGTCGAGTGCCTGAGCGTCGCTTCCGCCGACGAGCGTGCCAGGTATGTCGGTAAGTGCCTCACGGAGATCGGTGACCGCGTCGAAAGCCTGGTCCGATGCGGGCGCGGCATCGGTCACAACGGACCACTGCGCCAGACCGGTGCCGGAATCAGCTCCACGGGTATACGTTTCGACGGAACTCGCGGAGCCGAGCGCCGTGTCGACGCGGTCTGCGGATTCTGCCGGGGCAACGACGGTCGTCGGGTCGGCGAGCCCGGCAGGGAAGTGCTCGGCGAGCGTGTCGAACCCTTCGACCGATTCGGCCGTGACTCGGAACTGCTCGGTTTGGGAGAGCCCGATTTCTGTTCCGAACAATGCTGCAGCGCAGGCGATCAACCCCACGAGGGTGATCGATGCCGTCCGTATCGGGTTCCGCGAGACAGCCGCAGCGACCGAATGCCAAGTACCCGTGGTTGCGGTGTCCTTGTCTCCGGGCTTCGGGACGAACGGCCAGAACAACTTCGGCCCGAACAGCGCCAGCAGAGGCGGAAGTACGACGAGCACGAACACGGCTGCGACGACGAGCCCTGCTGCGGCGAGCGCGCCGAGGCTGCGCGTGCTCGGGAGGATTGCCAGCAGCAGCGTCAGAAGCGCGAGTACGACTGTCGCGTTACTCGCGAGGATTGCGGGACCGGCATGCCTGACGGCGTGTTGCAGTGCCTCGCGATGATCCGTTCGAGTGCGGAGCTCTTCGCGATAGCGAGAGATCAGCAGCAATGCGTAATTGGTGCCTGCGCCGAAGACGAGCACGCTGGTGATGCCCGAGGTGGACCCGTCGAACGACAGGCCTGTCACGTCGGCGAGCGCGGTACCGACCGAGGTGGCTACCCGATCACCGAGGCCGATGACGATCAGCGGGACGAGCCACAGAATCGGCGATCGATAGGTCGCGATGAGCAGGATCGCGACGACGAGAGCGGTGACGGCAAGCAAGGTGAAGTTGGCACCCGAGAACGAGTCGGCAATGTCCGCGCCGAACGCCGGACCGCCCGTGAGCTGCGCGGACAACCCATCGGGTAGGCCGTTGGCGGCTGACTCTCGCAGTGAGGTCACAGTGTCGCTGAGTGAGAAGCCGGACAGCGCGGAGTCGATCTGCACGATTCCGAGCGTGGCTTTGCCGTCGGGCGCAGGAATGAGCGGCGTGTCGGCGTCGGACAGCCTGTCGAGCGCCTGCTGTGCGGCATCGAGGTCGGCAGAGTCCAATTCGGCACCGTCGTCCCGGCTGACGACGAGAATCACCGGAGCGGTATCGGCACCGGGAAATTGCGTCAGGAGTTCGGTGACCTGCGCGGAGTCCGCTGCAGGTGGCACGGACGAGGGTGCTTGTCCGGCGGAGTCGTTCTCTCCGACGAGGGCCATGAAGCCCAACGAGAGGATCAGCACCGCGAGTGAGAGTGCCCACGAGCGGCGCGAACTGACAATTCGGGCGAATCGGGTCCACAGGTCCACCCGAAAAGAATCTCATCAACTTAACAATTAAGCAACTGAGAGAGTTGGCGCGCTTCGGCGCGATAGTCTGACGCGGCTACCGATCGAAAGGAAAGACAGTGTCCGACCGCAGTGAACTGGAGTCGATGATCTCATCGGACGTTCGCGCGCTGTCTGCTGTCTCGGAGGAGATCGGTCGCGCATTCGGCGCCCAACACGAATTGCGGCCCAACGATTTTCGCGCGCTGTTGCTGATCATGATTGCCGATGTCGAAGGCACGCCGCTGACAGCGGGGGAGCTCGGTAACCGGCTCGGTCTGTCCTCGGCTGCGATGACGTACCTGGTCGAGCGGATGATCGAGTCCGGTCACATCAAGCGAGAAAAGGTCGCGAGCGACCGTCGTAAAGTCATTCTGCGTTACGACGCCCACGGCATGGAGGTAGCCCGCGGATTCTTCGGGCCGCTGGGTGCACGGACGTCAGCTGCTCTCGCCGACATACCGGATTCGGATCTTGCTGCAGCGCATCGAGTCTTCAGCGTATTGATCGACGCGATGCGCGAGCATCACGACGAGTTGCACGCCGGTTGATCCGGTTTCGCCCACGTTCGACCGGGTAAACACTGCAACATGACTTCCACAGCCACTGTTGCCGCGTCGATCGATACCGGGCGGCCAGGCCATCTGCCGCGCCCGCGCGGTCCGGTGTCCACGGCCGTGATCAGCGCGCTCCGCGGGGATCCGTCCCAGCCCGCGAGTCTCCCCGAGGTGCCTGCAGACGCGGACTACCTCGGTCACGACGTGCAGTTGGCGCTGTACCTCTGCTACGAACTGCACTACCGCGGCTTCCGCGGCGTCGACGACGAGTGGGAATGGAACACCGAGATGCTCGGCCTTCGCCGACCACTCGAACGCGGATTTCTTTCGCGCATAAAGGAATCGGTCGAGCCCGGTTCGAGTGCGACAGATGAGATGGACGCCCTGTCGGTGGAGCCGAGAGCCGGAACGGGGCCGTCGTGGTTTCTGCGCGACGCCGGAACCTGGTCCCAGATGCGTGAGTACCTCGCCAACCGTTCGCTCTACCACCTCAAAGAGGCCGACCCGCATGCATGGGCAATTCCTCGCCTGACCGGCCAGGCAAAAGCGTCGTTCGTCGCGGTGGAATACGACGAGTACGGCGCCGGACGCGTCGATCGCATGCATCAGCGGCTGTACCTGGAGGCTATGCACGCTGCCGGAATGGACACTGGATACCTGGCGTATCTCGACGATGCGAGCCCGGAAATGCTCGCGATCGTCAACGTCATGTCGCTGTTCGGCTTGCATCGCTCGCTGCGGGGTGCCGTCGTCGGGCACTTCGCCGCCACCGAGATCACGTCCTCTCCCGGGGCTGCGCGGCTGGTCGAGGCGTTACGGCGGCTCGAGGCCCCGGAAGAGTGCGTGCACTTCTACGCCGAACACGTCGAGGCCGACGCGGTGCACGAACAGATACTGCGGCACGACGTCGTCGGATCGCTGATCGCCACCCAGCCCGAGCTCGAAGCCGACATCGTGTTCGGTATGCGGGCGTTGTCTTTCCTGGAAGACCGTTTCGGCGACGCATTGATGCAACGCTGGACGGCCTAGCGCCTCGTCCGGTGGCTCGTGTCGCACAGCGGAAAGGTTTTGCTGCGCTTGCACATGCACAGCGCGACGGTGGTTCGATTCGACTCGACGATCCGGCCGTCGGGCATCTCGATCTCCACGGGGCCCTCGACCATGAGTGGACCGTTCTTGACCATTCGCACACGTGTCATGGTTGTCGCTGCCTCCTCACGGCATTCGATGTCAGCGGCCCTGTACCGCGATTGCCGGATCGCTTCGACGAAGTGCCCAGAGCACACCGGGTCGAAACCCTGGTAGTCGAAACTCAGGTATACGGGCCGGTAGTAATGGCGTAGGGTTGTTCTTGGTTGAGCTAACAGCCGTTGTCGGAGGATTCTCCGCCGGTGTGGCTCGACAGGTAGAGGGCAGTTCGTTCGCCTCAGAATTCTGTTGCAGCACCCGAAAAGCGGGTCTCCTCCCAATCGACCAACGATGGGACGGCTATGACTGTTACTCCACACAATCTCGATGACGAAGGCACCACCAGGTCGAAGGCAACGGCCGAGAGTTCGGTAGCAGTTGCCGCCACCGGGGCGATCTTCACGTCGGTCAGTGCAGGCACCGACGCCGTGCTCGTCAGAGTTCACGGGGACATCGACATGCGCAGCGCGCCGATTCTGCGTGACTACGTCTGCGGCCGCGTCTCCGTAGGGGTTCGGCTGGTTCTCGACCTCACGAATGTCGGATTCTTTGGAATTGCCGGGTTGACGGTGTTCACCGCGCTCGACAAGACCGTCGAATCGGCCGGTACCGCTTGGTGCCTGGTAGAGGGACACGCAGTCCACCGACTGCTGGAAGCCACTTCGGTGGTGCCCAGCGTTCGACGCTTCACAACGGTGGACAGCGCTCTGTAAGGGCAGTTCCACAAGAACTACCGGGTGACCAGTTCCAGCAAGGAACTGGTCACCTTTTTTCGCACCGCGCCCAGGACTCCCCGTTGACGCAGCGCAGCACGGGCCGCATTCATGCCGCCGGCGCCGTGCACCCCGCCTCCCGGGTGTGCCGAGGAGCTTCCCAGGAACAGGCCTTCGACGGGTGTCTCGGGTCGTCCGAGGCCTGGGGTAGGCCGGAAGATCAGCTGCTGGTGCAGTTGAGCTGTGCCACCGTTGACGGCGCCGCCGTACAAGCTGGAGTTCGCCGCCGACAAGTCCGAGGGACGCTGAACGACCTGGCCGACGATCGACGCTGCAAATCCTGGCGCGTGCTCCTCCAGTACGTCGCCCACCCGTTCGGCGATGGTGTCCGCCGACGCGTCGTCGACGATCCCGCGCGGCAGATGCGTGTACGCCCACGCGCTTTCGGTGCCGCTCGGTGACCGTGTCGGGTCTGCTGTGGTCATCTGACCGAACAGCATGAACGGACGCTTCGGCAGGACGCCGGTCGCCAGGTCGGTGGTCCACCGCAGCAGTCCGTCGTCGTCTGCCCCGAGGTGGACGGTACCCGCCTGGGACAGGCTCTTCGAGCGCCACGGAATCGGTCGATCGAGCGCGTAGTTCACTTTGACGACGGGTGTGTCCCACTCGAAGTTCTCGAGATCCCTGCGCATCCGCGGGGGAATGGCATCGTCGGGCAGCAGCTTGTCGTACAGGATCGGTGCGGACACGTCGGCGATGATCGCCCGCCGTACTCGGACGGTGTCACCCGATGCGGTGTGCACGGATCGTGCGCGCCCACCTGCGACATCGATTCGGGTGACTTCGCTGTCGCATCTCACTTCGGCTGTGCCCGCGCGGCGGACGAGGGCTGCAGTCAGCTCGCTCGACCCGCCCTCGGGAACCGGGAAACCGACGTCCTGCGCCATCATCGTCAGCAAGTACCCCATCGCTCCGCTCACCGCAGCCTCGAGCGGGGCGTCGCCATGCATCGCATTTCCGAGGAGTAGGCATCGTGCTGCGGAGCTGTGGAACGCCTCGTGCGCCATGACGCGCGCAGGCAGGGCCATGAAGCGAGCGAATCGAAGGGTCTCGGCCGCGCCGAGTGTTCGGGCGAGCGACGCACCGGCGCGTACCGGCGGAAATGGGCCCAGGAACGCGTCGAGCAGCGGTTTCTTGATTCGGGTCCACTGTTCGAACATGGCGATCCACGCGTCACCGTCGCGGCGGTCGTACACCGAAAGAGCTGCGGCAGTGTCTGCGACGTCGGCATGCACTATCGGTGCGTCCTCGTCCGCGGGAAACCTGGCGTGACCGTATGCCGCGGGCGCGCGGCACCAGCGCAGCCCATGACGTTCGAGTTCGAGTGACGTCATCGCCGGGGACGCGGCACCGAGCGGATAGAAGGCGCTGAACAGATCGCTCGTATAGCCGGGAACGAGTTCCGCGCTCCTGACTGCACCTCCGGGCTCCGGTGCTGCCTCCAGAACGACCACGTCCCAACCCGCATCGGCCAGTGCGGCAGCGGCGACGAGGCCGTTGTGCCCGGCGCCGATGACAACGGCGTCGACGGTGGTCGTACTCATGACGGCGCCCTCCCCGGATTCGGTTGCGGTGTGGTGCTATCGAAGACATTGTTCATGTTCTCGGAGTGTGCCCGAGCGGCGGGGTGGCGAAACCTGCAGGCTCCGCTCCCGCCGCTTCGAAGCTGCTACCGCGATTTCACGAGAAGTATCTCTACCGGAATTTCGAGCAGCAGGCGCTGGACCGTCTGACCCATCAGGAACTTGCCGACGGCACTGCGATGGCGTGATCCGATGACGACCAGCTCGGCGTCGACCTTGTCGACGAGTGTGAGGAGGGTGCTGGTGGCGTCGGGATCGGGAAGAGCAGCTTCGACGCGGGCGTCCGGAGCCAGAGCATGAACTGCGGTTTCGACGGCGGCGAGCTCTTGCGCCTGGGCACGAGCGTCGGGGGAGCCCGACAGTGCATGGACGACAACGAGTTCGGCTCCGCGACTTTCCGCTTCACGGATGCCGGCTTCGAGTGCGCTACGGCCCTCATCGGATTGGTTGTGGATTACTACGACGGACATGGTGTGCCTTTCGAACTGTGAGGTAGGGGTCAGCCGAACGGGATCTGCCCGAGGGCGACACCGACGATCAGCATGGTGAGTGAGATGACGGCGGCACGCCACAGGACCTTCTTGTGGTGGTCGGCGAGTGAGACACCCGCGAGAGTGACCAGCAACAGAATTGCGGGAACCAGTGGGCTCTGCAGGTGGAACGCCTGGCCGGTGATCGATGCACGCGCCATCTCGACGGGCTCGATGCCGTACTGCGCCGCAGTTTCGCTGAGCACCGGCAGAATTCCGAAGTAGAACGCATCGTTCGTCATGAAGAACGTGAAGGGGAGGGACAGTACGCCGGTGATCACGGCGAGGTACGGACCCATTCCCGACGGGATGACGTTGAGAAGCCACTCGGCCATTGCTTCGACCATGCCGGTTCCTTGGAAGACGCCGGTGAGAATCGCAGCAGCGAGAACCATGGCGACCACGGAGACGATCGACGAGGAATGCCGTGCGATAGCTTCGCCCTGCTCCTTGACCTTCGGGAAGTTCACTGCAAGTGCGATGGATGCGGCGATCATGAACAGAACCGGGATCGGAAGGATGTCCATGACGAGTACGACGAGCAGAACAACCGTCAGAGTTGCGTTGAACCACAGCAGCTTCGGCCGCAGCGTGTTCCGGTTGGGGTCGAGGCCGTCGATGAACTGACCTGCGCTGCCGTCACCGCCGCCGGTGCCGGAGTTTCCGCCGCTGCCCGTGGTGGTGTCCGTCGACGCACCCTGCTTCACCAGCTGGCGATCGTAGACGAGCGATCCGATGCGTCGACGTTCCATGATGCCGAGGTGGACGGAGAACGCCAGCACGATGATCAAGCCGACGATAAGGGACGGCACCATCGGGATGAATACCTCGGAGGGCGAAATGCCGAGCGCCGATGCTGCCCGCACTGTGGGGCCACCCCACGGAATGATGTTCATCGTTCCGTTGGCCAATCCCGCAATGACGGTCAGGATGACCGGGCTCACACCGAGTTTCAGGTACAGCGGCAACATCGCCGAGGTCACGATGATGAAGGTCGTCGATCCGTCACCGTCGAGCGAGACGACCATCGCGAGAACTGCGGTACCGACCACCAGCTTCATCGGATCGTTCTTGACGAGCTTCAGGATCCCCTTCACCAGCGGGTCGAACAGTCCGACGTCGATCATGATGCCGAAGAAGATGATGGCGAAGAACAGTAGGGCCGCGGTAGGAGCGAGCGACTTGATGCCGTCGGTGATCATGTCACCGATGCCCAGGCCCGCGCCCGCGAGCAGGCCGAACGCAACCGGGACCAAGGTCAACGCCACGACGGGCGTCGCGCGTTTGGTCAGGATCAGATACATGAAGACGGCGACCATGAGGAAGCCCAGTATCACGAGCATGGGTGTACTCCTTCTATGCGAGCAGGGTGAAGCCGGGGGGATCAGCTGATGTTCGTGACGGGCAATGTCTCGTGCACGAATGCTGCTTGTTCGGTGAGGAATTCGGCGAACTCGGAGTCGGTCAGGACGGAGCTACGCCAACCGTTTCTGGTGAGAATGTCCTGCCAGACGGCGGACGCATCCAGATCTCGGATGCGGTCGATCCACACGTCTGTTTCTTCCTGCGTCAAACCGGGTGGGGCCAGGAGTCCGCGCCAGTTGGCGAAGACGACGTCCACACCGGCTTCGCGGGCGGTCGGAGCGTCTACGACGGGGATACGTTCTGCAGTGCTGATCGCAAGTGCACGAACGGTTCCCGCTGCGATCTGGTCCAGGTATTCGCTGACGCCCGTGGTGGCGACATCGACCTCTCCTGTCAGCAAAGCCGGTAGGAGCTGGCCGCCGCCTTCGAACTGGCGGTACTTCGACGCGGAGGCGTCGACGCCGATGGCGCGGGCGAGCAGAATTCGGAAGAGTCCGTCGGCCCCGCCCTCGGCCGAACCTCCGGCGAAGCTCAGCTCGGCCGGATTCGCACGCCAGGCGGAAACCAGGTCGTCCATCGTCCGCAGCGGCGAATTGTCCGGAACGAGTACGACTTCTGGTTCTTCCAGAAGTTTGGCCACGGGGGTGACGTCGGCGATCGTGCGATCCGAGTCCGTAGTCTCCAGCGCGCCGATCAGGCCCAGGCCCATGACCATCGCGAGATCGGGATCACCGCTCTCGAGGGCCAAGCGGCCGAGTCCGACGACACCGCCGGAGCCGGGCAACACCACGACGTCGAAATCGGTGCCGTCCGAGGCCAATGCCTGCGTGAGGTTGCGGGCAGTGAGGTCGTAACCGCCACCCGCGTCGGATGGAACCACGAACCGAACGCGCTCGTTGGCTGCCGAACCAGCGAATACTGCAGGTTCCGATCCGCAGGCGCCCACCAGAACGGCGACCGAGACGCACATGGCGCTGGCTGCAGTTCGAACTCTCATTGTGGGCACGTCGATAGTCAACAACACTTTGTGATTGCGGTCACCCTTGCGGCCACAGTTTCATTTGTGTCCATTGTGCTCACACGCATTCTCGTTCGGTCGTAGGTGGGGCGACGTAGGGTCGTTCCGTGCGTAGAACGACGCTGGCTGCCCAGCTGCTGAGATTGCAGCTGCTCATCGTCGTCGTAGTGCTCGTCGCCATCGGAGGACTGTCGCTCGCGCAATCGTCCTCGACGTTCGAACGTGACGCAGGTCGACGAGCGCAGTCTGCCGCCGAGACTCTGGCCGCCAATCCCGTCGTCCGACAATTGCTGCCGTCGGCGCAGCCCCGCATCAGGACCGGTCTGCAGAGTGCCGTCGAATCCGTTCGAGCAGTCTCGGGGCTGGACTATGCGCAGTTGGCGGGCGTCGATGCCGTCGTCGTGCTGTCCACCGTTCCCGAGCAGGTCGGTACCGCTGTTGGGTCGGCGGCAGGCGCGTCGTGGGTCGGGCTGACCGACACGCCGCTCGGCAGATCAGTCGAAGCGCACGTGCCGGTTCTGGACGATTCGGGCACGCTGGTCGGAACTGCGATCGTCGGAGATCGCTATCCGTCCGCGTTGGACCGCTTCCTTCAGTCGGCGCCCAATCTGATCGTCTATCTCGCGGTGGCGTCGGTACTCGGCGGAGTGGGCTCGGTGCTGCTCGCGCGCCGAGTGAAGCGACAGACCCTGGGAATGGAGGCCAGTGAGATCCTCGATCTGGTCGGCCAGCGCGAGGCGATGCTGCGCGGTCTCAAGGAAGGTGTCATTGCACTCGATCCGCACGGGCGGGTGCTGCTGATGAGCGAGAGCGCGCACGAACTGTTGCATATCGACTACGGCAGTAAGGGAATGACTGTCGACGAGCTCGGACTGACCGACCGGCTGCGCGACGTGCTGCTCGGTACCGTGGCCACGTCCGACGAGATCGTGCTGGTCGGAGACCGAGTGCTCGTGTTGAATACGGTTCCGATCGTGTCGAAGGGAAAGGCCGTCGGAACGGTCACCACGTTCCGAGATCGCACCGAGCTCACCGACATCGAGGAGGAGCTGGGCGTGACGAAGACGAGTTCGACGGCGCTACGTGAACACATCCACGAATTCGACAATCAGTTACACACCATCTCCGGGCTCGTCCAACTCCACGAGTACGACGAAGTTGTTCGGTACGTGGAGGGATTGACGGCGAGGCGCGAGGATGCCACGTCGGCCGTGACCGACTCCGTCGAAGATGTCGGTGTCGCGGCGTTGCTCATTGCGAAGATCGGTGCTGCCGCGCATCGTTCGGTGTCGATCGAGATCGTCGACGGTTCCGCGCTCGGTCATCATGGTGGGGCGTTGTCGCGTGATCTGTGCACCGTCCTGGGCAATCTCGTAGACAATGCTGTCACTGCCTGCAACGGCCGAGTGCGTATCTCGTTGCAGGAGAGGGGCGGCGAGATCGCCGTCTCGGTATTCGACGATGGCCCCGGTGTCGCGGCGTCGGATGTGGAACGGATCTTCGAACAGGGCTGGAGCACTCGAGGGTCCGCGAGCACCGGCCATGGATTCGGGCTCGCGCTCGTACGGCTGGCGTGTCGACGCCGAGGCGGCGACGTGTCGGTTGGATCGGAACTACTCTCGGGCACCGACTGGACGGTATTTCGAGCCGTGATGAAGGAGCAGCAGTGATACGTGTTCTCGTCGTCGACGACGACTTCATGGTTGCGAAAGTACACTCCGGATTCGTAGGCAAGGCGGAAGGTTTCGAGGTCTGCGGTGTCGCGCACACGCCACAGGCTGCGATCGAGGCAGTATCGGCGATGCGACCCGATCTGGTCCTGCTCGACGTCCACCTTCCCGGCATGAGCGGGCTCGACCTCATCGGCAAGTTCCGTGAGGAGGTGCCTGACGTCGACGTTCTCGTCATCACCAGTGAACGAGAAGTGGCGTCCGTGCAGAAAGCGCTGCGGAGCGGTGTCGTGCACTACCTGATCAAACCGTTCAAATTCGCCGTGCTGAACGCGCGGCTGGAGCACTATCGCACGACGCGGTTGTCGCTGAGTGTTATCGACGAGGCCGAGCAAGCGGCGGTCGACAAGGCTTTCGGCGTAACCGGGGCGTCAGCCGATCTACCGAAGGGCCTCAGTCGCGTCACGCTCGATCTCGTCGAGGAGAAATTGCGCGAGGTCGACGGTCCGGTGTCTGCCACCGAAATGTCTGAGCGGTCGGGGATCTCGCGATCCAGCGCACGCCGATACCTGGAATATCTCGCGGGCATCAGCCGGGTCGACGTGTCGCTGGACTACGGGAACGTCGGACGGCCGGAGAGGCTCTACCGACGACGGTGATCTACTGGACCGCCTGCCGCACGATCTCGGTGATTCGCTTCTCCGTTGCCTCGTCGAGTTCGGTGAGGAACCAGCCCGACGGCATGAGTTTGTCGGATGCACCATCTCCCACAACGACATTGGCCTTCTCGGAAAGCCCGAACGAGATGTATTTTTCGGCGATGAAGTGGCACAGGATCGGACCCTTGCCCTTCGCGTAGCCGGGCATTCCGTAGAAGAGCCTGGGCTGCAGTTCCGGAGCGGCCTCCAGAATCACCTCGTGGAGCCGCTTGCCGACGGCGTCGTACGGCGCCGGGTAGGAGGCGATCCTCTCGACTACCGCTGCAGCGGGGTCTTTGGCGGGCTTCTTCTCTGCCATGTCTGTCGGGCTTTCCTTGGTGGTCGGGATCGTTCTCGGGGCGACGCATTTGTCCGCTTTATTGTGCCGTTGCTGTCAAGCTTCGGACTCGCCATTCGTCGGTCGGGTTGTGTCGGTGGGGTCCGATAGTCTCGAACGTATGTTCGATATGGGGAGTGCGGCAGGCGCCACCACCAGACACAACACCGCGGCAGCGGGCGTGGATGCGGCGGCTGTCAGTGATGCGTGTGTGGCGGGATTGTCGGTGTACGCCGCACGCTGCCGGCTGAGGGAGAACCGCGCCCGCGCGCAGGTCGTGGAAACAGCATGCGAGATCGCCGAAATCCGGTTCGCCGACGCCGAGGACTGCGACGGGGATCCGTTGACGGTGATGCGATCGGTGGTTTGTGAAGTAGCGCTGGCACTGGGAGTCTCGCAGCGGGTCGCGCGCCCACTCGTCGATGTCGGATTGACGCTCGACAGGTTGCCGCTCACGGCGCTGCGGATGGTCTGCGGGGTCCTCGACTGGGCCCGGGTGACAGCGATCGCATCGGTACTCGGCAAAGCCTCCGATGCCACCATCGAGGCCCTCGAATTCGAGGCGCTCGCGCTCGCGGAGTCGGTGGGTCCGCGGAGCCTGCGGCTGATGCTGTGGCAGATGTGGATGGAGCTCGACCCGCAGGAAGCATCGAGGGTGCGGTCGGCGTCGGTGAAAGGACAACGCGGAATGTCCCTCACCCAAGAAGGGGACGGATCCTCGCAGTTGAAGGTCACCATGACCGATGTCGAGGGCGCCGAAGCGGAAGCGTTGATCGAAGAACTGGTCGAATCGATCTGCGGTGAAGATCCGCGGTCGGCGCGGGAACTACGCGTCGATGCACTACTGGCGTTGCTGCATGGCGAGCATGCCCTGCAATGCCGCTGTGACCGCGGTGAAAGGTGCCCGCAGTTCGGGGTCGCCGATCTCGCGGACGGTCGGCGGGGACATCTGATACAGATCTTGATCGAAGTGGAAACACTGCTGGGATTGAGTCAGACTCCTGCAGTCCTCGCCGACGGGACACCGCTGGATCCGGAGTTGGCGCGGATGCTCGCCGAAGACAGCACATGGCAGGGCCTGCTGGTGGAGCTGACCCAGTCCGAGGCCTTCCAGACCGCACGGCGTACACACACAGCACGAGACACCGAGACAAGCAGTAAGACCGACGGCGATGGCCCGGACACCGAAGATCCAGACGACGATCCGGACGGCGGCGGTAATTCTGGCGGCGGTGGCCCAGACGGGGGTGGCGGTCCGGATACCGAGCCTGCCCGAAAGACGCACTCCGCGAACGAAACCACCCCACCACCGACATCCGAAAAACCCGACCCCGACCCCGACCCTGATGCTGGAGCCGGTCCCGATAGTGCAGCCACGTCGACCACCCGCGGCGCCCGATTACGGCGACTCCTCTGCCGCGGCCGACTACGACCCGCCGGCACCGTCCCACCACACCGACCCCACAACAACAAAACCAACAACCGACATCAGACCGGCACCGGCACCGCCACGGGCACAGCCCCCGGCGGGCACTACGCACGCGCACAACTGATCACA
>NZ_JBMDIX010000042.1:0-51234 GCF_057808915.1 Rhodococcus sp. FG69 | reverse complement strand
CGAACAACTCCGCGAACGAAACGAACCCCCACCCTTCTGACCGACCGCCAGAAAAGGACCGGCACGACCCCGGGTGCTGCCGGATGTCAGTGCTGCGCTCGCGCGATCGCACCGGCGAACAATTCGGTGATCGCATCGCCGATCGCGTGTTGGTCGATCTCATCGGGATCGACGGAGTGTTCGACGGCCAGGCCCGAGATCAACGCGAGCAGCGATGTGGCTACTCTGCGGGCGTCGAGAGTATCGGCGACCCCCCATGCCGCAGCCCGCTCGGCAATCAGTCGCTCGAGTTCGTCGCGGAGGCGACGACGCTCACGTCGGTAACCCTCGGCAAGCTCCGGTGTTCGACCGGCCTGGATACCGAACTCGGTGACGAGCAGTGGCCACCGCGGTTCGTCGACGACCCAGTCTGCGATAGCGTCACCGCCTCTACCTGCGGCGTCGCCGGGGCCGAGACCGGACACAGTGTCGATCACCCGCGCTGCGAGATCCATCGACCGCTTGGACAACAGCTCCGCGAACAGCGCCTGCTTGGAATCGAAATTCGAGTAGACCGCCCCCTTGGTGAAGCCGGCCCTCCGGGCGATGTCCTGCAATTTGGCTGCCGCGTAACCGTTCTCGGTGAACTCGTCGGCAGCCGCCTGCAGCAGCCGTTCTCGAACGTTCTCCCGGCCCGGCCGCTGTGTCGATGCCCACGTTCCTTGACCCTCAGTAGTCACGATACCTAGGGTATTCAATACCCGGGGTATTGAACAGTCGGAGAACCACACAGATCGCGAAGGAGTCCACATGCGCAAGGTCGTCTTGATTGCGATCGGAGTTCTGATACTCCAACTCGGTTTCATCGCCAGCTACGTCGCGGCCTTCCACCAGCCTTCACCGCACGAGATCCCCATCGCCGTGGTCGCAGAACAGGGACTTCCCGCCGGGCTGGATGCCGACACCGTCGCCAAGCTCAACGCCATCGACGGCACGCCTCTGTCGGCTCGAACCGCGTCCAGCACCGCCGAAGCCCGCGATCTCATCCGCAACCGCGACGTGCTCGGCGCCTACGTGGTCAGCCCGACCGGCACCGACACCCTCATCACCGCAAGCGCTGCGGGCAGCTCGATCTCCGCTGCGCTGGAGTCGATCTTCACGGGGATCGAACAGACTCAGAACCGCCAATTCGTCGTTCGCGACGACATTCCTGTCGGAATCCACGACAACCGCGGCCTGTCCGGCTTCTACCTTGCCGTGGGCTGGGTCGTCGGCGGATACTTGCTGGCCGCCGCCATCGGCCTGCTCGTCGGAGCACCGAAATCTCGTCGAGACGCAGCCGCCCAACTGGGGATCTTCGCCGGCTACTCGGTCCTCTCGGGAGCACTGGGAGCATTCATCGTCACTCACCTACTCGGCACGTTCGCCGGTCACTGGTTCCCGCTGTGGTTGCTCGGGACGGCAGTCGTGTTCGCGACGTCGGTCTTCACACTCGGCCTGCGCGCCGCAATCGGCGTCGCGGCAGTTCCGATCGCGATCATCGTGTTCGTCATCCTCGGCAACCCCAGCGCGGGTGGGGCATTCGGACCGAACGTCCTCCCCGACTTCTATGCGGCCGTCGGCCGCTGGATCACTCCTGGCATCGGAACGGAAGGGGTCCGCAGCATCGTGTACTTCTCCGGAACCGGCCTGGGCCAACCCGCACTGGCACTCGCCCTGTATTCCATCATCGGTGTCGGCCTGCTGTTCGTCTTCTCCAAGTCCCGGGTGGCGTCACCAGAGATCGAGAAGTCCGAGCCGCTCCCAGTATTCTGACCCCTATGACAGCAACTTTCCCCCTCCCTTTGCCCGATCTCGCCGTCCGCACCCTCGGCGGCGCAGTCGTGTGGGCGAACGACGAAACGTTCGCGGAGAAGGAGAATTTGGTCAAGCCGGGCAAAGCCGATTACCAGACCGCGACGTTCGGCCACAAAGGACAGATCTACGACGGTTGGGAGACGCGCAGGCGTCGGGAAGCGGGATACGACGAGGCCATCGTTCGTCTCGGGGCCCCCGGCGTCGTGGATGCTGTCATCGTCGACACAGCCTGGTTCACCGGCAACTACCCGCCGGAGATTTCCGTCGAAGCGGCCTCGGTCGAGGGCTTCCCATCCGCGCAGGAGCTACACGAAGAGACCGAGTGGCAGACCATCGTCGCCAAGAGTCCCGTCGAGGGTGACACCGAGAACCGGTTCAAGGTTGCGTCCGATGAGCGCTGGACCCACGTGAAGCTGTCGATCTACCCCGACGGTGGCGTCGCACGGTTGCGCGTTCTCGGCCGTGGACGTCCCGATCCGCGGTTCATCGCAGCCGGACCGTTCGACCTCGCTGCCCTGGAGAACGGCGGGTACGTCTCGGCCTGCTCCAACATGTTCTACAGCTCGCCGAACAACCTGCTCTTCCCCGGCCCTCCGCGGTCGATGGGCGAAGGGTGGGAGACCTCACGTAGGCGCAACGACGCCAACGACTGGGTTCAGGTCCACCTGGCTGGAACTGGAACGATCAACCTGGCCGAGCTGGACACTTCGTGCTTCCTCGGTAACGCACCCGGTGCAGCATCGCTGAAGGGCAGGCTCGGTGACGGCGAGTGGATCGATCTCCTTCCTCGCACCCGACTCCAGCCCGATACCCGTCACCGGTTCCTTCTCGCCCACACCGAACCGGTGTCCGAGGTCCGTATGGACATCTACCCCGACGGCGGCATGGCGAGGCTCAGACTGTTCGGAGACTTGGCGGCCTGACTGCGAACTTGCCGCCGTAGCAATACCCTTGGAAGATGCCCCGGCTTCTTCACCCGAACGCAGCACACGTCGCCGACATCTTGATCTCACGCGGTCATCACGGGGTCGTAGTCACATCCCCCGAGCCGACGCCGACCGCCGACGCCGCCGCCGAGTCGCACGGTGTCAGCGTCGGCGCGATCGTGAAGTCGCTGGTCTTCCTACTCGACGACGATCCGGTGCTGCTGCTCGTGTCCGGAGCGCATCAAGTGAACCTGGAAGCAACTGGCAAGCGCCTCGACGGCACTCTGACGCGCGCCCCACTGGAACTGGTGAAGCACTCCACCGGCCAGCCGATCGGCGGTATCGCGCCGGTCGGTCACCCGACCAATCTGCCGACGTTCATCGACGAGACCCTGTCCGGCTACCCCGAGTTGTGGGCTGCAGCCGGACACCCCAACACGGTGTTCCGAACCACATACTCCGAACTCCTCCGGATCACTGCAGGGCTCGCGGTAGATGTCACCTGATCCGGTGTCAGGACGCCAGAACTCGGCTGGGCGCGCGCGATCCGGTAGCTGACGCAACAGCGTCGCCGGAGAACGTGACACCGCGGTCTTCGAGCCACGGAACGACGCCGCCCACGACCCGCTCCAGGTTTCGCTGCTCGGGTCCGATCGGTATCAACGTCACACCGTCGGCCACGTCAGCGGCGTTCACGTCGGCGACAAGCCCTGCCAACCCCGACGCCGTACCGACGTACCGAATGGAATCAGGCACGTCGGGTGCGTTCAGCGCCACGAACTCTCGACGCGCCGTCCGTGCGTCGTCGGCAATGTAGATTTCGATGTCGAGGAAGACCGCGACGCTGTCGGCGTCCTTGCCTGCCTCCACGACCTCGGCTCGCGCGCGAGAGCGGGCCTGCTGCCCTTCACGGAGATCCGAGGCACGAACGCGTGTGAACGTCTCGGTCGGTCGAGCATCGGTGATTTCGGTCCAGGTTCCGGATGCCGTGAGAGCAACTCGGACAGCTGAAGTGTTCGACATGAAGTGTTGTCCTGTCGTGCGTGAGGTGAGCGATGTCCGCGGGCTACGCCGACGGCCTACACGACCCCGATGCCGTCCGGCACAGATCGACGTACCGATCGCGCCAGAGGCGGCTCTGCGACAAGACAATTGCTGTCATGAAGCGATGCTAGCCGTTTGGCGGGTGCACGGGGATCCCACACCTGCGGCGCCATCTGCGAGGCCGGGAAAGGGGCGCGGGTCGGGGACCGGATTCCACCACCCGTTCTCCTCCTCGTACGTCCAGGACGGTCCACGTGTGACGAGCTCGCCGACAGCATCGATCAGGCGGTCGACATCGGTGCCCGAACTGCCGAGGCCCAGGCTGGCGCGTACGGCACCGCGTGGGTGCCCGATGCGAGCCAACAGTGGATGCGCGCAGAACTTCCCGTCGCGAACACCGATTCCGTGCTCGGCGGAGAGGTACGCCGCGACCTCGCCCGGGTCGTAGCCGTCGACCGTGAATGTGACAATGCCCACACTTTCCGGGGCGTCACTCCACACTGTCAGCAGTTCGACACCGCCGATGGCGCTCAGTCCGTCGCGCAACCGGTCGGACAACACCTGCTCGTGTTCCACCGAGCCTGCGGCCTCGTGCTGCGCCAGCGCCTCGCATGCGGCCGCCAGTGCCACGACACCGAGAACATTCGGCGTGCCGGCCTCGTGCCGCGCGGGAACGGGCGCCCACTCGGTTCGGTCGAGGCCGACTGAGCGCACCGCGCCTCCGCCTGACAGATAGGGCTCGGCAGCGTCCAGCCAGTCACGCGCGCCGACGAGAACGCCGGCCCCGTGCGGTGCGTACAGCTTGTGGCCGGAGAACGCGAGATAGTCGACGCCCAGGTCGCCGATGTCGATGCGCCGATGGGGAACGAGCTGGGCGCCGTCGACAAGAATGCGTGCACCGTGCCGGTGCGCGAGCGCGGCGAGTTCTGCTATCGGGAGCACTTCACCCGTCACGTTCGATGCGCCGGTGATCGCGAGCAGCGCAGCAGGTTTCGTGGACAATTCGACGTCCAGCCGGACAAGTGTCTCGGCAATGGACTCGGCTGCGACGACGACGCGGCGACCGTTCCACGGCAACAGGTTCGCGTGATGCTCTATGTCGAGCACGACGGTGTCCCCCGGAACGCATCCGGCCAGGAGATTGAGCGAATCAGTGGTGTTCCTGGTGAAGATCACCACTGAATCACTCTGTGCACCAACGAAGTCCGATACCGTGACCCGCGCCTTCTCGTAGGCGGCGGTGCACACCCGCGACGCGTATCCAGCACCACGGTGCACACTCGAGTAGAACGGCAGGAGCTCGGCGATGCGTTCGGTGACCGCGACAAGCGCGGGCGCACTGGCCGCATAGTCGAAATTGGCGTAGGTGCAGGAACTTCCATCGACGAGTGGCACCGACAGATCAGCTCCGCTGACGGAAGCGAACGAAGCACACGAGTGGTCGAGAACAGCAGTCATGACAAATAACCCTTGTCGATCAAGGGACCTGCGGAATCACATGGACATGTCCAATCACACGTGAATACCGTCGAGTCCGCGCTTGCTGCATCGGTTTTCCGATGCCAGCCTGGTCGTCACCCGGAGCACCCCACCGCGGAGGAGGGTTGCCGACCAGCAAGCCGGGGCTTGATGCTGGTACTCATGACCTGAACAAGAGGATGACAAATACGACGCGGGATTGTCAACCCAGCAGGTAGGAAACCCGCAACTGGACTAAACTGCCCCAGTGCTGAACCCGTTCGTAGCCCACGTCCGTTCACCTTCTGGCCAACCGAATATGAGATAACCACCGTCACGCGTACTGACGTCCACTTGCATTTCGGTGCTACACGAGAAGAAGGACACCCGGTTGTCTGTGCAATCACAATCGGATTCGACAGGCACGCAGCGCTCCGCTGCGGTCCCCGTCGAATTCTTGCGATCCGAGCGCGCTCCCAAGGAGCGGACGCTCATCGATGTCCTGCGCTCGACCACCTCTCGGTTCCCCGATGCTCCGGCGATCGACGACGGCACGGTCTCGGTCACCTACCGTGAGCTACTGGAGGACATCGACGAGGGTGCACAGTGGCTGGCCCGTGCCGGGGTGCGCCGCGGCGACCGCGTCGGAATCAGGATGCCGTCGGGATCCTTCTCGCTCTACGTAGCCATTCTGTCGATCCTCAACGCCGGTGCCGCCTACGTACCCGTCGACGCGGACGACCCGGACGAGCGCGCCGAACTGGTCTTCGGCGAAGCCAAGGTCACCGCAGTCGTGACTGCCGGTGGTATCGCCGCAGGCACGGCCGAGAAACAGGACACCCCTGCCCCCGAAACTCTCACCACTCCGAGTCCCGACGACGATGCTTGGGTCATCTTCACGTCCGGCTCGACCGGCACTCCGAAGGGCGTCGCTGTCAGCCACCGCAACGCAGCGGCGTTCGTCGACGCCGAAGCCGTGTTGTTCATGCAGGACGATCCGCTCGGACCCGGCGACCGCGTGCTGGCGGGCCTGTCGGTGGCATTCGATGCCTCGTGTGAGGAGATGTGGCTGGCGTGGCGCAACGGCGCGTGCCTCGTCCCGGCCCCTCGCTCCCTCGTTCGAAGCGGTTTCGACCTCGGGCCATGGCTGGTCTCGCGGGACATCACCGTCGTCTCGACGGTCCCCACCCTCGCTGCGCTGTGGCCTGCCGTCGCCCTCGAAGCCGTACGTCTGCTGATCTTCGGCGGCGAAGCCTGCCCACCCGAGTTGGCGGAGCGACTGGCCGTCGACGGCCGCGAAGTGTGGAACACCTACGGGCCGACGGAAGCAACCGTCGTCGCCTGCGCGTCGATCATGGACGGCAAAGGTCCAGTTCGGATCGGCCTTCCACTCGACGGCTGGGATCTCGCCGTCGTCGACGCGTCGGGAAACCCCGTCGCGATCGGCGAGGTCGGCGAACTGGTCATCGGTGGCGTCGGGCTCGCGCGCTACCTGGATCCCGCCAAGGACGCCGAGAAGTACGCTCCCATGCCGACGCTGGGCTGGGACCGCGCCTACCGAAGCGGCGACCTCGTCCGGCTCGAACTCGAAGGACTGCTATTCCAGGGCCGCGCCGACGACCAGATCAAGCTGGGCGGCCGACGCATCGAGCTCGGCGAGATCGACAACGCGCTGCAAGCCCTGCCCGGAGTCGGCGGAGCCGCAGCAGCCGTCCGGAAGACCGGCGCGGGCAACTCTGTCCTTGTCGGCTACCTCGCCAGCACCGACCCCAATTTCGACCTCGACGCCGCGCGGAAGATTCTGGCCGAGCAGTTGCCGTCGGCTCTCGTCCCGCGGCTCGCACTCGTCGAGGAGATGCCGACTCGAACCTCCGGCAAAGTCGACCGCAATGCTTTGCCGTGGCCACTGCCCGGCATGGGCGAGACGTCGGATCTGAGCGGCACCGCAGGCTGGGTCGCCGAACTGTGGACCAACATTCTCGGTGCCCAGGTCTCCGACGAGAATGCCGACTTCTTCCAGAACGGCGGCGGCTCCCTGTCCGCGGCCCAGCTCGTGACGGCCCTGCGCGAACGGTTCCCGGAGATCACCGTCGCGCAGCTCTACGACCACCCCCGGCTCGGATCGCTCGCCCGGTATCTCGACGAGCTGGAGCCTCCAGTGGAGGTCATACCCCGCGACGTCGAGCCGACGTCGCGCACAGCTCAGTGGATACAGATCGCCGCAACCGTTCCACTGACCACGTTGACGGGGCTGCAGTGGATCACGTGGGTGGGGATCATGTTCAACGTCCTGTCGTGGTTCGCGGACGTGCCCTGGGCGCCGACGCTGTCCTGGTGGTGGATTCTCGTCGCGTTCCTGTTGTTCATCACACCGGTCGGCCGGATGGCGATCTCGGTCGTCGGCTCCCGTCTGCTGTTGGCCGGCCTGAAGCCAGGCGCCTATCGACGAGGCGGAAGCGCCCATATCCGCCTCTGGACGGCGACGCGTCTCACCGACGCGAGCGGGGCGTCGAACCTGTCCGGAGCGCCGTGGATGGTCTACTACGCCCGCGCACTCGGTGCGAAGATCGGCAAAGGCGTCGACTTGCACACCATGCCACCGGTCACCGGCATGCTCGAACTCGGCGACGGCTGTTCCGTCGAACCCGAGGTCGATCTCAGCGGTCACTGGATCGACGGCGACATCGTCTACATCGGTGCCATCAAGATCGGCGCGGGTGCAACCGTCGGCGCGAGATCGACGCTGCTTCCCGGCACATCCGTCGGCAAGAACGCGGTCGTGAGCGCGGGCTCAGCCGTCGTCGGACGCGTGAAAGCCGGTCAACTGTGGGCGGGATCGCCCGCCACCAAGGTCGGCAAAGCCGAGCACCCGTGGCCCGACCACGCTCCCCCGCGTGCCACCCAGTGGGTGTTCGTATACGGCATCGCATCGTTGTTCCTCTCGGGCATGGCGATCTTCTCCCTCGGGGTGTCGCTGGTGCTGATGGGCTGGTGGCTGCACACGGCGACGACGTTGCTCGGCGCCATCGGCCGCGCCGCGATCATGTTGCCCGTCGCAACGCTCGTCTCGCTCGGAACGTTCGCGCTGATCACACTGGTCGCGGTGCGTCTGCTGAGCATCGGCCTCACCGCGGGCTATCACCCGGTGCGTAGCCGGATCGGGTGGCAGGTGTGGGCCACCGAGCGTTTGATGGACTCCGCTCGCACGTTCCTGTTCCCGCTCTACGCCTCGCTGTTGACTCCGCATTGGCTGCGGGCGCTCGGTGCGAAGATCGGCAAAGACGTCGAAGCGTCGACAGTTCTGATGATCCCGAAGTTCACCACCGTCGCCGACGGCGCGTTCCTCGCCGACGACACCATGGTCGCGAGCTACGAACTCGGCGGCGGATGGATGCACCTCGGCGACGCCAAGGTGGGCAAGCGGGCGTTTCTCGGCAACTCCGGCATGACCGGACCCGGTCGAACCGTCCCCAAGAACGGTCTCGTCGCGGTGCTGTCGGCGACGCCGGACAAAGCGAAATCGGGGTCCTCGTGGCTCGGTAGCCCGCCGGTGAGGTTGCGACGTTCCGCGGGGCGCGCCGACTCCTCGCGCACCTTCGATCCATCCATGAAGCTCAAACTTGCCCGGTCGTTCGTCGAGACCTGCCGTCTGATTCCGGTGATGGTCACGTTCGGCATCGGGCTCGGAGTGCTGTTCGGATTGACCGCGATGGCCGAGGAGTTCGGGTATTGGCTCGCCGCACTGCTCAGCGGAGTCGTGTTGCTCGTGGCGGGTGCAGTCGCTGCAGCGGTCTCCGCCGCCGCGAAATGGGCGTGGGTCGGCCGGATCGACAAGGTCGAGCACCCACTGTGGAGCTCGTTCGTGTGGCGTAACGAGGTCGCCGACACGTTCGTCGAGACCGTCGCGGCGCCGTGGTTCGCCCGTGCCGCCGAGGGAACGGCTGTACTGAACATGTGGTTGCGCTGGCTCGGAGCCCACATCGGCCGCGGCGTGTGGTGCGAAACATACTGGCTCCCCGAGGCGGATCTCGTGACGCTCGAAGACGGTGCAACAGTGAACAGAGGGTGCGTTGTGCAGACGCACCTGTTCCATGATCGGATCATGTCCATGGACAGCGTCACACTCGGCCGAGGAGCAACTCTCGGGCAGCACTGCGTCGCGCTTCCGGCCGCCGGTATCGGCGACGGCGCGACCGTCGGGCCTGCGTCTCTCGTGATGCGCGGCGACACCGTGCCCGCCCACACTCGTTGGCAGGGCAACCCGATCGCGCCGTGGGCGAAGGGCGATCCCTACGCACGCATCGTGGCCGCGCAGGACAGCCCATGAAGTTCGGTGGCTCGAAACTTGTGACTCCGGTGTTCGATGTCGACCGTTCGGACGCGCCGATCGACGAGTACCTACCGCAGAACGGCAATCGCGGGTACCGCGTGTCCCGGTACGAACTCGATCTCGAATACAAGGTCGAGAGCAACCGGCTCGCAGGCAAAGCGAAGATCACCGCGGTCACCACCGCCACCATCTCGAAGTTCTCGTTCGATCTCGGGCCTGCGCTCCATGTGTCGAAGGTGTCGGTCAACGGATCTCGCTCGGTCAAGTTCAGCCAGCAGCGAGGCAAACTCAAGATCACTCCGGCGAAACCCATCGCATCCGGTGCTGCGCTCGTCGTCACGATCCAGTACGGCGGAACCCCCAAACCCATCCACGGGTTCTGGGGCGAGGTCGGGTGGGACGAACTGACCGAAGGATCGATCGTCGCGAGTCAGCCGAACGGCGCGGCGTCGTGGTTTCCGTGCGACGACCACCCGGTCTCGAAGGCCAGCTACGGCATCACCATCACCACCGATTCGCCCTACTACGCGGTCGCAAACGGCACGTTGGTGCGCAAGCAGACCCGCGCCAGCCGCACGACCTGGGTGTACGAGCAGCCCGAGCCGATGGCCACGTACCTTGCGACCATCCAGATCGGACCGTACAGCCAGCACACCACCTCGGCGGGACCGGTGGCAATGAAAGCTGTTCTCCCGCATCGGCTTCGGCAGAATTTCGATCACGACTTCGGCCGCCAGACCGAGATGATGAGCACGTTCACGCGCCTCTTCGGTCCGTACCCGTTCGCGGCATACACCGTCGTGATCACCGATGACGATCTCGAAATCCCCATCGAGGCACAGGGTTTGTCGATCTTCGGCGCCAACCACTGTTCCGGGACGCGGTACTTCGAAAGGCTCGTCGCGCATGAGCTGGCACACCAGTGGTTCGGCAACAGTCTCACGCTCGGCAGATGGAGGGACATCTGGCTGCACGAGGGCTTCGCCTGCTATTCCGAGTGGATCTGGGCCGAGAACTCCGGCGGCAGCTCGGCGCGGGACAAGGCGCGACGGGTACACACGATGCAGCGAGGCCTCCCCCGGGACTTGATCCTCTCTGATCCCGGCCCTGCCAAGTTGTTCGACGATCGCGTCTACAAACGCGGAGCACTGACGCTGCACGCACTTCGCACCACGATCGGCGACGAGAAATTCTTCGCGCTGATCCAGGAGTGGACGTCGACGTACCGCTACTCCACCGTCAGCACCGCGGACTTCACGGATCTGGCGTCCCGGTACGGGTATCCGCGCACTCTGTGGGACGCATGGCTGAACTCCACCCAGCTGCCGGGCTTACCGTAAGGCTCAGAACCACGTGTTTCGTGCTGTGATCACTGCGCCACAGGCGAGGGCTGCGTACAACGCTGCGGTCGCGAGTGCACCGAACCAGAACGTCGAAGCAATCGACACCGACCAGCGATCGTTCTCACGAAGACGTAGGTCGAACGGAAAAGCGCTGACGCACACCGCATCGGGACGCGACGGATGAGCAAGGATGATTCCGGACGTGTACGGCAGCCCTCGGAGAGCGAGGCTCCGCTCCTGCTCGGCGATCGTGTAGGTGATGGTGCTGTCGGTCAGCGCGCCGGTGAACCACCCACGCTCGACGCGCCACCCCGTCGCATGCGCGACGCGGACCGTACCGCTACCGTCGGTCGATTCTTCGACGCTGTCCACGGCGGCTACCTCGCCCGACCGGAGCAGTCGCCACCACCCAGCGACAGTGCGCACTCGCACACCGAGTCCGACCGCGACGAGGACGAGTGGAATCACCGGAACGAGGACGGGGAAGCGGAGTATCAGCACGCCTGGGACCACCAGTGCCAGCAGAACCACGTAGCTTTCGCGCCAATCCCACAGCAGCAGTCCGGTGACGGGAACCATGAGCGGGACCCGCCTGCGCGACGCCGGCGAAGGGTCCCCCATAGTCAGCTGAGCTTAGACCCATCGGCCGGAAGGTGGGAGGTCGAGCGGATACGAACGAACACCCAGCAGACCGCGGCGAGCACTGCACCGATCACGAACATCGTCGGATAGGTGACGATGCCCGGCCACGTCTCGGTCAGGGCGGACAGGATCGCCGGAATCGCAAAGCCGAGGTAGGTCAGCGAGTAGAAGACGGCGGTGAGCCCCGCGAGGTCGTCGGGCCCGGCGATCCGTTGCACCTCTTGTAATCCCGAGACCAATGCCATGCCGTAGCCGCACCCGAGAACGGCGGCGGCGATCAATGCGGCGGCGATGGTGAGCACCGATGCCGCCCACGCCGCGAGCAGCATGCCCACGACGAGAATCGTCAGCGCGACGAGGGCACCGCGTGCTGCGTCGGGGGTGTCGATTCTGCGTCCGACGGCCTGGATCCCGAATCCGGCGCCGAGTGCGATGACGGACATCAACGCGGACAACGCAATCGGGTGACCCCCGCTTCGATCGGCCATCAGCGAGGGCAGCACGGCGTACGCGACACTGGCCGCGCCGAACACCCACGGCGCGAGCGGGACGACGATGGTCAGGAAGCGCCGGTGCGTCGCGGCTGGAATCTTCAGGTCGTCGATCAACGGTGCGCGCATCGCGCGGGGCATCGCGCTGCGTGTCTCGGGCACGGTGATCATCCCGACTCCCGCGGCGATGCAGATGCTGACATGCACCACGTAGGCGAGATGGGTCGGCCACGGTGCCCACTGGGCGAGGATGCCCGCGACGCCGGCGCCGAGTGCAAATCCTGCAGTGAGGCTCATCGCCTGACGACGCGCACCTGCGCCCGGGGCACTCTGCGGATCCAACGCGGACAGTTCCTTGATCCAACTACCGCCGACCGCCATGCCGATTCCGAGCGCGACGCCACTGAGGATGCGTCCGCCGAACAGAATGCCCGCGGTGTCGGCGCCGAACGCAATGAGGATCGACCCGGCGGCGGCCACCGCCGTCGCGGGCAACATGATCGGGCGCCTACCGACCCGGTCGGACAAGGGTCCGCAGATCAGCAGAGCCGGAACGATTCCGATGACGTACGCGAACAGGAACATGTCCACGGCAACGGCCGAGAACCCGTGTTCGAGGCGGTACATGACCAGCAGCGGGGTGAACTCGTTTCCGCCCCACGCCACTGCGAACAATCCGGCTGCCACCAGAATCCACTGCCGGGTTTTCGTCTCGGTCGACGCCGTGAGTGTCATCTCGTGCCCCTGTCGTTCAGTCCGTGCGTTCGACGCATGTGCGTGTCGACAGCGGTCGCGAATCCGTCCACGTCGGCCACCTCGATCGAGTCCGCAAGTTCGCGATGTTCGTCGACGATTTGCGACAGCTGATCCGGGTCTCGCGCCAGCGAATGTGTCGTCATCCGTCGCTGCCGCTCGCGGAGTCCGTCGTAGAACGCATCGAGCAATGGGTTGCCGCCTGCTCGCACGATCAGCCGGTGGAAGTCGGCGTCGGCCGCGCTGAACTCGGCCCTCGTTCCGGTGGCTGCGATCTCGCTTTGCCGTTCGAGGTTGGCCCGCAGCGAGGCGACGAGTTGCTCGCGGACCTTATCGTCGGCTGCGAAGGCTCGGACACTGCCGGTTTCGACGAGCCACCGTGCGGAGACCACATGCTCCGCCTCGCCGGGTGCGATGGACACGACCAGTGCGCCGCGTTTGGGGTAGAGCCGCATCCAGCCTTCGACCTGCAGGCGGAGGAATGCCTCGCGGACGGGTGTTCGGCTCATCCCCAAGCGGCTGGCAATGTCGCCCTCGCTGACCAGCTCACCGCCGGGGAGTTCGCCGGTGACGATCATTTCCTTGACCGCCACGTAGGCCTGCTCGGATGCTGAATACGACTTGGACACGACATAGATACTAGATGACTCGGCCTTGCTGTCCACATCGGGCAGACAATGCAGCTACGTCAGGGCGCCCAGTATTTCGTGGCAAGCTGGTCGACCAGCGGGTCGTCGTCGGCCACCTCGTCGAGCGCAGCGAGGTCGTCCCTGATCGCGACGAAGCGGGGGTCGTCGCCCTCGGCCACTTCGGCATCGGTGCCGCCGTCGCCCTCCAGCTGTTCGAGCATCTTCGCCCGAACGCGGACCTTGAGGGTGTCGCTCATTCGTCGTCACCCTTCTTGAACACTCGACGCGCAGTCGGGATCAACACCACCAGCGCGCCTACCAGAACCACTACCGAGAACACTTCGAGCCACACGGTCTGCTCCTCTCCTTCAGGGGGCCAGCCAACTTCCAGCGGACAAGTTCCTGAGCACGGTGAACGCAAGAACGATGGCCACTCCGGACACAACTACCCATCGCGACGGGGCCCGCATTCTGCGGCCCCGAACCCAGAGACCCCATGCGACCACTCCCACACCGAGAAGTAGTACCGCGAGCACATTCGACGACGCAGCAGACGCGAGATCTCCTCGAACCAGATCACCGAAAGCTCTGGTCGCTCCGCATCCAGGGCACCAGAGTCCGGTCAGTGCATGAAATGGACACGGGAGATACGCCGAGGTGCGCGGATCGCGGACATAGAGCGCCGCCCCCGCTGCAATCGCCAGCGCTGCGACGGCGAGGGGCGCGGAACGGGCTCTACGCGGCGCGTCGACGACCATCGGCCCACGATATCGTGATCGCTCGAACCGCGCTCGAAAGAAACCAGAAGTATGTTCGACGCTGTTCTCGCGGGTCGAATATCGACTAGCGGCTTCGATTTCAGAGACCTTTTGGTTTGTTGACCGAAAGCAGTTTCACGAATATCGTGCTCGATCATGGCAACACCCACGCTGTCGGTTATCGTGCCCGTATACAACGAGGAAAATTACATCGGAGAATGCCTCGAGGCGCTGCTGACTCAAGCGGACGAAATCTCGGAGATAATTGTGGTGGACAATGGTTCGACCGATTCGACGCTTCACATTGTCGATAGCTTCGAAAATCGATCATCCAAAGTGAAAGTACTGCACGAAACGCGACGAGGTGTCGCATATGCCCGGAATACCGGATTCGATGTTGCCGCCTCCGAGATACTGGGACGCGTGGACGCAGATAGCCGTGTCAGCCCAGGCTGGGCGCGCTCGGTCACAGACTTCCTAGGACGCGAGGACGCCGCATGCGTCGGTGCAGTGAGCGGGCTCAACAATTCTTACGACTCACCGTTTCGTTCACTGAAGGGCTGGTTCGTTCGTAGACAAATTCGGCGCGGAATCTTCGGGGGCGAACGCAGGATAAAGAATCTCCATGGTGCGAATATGGCAATTCGAAAGTCCGTGTGGAATTCGGTGTCCGATTCGGTCAGCGTCGCATCGGATATTCACGAAGATCTCGATCTGGCTCTCACCCTTGTTCACCGAAATGTCGAAATCGCACAATTGACCGAAATGCACGTCGACATTTCGCCGAGGCGCGCGCTCACGCCGCCCATCGAATTCTTCAAGTACATAGATTCGGGCACGAAGACACTCGAATTGCACGGAAGGTCGACCAAGCGCACGGCTCGTGCGTTACGCGTCCACTGGACGTTCCACATACTGCTCTTCGTACTGCATCGCCCCTACGATCCGAGCATCGGCCGATACTCGCTCCGCTACCTGCGCCGACAGGAGCGGGCGCGCGGACTTCCGATCGACGTCACGGTCTAACCCGCGGACGCGTGGTCATACGTCAGGGGACGACGATCACACTCCCGATCATGTCGGGATGCGGCGTGCAGTGGTAGCTGTAGGTCCCCGGCTCGGTGAAGGTATGGGTGAAGGTGCTCGACACCATCAGCGGACTGCGGAACGCACGATCGTCGGCCACGACATCGTGTGCCATACCGCCGTCGTCGAAGACCCAGGTCACGGTCTCACCGACCGATACCGTGATCTCCGACGGCGAATACGAGCGATCGGCGACGGTCACCTGGTTCGGCACGGGCGGCGCCGCCGGTTCGGCAATGTCCGACGAACACCCGACCATCGTCGAGAAAACGAGGACTGCACCCAGCACGGCGAACGGTGATCTCACCCGTCCTACGCTACGGACCGGCGTGTTCGGCGGCCTGCGCATCCCCTTCCGCCTTGGCTTGCGCTGCGGTCCTCTGGGTGAATTTCACCGCGCCGACCAGCAACACGATCGGGATCACCCAGTTGCACACCAGGTCGACCGTACGGGCGCCACTTGTTTCGGCCTCACCGATCGGATCGAGGGCGCCGGCGATGAAGTGGGAGGCAGCCATGACAACCAAAACGATGCCCCATCCCGCGCTGATCTTGCGGTTGGTCGCGTGGAATCGCGGGGAATCCCAGAAGGCCTTGTCGACGCTCTCCCGCGCATACTGCTCGGTGAACGGGACGGTGAAGGCCGACACGAGCATCACCACGCCGAGGATCAGAGTGGTCCCTCCGCGTGCAAAGTTGGCGAGAAACTCGTCGACATCATGGCCTGCGATGAACCCGACCGCCGCGATGGCAACGAACGTCACTACGCCTGCGATGTCGATGAGCTTCACCCCACTGCCGCGCTGGTAGAACGCGACCGCGATCGCTGCAACTGCCGACAAGGTCGCGGCGAGGGCGACCTGGTTGTCGCCGAGCCGGGCAGTGAGGATCGAAAACAGAAACCACGGCACCAAGCCGATAACCATCTGACCGAACTTCATAGCAGGCCACACTGCCTGTTTTGCACGCTCGAGGCTCGTCACCCGTGATAATTCACCCGTCGAGGGTGGGCCACCCCGTGCGACCAGAAGCGACAAGAGGTGCCGGCTCATGAGCTCGGGTAACATCACCGCCGAATCGTTCAAACCGAGAGGCTCCATCTTCATGACGACACACCGTGCCCGTACCAGCGCCGCTGCGTTGGCGACACTGCTGATCGTCCTTGCGACGGCACTTCTCGGCTCTACATCCGCGCAGGCACGGCCCACACAGTTCGCGCCGGCCGGTCAGATCAGTGCGACCATCGGATTCGACCCGGCAGCCGTCATCGAGTGGCGGTTGGACCAGTCGATCATCAACCAACCGATCTTCGTGCGCACCGACCCGTACTTCCCGGGTCTCACCGACTTCTCCCTCAACAACTGGTGCAACTGCGCCATCAACTGGTTCAACCACACCACCGGCGAGGGCGGCGTCGCGTTCCCCGGGCCGCTGCCCGCCGGACCGATCCGAACCGGCTCGGGCGATGTCTCGGCCTGGACCGACATTCCCGGCGGGTTCACGCTCATCCGCGGTGTCGGCAACTGGTGGGTCCCCTAGTAGCGCCTCACAGGAGCTCCTGACCCAGAAATCCGCCCTCGGAGACACCCGCCGGAATCGCGAACACCGCGGAACCGATCGGCGTCGTCCACTCGTTGAGCGCGTCGTGCTCGTCGAGTCGTTGCTGGACCGGCAAGAACTGGGTGCCGATATCACGCTGAAACGCAGCGAAAATCAGCCCTGAGTTGCTTGTCACCCCACCCGACGAGGGCTCGTCGTAGTTGTACGCCCGCCGAAAGAACTGTTCACCGGAATGGGTATGGCGTGCTCGGGCGATGTGCGACGCCGGCGAGATCACCGGAATTCCGAACCGATCCGTGGCGTCGAAATCTGCCTCGTCGTGCTCGAACTGCCCGGTGAGCGGCGCACCGGTATCCAACGTGCGACCGACTGCGAATTCTCTTCCGCCACGATCCAATTCGTCCCAGGTGTCGAGCTCGATTGCGATTCGACGGACGACCATCGAGGTCCCCCCGTCTCGATTCCAGACGAGAGAGTCGAAGTCGACCGCGGGGTCCGGATTGACGGTGCCGTCGACCTGACCCATGAGGTTACGCATCGTGGTCCCGGATTTCTGTGCACCTCGCGCCGAGCGAAAGCCCCGCTGAACCCATCGGATCGACGCCATCGTTCGGACATTCTTCGTCAGCACCCGTACCGCATGCGCCACGGCAAGAGGGTCGTCGGCGCAGACCTGCAACAGCACATCGCCGTCGCTCCACTGAGTTTCGAGCCGATCGATACCGAACGGAGGCAATGCCTCGACCGGAGACGGTGTACCGGCAGCAGCGAACGCGCCGGGCCCGAGACCTACCGTGATCGTGAGAGCGGAAGGTTCCGCGGCCAGTTCGGGTTCCGTGTCCGCCAGCGCCGGCAATCCCTGCGTCAGCCTCGCCGCGTCCGTCGTCCAGATCTTCAAAGCGGAGATCAACTGATCTCGTCCGGCACCGTCGCGCAGGTCGAGCGCGACGAACGTGCCGTGCCCCTGCGGAGGAGTCGCGATCCCTGCTTGGTGTATTCCGAAGAACGACAACGACTGTCGGCCGAAAACCGGCTCCCCGGATTCTCGGGTGTATCCGTAGGCCACTCCCGCGGCACCGAGGGCAGCGACGCCTCCTGCGAGGAGGCGTCGCCGACTGATCTCCGTGCCACGCTGTGGTGCCGTGCTACCCACCGTAGTTTTCTTCTGCGCCTGCGAATTCGCGGACCTGCGCGGTGAACGTCGAGGAGGAACCGTCTTCGAAGGTCAGCGTGATGTCGGTGTCGTTACCGGGGGTGAGCGGTGACGTCACGTCCATCAACATGAAATGATCCCCACCCGCTTGGAGAATCTTCGTCTGCTCGGCCGCAACAGTGAAGCCGCCCTCCTTGGGCTTCATCACCATCGAACCGTCTGCAGCACTTACTACCTCGTGCAGTTCCATCATCGAGGACGCTGGAGACGCCGCCGATACCACCCGCACCTGCGACTCGCCCGTATTCTGGATCTCGGCGAAGGCCGAGGTCATTCCGGTGTCGGTGGCTTTGACCCATGCTTCTCTGACGGTCACCGAATCCGCCTCTGCGCTCGGGGTTTCGGTACTGCAACCCGCCACCAAGGCGAGTGACGACAGGGCGATGAGCATTGCTGTGACTATCTTCATGATGATGTCTCCACTGTGCGAGTGCGATGCCGAAGCCCGATCAGGGCGTCAGCGAGGAGGAAGGCGACCAGGCTGATCCCGAGCAGCGGGACGAACCAGCCGACCACCGCGGTACCGGCTGCGAGTAACGCGATCTGCCATGCGGGCAAGCGGCGCATCGCCCCGCGAGAAGGCAAGTGCCCCTTGGGGCGCCGTTGCCACCACATGAGGTACCCGCGCACGATGACGGTGACCAGTGCGACGGCGAGGAGCGCCAATGCGATCTGGTTGGCCAGACCGAACAGGATCCCCATGTGCAGGGCGATGCCCCACGCCGCGAGTTTCGCTGCCGATGGCCAGTCGGAGAACCGGTTGGTGTCGACGATGGTGTTGGTGTTTGCGTCCACGGCGACGGAACTCGTCGAGAACACCCAGGGCTGCCTGGTCTGCGAGACGACGAACGCCGTGTCGGATGCTGCAGGAACGGTCACTTCGACGGCTCCGTCGATTCCAGCCGCGCGGGCGGTGCCGAGGACGGAATCCAGGCGTCCGATTCCGGCGTCGGGCACGCTTTCCTCGGTCGGCATCGCCGACATGTCGTGGCCGCCGTGGTCACCGGATGCCGGCGCTGCATTGCCGCTGATGGACGAGCTCACCGTCGGGGTCGTCCAACTCAGGGAGGTTCGCAGCTCGCTGATGTTCTCGCCTGCATATTTCGACCAGGTGAGGCCCGTCGCCGACAGAAAGATCAAGCCGACCGCGATCCAGATCCCCACGCCACCATGCCAGTTGCGTGTCCGCGCCCGG
This sequence comes from Rhodococcus sp. FG69, assembly GCF_057808915.1. Classification (NCBI taxonomy): domain Bacteria; kingdom Bacillati; phylum Actinomycetota; class Actinomycetes; order Mycobacteriales; family Nocardiaceae; genus Rhodococcus; species Rhodococcus sp. FG69. Next base: position 31,970 of record NZ_JBMDIX010000042.1, on the reverse strand, counting down.
CCGGTGACCGACCTGTCGACCGTGAGCAGTCGACCTCCGCGGCGATACCGCCGCACCCACAGGACGACACCGCCCAGTGCGACGATCCACATCCAGGAGGCGGCAAGTTCGCTGTAGATGCGCCCCGGTTCACCGAGGTGCAGGTGTCGGTGGAATCCACTGATCCACGTACGCATGGGAAGTGCGCCACTGCTGCCGTACACGACGGATTCGCCGACCGATTCCGCCGTGACCGGGTCGATGAACACTGCTCGTCGTTCGGATTCGCCGAGCGACGGATCGGTGAACATGACGCGAGTGGTGTCACCTGGCTCAGCGGCGGGCCGCACAGCATGGACGGTGAGATCGGGCCTTATCTGTGTTGCGGCGTCGACTTGTTCGGCGACCGAGGTGGTGGGTCCGGTCGAATCGGTGCGCAGTAGGTCGGAATAGAGGATGTTCTCGGCCGTCGGCGCGAGTGCGTAGAGGCCTCCGCTGAGGGCAGCGATGAGAATGAACGGTGCGATGAATATTCCTGCATAGAAGTGGAGCCTCATCACCAGGGACGGTGGAGGCGGAGAAGGGTCGGATGCCGACGGCCCGATTTCGGGCACGACTGTGTCGGTTGTGGACATGGGTGTACTCGATTCGTCTGAGAATTCGAAAGTCGCTCGGTGGCTACGGCTCCGCCGTAGTGGCACGGTTGAGTGCACCCCAGCGCGCTTGACCGTGCCACTGGGGGCGGAGCCCCTATTACCGAGAGATGAGTAAGGAGAATTCAGACGGGGCAGGGAGGCCCGCGAGTACCTGCTCCCGAGCACACCAGTAGTCGGAGAACAACTTTCGGTCGGTAGTCCGTCTGATTCGCACGCTCGGTGTCCGACACCGGCAGTACGACACCGAGCACAGGAAGTATCCGTCGCAGCACGGACAGCGCGTGGCTGTAACCGACGATGGCACCGCGGATGAGTATCGCGCACAGCACCGTCGCACCCGCGTGCGCCGCCAGCATGGACGGCGTGAGGCCAGCGCCGTGGTGGTGTTCGCTCGCGATGGTAAGAACTGCGTGCCCGAGCAACTGGCCGAGGGCGAGAACGAACACCGTAGGAACACGGTCGCCCAGAATCGTCACGGCGCCGCCCACGGCCGCACTGACGACCACCAGCAGCACGAGCGCCGATTCGCTCGGCATCATGACCCCGCCGCCGACACCGTGCGCGCCGATACTCAACGCGCCGGACGCAGCACCGACGAAGGCGCCACGCATCCGTACGCGAGCGTCGGGCACGGTAGTCATGCAGATACCTTAGACGACTACTACGGAAGCTAGTAGCGAGCTGCGGCCTCGAGGCCGCGCAGCCGATCCGACGGTGTGCGACGTGGACAACTCGTGCACATGTCCGCCTCCTCCGTGACGAACAACAGACAGCATGAGCAGCGACGAGTGAACCTTCGACCGGCGACGTCCACGAAACGGGGAGCCGGCATGGGCGCAGCCATCTGTTCGACCAGCTGCTGGGCGAAGGCACTGCCGAGCGATCTGTCGCCCAGGGCGGCCCCGACATCCAGACTTCGGTTCGCGATCGAGTCCGTCGCGATAGCCCACAGCGACCGCGATCGCGCTCCCGATGCAACAGACAGCGCGCCGATGATGCCGGTGAACGCCGAGGTCAACCTCTCGGGCAGCAGCTCCGCGGCGATAGTCCGGTCGGTCACCACGCCGCCGAGGTAGCCGTTCGAGCGCAGGAAGCATCGCGCGTCCTCGAGCGTCGGATCGGCCGCCTCCCCCGTGACCATGACGGTGGCAACTGCCACGAACGCCAACGTCGAACTTGCCGAATACCACCACAGCGTTCCGTTCACGCGCGCATCGGCACAGTTCCACCGTTTGCCTGTCTCGACGACTCGCGCCCGCATCCAGTCCGTATCGAGCATCGACGACGCCGGGAGGTCGAACGGACCCTGCAAGTACTCCTCCAGGCCCGGCACCCTCTTCGCGGCCTCCGCGTAGACCGTCATGCCAGTCCGTGAACATCTATGACGGGACGCGGATGCGCGCGCACCGTCGCGCGGATGCCGAATACGTCTGCAAGCAACCGATCGGTGAGGGTCCGGGCGGTCTCCCCGGAGGCCACGACGCGCCCTGCGTCGAGCACGGCGAGCGACGTGCAGTATTCGACGGCCAAACGCAGATCGTGCACGGTGACGACGATGGCGAGGCCGTCCGCGGCCAGATCCCGGACGGCGTTCATCACGATGAGCTGATGCCTCAGGTCCAGGTGGTTCGTCGGTTCGTCGAGCAGCAGGATTCGAGGTTGCTGGGCCAGCGCCCGAGCGATAGCGACGCGCTGGCGCTCGCCACCTGACAACGATCCGACGTCGCGGTCGGCGAGAGCCGTCAGGTCGACCCGGCTCAACGAGACCGTCACGATGTCGTCGTCGGCCGCACTCCCGGAAGAGAACCAACCACGATGCGGTACCCGGCCGAGTGCAACGGATTCTCGAACCGTCAGTCCCACCGACGCTTCCGGCTCCTGAGTCCCGACGCCCACCGTCCGCGCAAGTTCCGATCGGGCCATGGAGTGGGCGTCGGCATCGTCGACCAGCACAGTGCCCGCCGACGGCGTCAGCGCGCGGTAGCAGCACCGTAGCGCCGTGGTCTTACCCGAACCGTTGGGCCCGACCAGCCCCAGTATCTCTCCTGGTTGCACGTCGAAGTTTATGCCGTGCAGCACTTCTCGACTACCGAGACGCGCCTTCACGTCGAGCACCGAGAGCGTCATCGCCCAACCTTCCCGTATTGCCGGTAGAGCATGAAGACGAAGATCGGTGCGCCGACGAGCGCCGTGACGACACCGACCGGCACCTCGGTACTGCGCGCGATCGACCGGGCGAGGGTGTCAGCGCCGACCAGCGCGATCGCCCCGAGCAGCGCAGCGACCGGCAGCAATCTCAGTGCCCTGGTTCCGACAATGTACCCCGCCAAGTGCGGTACGAGCAGCCCGACGAATCCAATTCCGCCACCGACGGATACAGCAGCTCCCGCCAGCATGGAGACCGCGAGAAGCTGGATCACACGGAAGCGTCGCACATTCAGACCGAGCGCTGCGGCGCCGTCGTCACCGGTCTTGAGCAGGTCCAATCTCGGGGCGCCGATCAACAGGGCCGTTCCGATCACCAGCAATGCCAGTGCGGGAAACGTCAATGTCGACCACCGCGCGTCCCCGAATCCACCAGCGAGCCAGTGCAACACACCGCTCAATGTGTGCTCGTCCGCGAACACCAGAAGCGTGAAGGTGATCAGCGCCGAGAACACACTTCCCAGCGCGACGCCGACCAGAACGATCGCCGTCGACTGCGGGTACCGACCGCCGATGAGCAACGCCAGGAACAGCGGAATCATCGCCCCGATGAATGCCGCGGTCGGAATCGTGAAGACGCCGAGCGTCCCGGCCCCGATGCCGAGCGTCATCACCAGCACGACACCGAAGCCTGCGCCCGAAGAAACTCCGAGCAGGTACGGGTCGGCCAGCGGATTGCGGGTCACTGCCTGCGCGACGCCACCTGCGATGGCCAGCGACGCGCCGACGACCGCGGCGGTCAACGTTCGCGGCAATCGAGATTCGACGACGATAACTGCGCGCGCCTCGGTCCACCACGATTCGAAGGCTCCCGGCATGAGGCGATGCGCGACGATCGCCCACACGTCGCCGACGGGAATTCGCACGGATCCGAACGACACCGCTGCAGCGATCGACACCAGCAACACAGCAATCAGCATCACCACGATCATCCCGAACCCCACTCGCGAACGCCGTCGCACCTGGGATTGCGCTGGTGCGGTTCGGGTCGGGGCCATCGTCGACATCAGGACTGGAACCGGTCCGGATGAAGGCTGCGAGCGATGGTGTCGACGCTCGTCACCAGCCGTGGGCTTTCGAAGAAGTCGTCGAGCGGGACGACGATGAAGTTGTTCTGCTGCACGGCGGGAGTCGTCGCCACGATGGGCTGGTTCTTCAGGAAGTCGATCTTCTCTTGCGCAGACGTCTCGCCGTAGTCGAGAACGACGATGGCCGCAGGTGAGCGTTCGCCGACGATCTCCCACGTGGTATCGAGATACGGCCGTTCGCCTTCGGGGACGATGTTGGCGGCGCCTGCGTGATCGGCGATCAGCTGCCCGACGCCGACGCCGCCGATGGTCATCGGCACGTCTTGACCGGAGTCGTAGAAAAAGGTCGGGGTCGGAGTGACACCGTCCAGCCTCGTGCCGACCGCGTCCAAGCCGTCGACGACGCCGTTGGTGACCGCGTCCGCTGCGCCCTCGACACCGAGGACATCGCCGAGCTGGGAGAAGTCGACTTCGAGCATCCCGATGTCCGGGAACCCCGAACCGCAGTATTCCGAGAAGAGGAACGTCGGTATTCCCAGCTCGGCGAAGGTCTGCCGCGATCGACCTTCCTTGTCGTCGAACGCGCTGCGCATACCGCCGACCACGAGGTCCGGCTCGAGATCGAGAATCTGCTCCTTGGTGGGGTACTCGTCGGCAAGACCGTCGATCTGCGCGAACTCCTCGGCCGTCTCGGCGGTGGGAGTCGCGTTGCGGTAGCCCATCCCGACGATGCGATCCGCGACGCCCATCTGGATGAGGACCTCGGTGACGTGATCGTTCATCGAGACGATGCGTCGAGGTGGCGCGTCGAACTCGGCTGTGACATCGCAATTGGTGATCGACACGGGTTCGGCGAACTTGGTCACCGGGGGCGATGCGTCGGCTGTGTCGCCGCGGGAACAGCCCGCAAGTACAAGAACGGATCCGATCGCCACAGCGCAGACGACGGAGGGGGTGGAGCGTGACATGAGAACCTCACTTGGAGCTGGCGAGCCACGAAATGAGAGTCGGGTGCGCAGCAAAAAAACGGCCACGCGCTGGACTGCCGATTCGTAGACCACGACGAATGGGTGTCGCACACACAGCCGCTGGGTAATCGGGCTCGCCGCCTCCGCTACAGAGTCGGCCCACCGTTGCGGGTCAGCGCCGGATTTCGACCGGCTTCCCCCTGCGACTGGCTAGCTTGGTGCTTCGCTCAGCAGTATGCACTGAAGAACTCAGTCCCGTGTGAGCGCCTCCCCCATCGTGCGATTCAGTGTGCCGAGCGATCGGACCGCGCTGCGGACCGGACCGGGCGTCGTGGCCCCGGTGAGCATGACGTCGGTGGCGGAGGTGTCGGTCAGCTTCTCCGGCGGCTCGACGTGCTCGCCGGCGAGGGCCCGTTTGACGTTCGCGATGGTCGCCTTGGTGACGTCGGCGGCCTCCCGAAGCGCCCGCGACGTCTCCTCCGACGGCGTGCTCGACGGGTCGCCGCGAGAGGCTCCGACACCGGCGCGGGCAAGTGCGTGCGACGACCGATTGCTGACCGTCATGATCCGCATCAGCCGCTTGACTCCTCGGCGCGTCCGCGTCGTCGGACCGATCTCCAGCGGCTTGCCTGCAGTGACAACGTCTTTGAGCGCGTTGTCGAGCGTGCGCATGTCGGCCACCAGGTCGGTCCGCGTACCCGGTTCGACGACCGATCCGATGCTGGTGTCGATGATGGCGATCATGAGGTCGAGATAGTCGTCGATCTTGTCGACCATCGTCGTTCTGGTGCCGGTGGAGAAGATGAAGTACGCCGACGCGATTCCGACGAGCCCACCCGCCGCCGTTTCGTAGATCCGCAGTTCGAGTACCTCGATGCTGAAGGTGCCGAGCAGTCCGTACAGCATGGCGAGCATGACGGTGATGAAGAACGACAGCAACGCGTAGGCGACCGTGACGAGGTAGAAAGCGAAGAACACGCAGACCACGAGCAGAAGTAGCTGCAGTGGCTGATTGTTTCCGACCAACGCAGCCAGCAGAACTCCCGCAACGACTCCCGCGATGGTTCCGACGACGCGATGGCCCGCACGCGAGAGGATTTCACCCCGTGTCGAGGCACCGGTGAACACGAGAAAGGCCGTCAACACCGCCCAGTACCACCGGTCGGGCGAGATGATCTCACCGAGAACCGTTGCAGCGCTGGTCGCGACAGCAACCTGGATCGCGGCTTTCGTACTCGGATTCAATCCGGTCGGCTCGTCGTCGACCTTCTCGGGCTTCTCCTCGGGTACGGGCGCGGACTTCAGCGCATTGCTGGCGATGTGATGAATGGCGATGTGTGCCTGCACTGCTCGCATCGTGACTGCGGTGGCGATGCCGGCCTGAGTGGATGAATCCGCCCTGTCGGCCGCGGCAGCAGCAAGGCGTCGAGCAGCCCGCAGTTGGTCTTCGGACGGATTGTTCTGCAGACAGGAACCGAGTGCCGTCGTCGCCTGCCCGAGCGAATCCGGCCACGCGTTCTTCGGGTCGAGCGCCCACAGCGCACTGACGAGTTGTTCGGTGGCGATCTGCGCGTCGAAGATGCGGACGGACAGATCGTCGTTCGTGACACTGAGGAGTTGAGCAGCGTCGTTGCGGTCGAGCCAGTCGTCGATCATCAGAGCCGTGCTGCCGAGTTTGTCGAGCCTCTTGCGCAGCAGGTCCAGATTCCGATCACCCCTGTTCGACGCCACCTCGAGCACGTCGATCGACGCGGCCCGCAAGGCCCGCACGAGACGCTTCACTTCGAGCCCCGGCCGATCGGGAAGAATCACCGTGCGCACCAGAATCGACAATGCGACACCGCACACGATCGACACGGCGAGCATCGGAATCTGTCCCGGTTCGGCGCGGAGGAACAGAGCGAAGAAATAGCAGATGAACGCGACCATCCCGAGCGCGTTGCCACGCGGGCCGTAGCGCCGCACCCACACGGCAGCGAAGAGGACGGCGATGAATCCGACGTCGGCCACCTTCCCGAACTGTGACAGGACCGCCGACAGTGACACGGCCGCGATGGCAGGGAACACCAGGAGCATCGACGTGATCACGCGGCTGCGCTGGTCCCTGTCCTTGACCGCCGCGGAGGCTTGCATCGCGACGACCGTTCCCAACAACGCGATGGTCAGCGGTTGGCCGACGAGATGTGCGCCGGGCAGCAGGACAGCCATTGCGAGTACGACGGTGATCGTGGTGGTGGATGCAGATCGTAGTCGCAGCCGACCAGGGTCGGACACCGCGAGGAAGCGGAGCGTCTCCTGGACGAATCGAGCAGCCATCGCTCGAGCTTATGCGTCAGAGAGTGATGTTCGAGCTGTCACCCGAGGCGCAGCCGCACAATGGCCGGAGCCGTGGAATGCGGAAGCAACCTACTCATGTCGGCGGGAAGCAGGAGTTCGATGGTCGCCGAGTCGTCGAACCGATACGGCTGGGTCTGGACTATCCCCGACAGGTGTTTGCGTAACCTCGACATCTCGGCACGAACGGTGATCGCTCGGCCGTCGTCACCGAACAGATCCGCCGCCATCTGCGCGGCACTGCGACCTTCCCTGTTGACGGCGAGCAGGCACAGGATCTCCGCATGTCGGGGCGTGGGTTCGTGCGTCCATTCACCGACCTCGCTGCGAATCTGCACGCGAGTCTGCTGCGGGTGCCGAAGATCGATACAGACCGTGGTGACGTTGCCGGTTTCCGAGGGGGTTCCGTCCTCACCCGCGCCCGTGGGACGGACCAACCAACCGCCGGGGAGCGGCTCGAAATCGCACACCCCCAGGGCAGGCATCCAGAACCGGCCAGTAGCAAGGTCTTCCGGGAGCAAGACCCGGTTGCGAAGCGCTACCGATTCGACTGCGGCGACCCACCCGTTGGAGTCCACTGCGAGCGCTGGGGACTGCAACCTCGCGAGCATCGGGGCAGCCACAGATCTGAGCCGATCGAGATTCTGCCGATGATGCTCCCGCAGTTGCGATTCCGCCAACCGTGCAATGGCGTCGACCAAGGCCAGCGTGGTCGGGTGGACGGTGCTCGCCGGACCGCTGACGTCCACTGCCCCGATCACGTGTCCGGTTCGCGGATCCTTGATGGGGGCTCCCGCACAGGTCCATGGGTGATGGCTGCGCACATAGTGTTCGGCCGAGAAGATCTGCACCGCTCGCCTCGACACCAGGGCGGTACCGATTGCGTTGGTACCGACCGAATCCTCCGCCCAGCTTGCTCCTTCGACGAAGCCGAGCCCATCCGCGCGGTCCAGCACCGCCGTCGAGCCGCTGCGCCACAGCACTCGTCCGCGCCGATCAGCGACCACCAGAATGTTGTCGCCGTCCTGCACCACCGATTCGAGACCGCGGGCGAGGTCGTCGAGTATGTCGAACAACCCCGATTCCCGACGGCTCAGCTCGAGATCCGACACGTCGATCTGCTGATAGGCAACGCTGCGCTGCTCGGGGTCGATGCCGAGGGTCTGCAACCGTCGCCACGACTCACCGACCACATCACGCGGACGGGCAGGCGCCCTTCCTCCTGCCATCGTCGCGTCGTAGACCGCAGTGAGGATCTGCGCGTAGCGACGCGGGTCTTCACCGGCGGCCAGCGCAGGTTCAGGGCCTGTCGACTGTGTCATCACCGACAATTGTGCTCCAAATCACTCCGAGTGTGCAAAGGCGGGTCAGCGGAAGACCAGCCCACCGTCGATCAGGCCCGCCTGACCAGTCATGTAGTCCGAATCCGGCCCGGACAGGTACGACACGAACGCTGCCACATCCTCCGGCGTCTGCGCCCGGCCGAGAGCGATGCCGCCCACGAATTTGTCGTACGTCTCACCCTCGGCTGCACCAGTCAGTTCGGCGAAACGCTTGTCGATGGTCACCCACATATCGGTGCCCACGACGCCCGGGCAGTACGCATTGACGGTGATGCCGTGCGCCGCGTACTCCTTGGCGGCGGCCTGCGTCAATGCCCGAACGGCGAACTTCGTCGCACTGTAGACGCCGAGCATCGCGAAGCCGTCGTGTCCAGCGATCGACGAGGCGTTGATGATCTTCCCCTTCTGGCCGAGCGCCTTGAATTTCGCCGCGGCAGCTTGGATTCCCCACAGCACACCGTCGACGTTCACGGCCCAGATCTTCCGCACATCGTCCGGACGGACGTCGTCGATGGGGGCAACCTGCGCGATACCGGCGTTGTTGATCATGACGTCGAAGCCGCCGAGGGCCTCGTGCGCATGGCCGACGGCTGCGAAGACCGCATCACGGTCACTGACGTCGGCGACGAATGTCGTTGCTTTGCTGCCGATCCCGCGAACCTCGGCAGCCACGTCCTCGATCTTCCCGGGCGCCAGGTCGACGAGCGCGATGTCATGCCCGTCGGCGGCCAGTCTCAGCGCGATTCCGCGGCCGATCCCCTGGCCTCCGCCGGTGACGAGTACGACGCTCATGCGCGTCCCTCGCTCGGATCGACCAGAACCTTCATCTTCGTGCCCGCGTGGAGCGCCTCGAAACCGTCGTCGATGACCGATTCGAGCGCAATCTTGTCCACCCAGCCGGTTGTGTCGTACGTGCCCTGCGACATCAGATCGATGACGGCGTCGTAGTCTGCCGAGGTGTAGCAGAGAGAACCCTGGATCCGTGATTCGTTCATCACGATCTTCTGAAGCGGTGTCATCAAGGGCTTTTCGTAGATCGCGACGCTGATCAGCGGCTTGCGGGCGCCGATGCATCCCAGCGCAGTTTCGACTGCAGGTTGCACACCCGCAGCGTCGTAGATCGCGTCGGCGCCGCGGCCGTCGGTCTCGTCGGCGATGAACCCGACGACGTCGATCGATGTCGGGTCGAGAGTCTTCGCGCCCAATGCCTCGATCGATGCCCGCCGCGTCGGCGACGGTTCCACGACGAACACGTTGTCGAGCCCCTTACCGCGCAGGGCGAACCAGAGGCCGATGCCGATCGGGCCGGCACCGAACACCATCGCGGTGTCGTCGGGGGCGGGGTCACCGAGCGTCGCGGCATGGAACGCGACGGACATCGGTTCGACGAGCGCGCCCAGTTCGAGCGACACGTTGTCCGGCAGCTTGTGAATCATGTTCGTCGGAACGACGGTGTACTCGGCCATACCGCCGTCCGACATCAGTCCGTGAAAACCGATCTGCTGACAGATGTTGTAGTTGCCTGCACGACACGGACCGCAATGGCCGCAGCGGTACAGCGGCTCGATGGCGACGCGGTCGCCTACCTGAATGCCGGTGACGCCCTTACCGACCTCGGTGATCGTGCCGGAGAACTCGTGGCCCAGCACCAGCGGCAACTGCTGGCCGGTCAACGGGTGCGGCTCGGTGGGGATGAAGATCGGTCCCGCGTAGTACTCGTGCAAGTCGGTGCCACAGATGCCGTTGAAGCCGACCTTCACTTTCACTTCGCCCTCGCCTGGTGAGGGTTCGGGGACATCGGCGATCTCCACCTTGTTCGGGCCGTAGTACACAGCTGCGCGCATCGGTTACTCCTTCGGTCGGTTCGATGCACTCATATCTATGTGACCTGACCCACACGGCAACAGGGTTGCATCGCGTTGCATTCGACCCACGCCGTGCAACCCTCGGCAACCCTGACGAAACTGCTGTGATCCAGCTCATAGTTACGGCGCCCTTGTCCCGCGCCCCAGGAGAGCCGATCCATGACCACCACAGCAAGCTCCAGTCCTGTTTCCGCACAACCGGTCTCGAAACCTCGAGGCCACTGGTTCACCTTCGGATCGGCGAATCTCGCCGTAGTCGTCGTACTCTCGCTCGCCACCTGGTACCTGCTCGCCGATCCGACGACGAGTCCGTTCTCGTTCTACCCGCTGCCGTTCAACGCGGCCCTCTTCTGGGCCATCCTGTTCATCGTCTTCATCGGATTCGACTGCGAATTCGCAGGATTCGATGCACTTGCCCAACCGCTGCGCGGAGTGGCCATCCTGGCGTCGACCGGGTTCTTCGCAGTGGCCGTGACCTGGCTGCTCGGCAGTGGCGTCGGCTCGTTGTTCCCCGACTTCGCCGGAACTCGCGAGGGCGGACTCGGATACTTCGCCGGCGCGCTCTTCGTCTTGTTCGGCTTCGCGACGTGGGTGATGGTCGTGCTGAACTGGCAGCATTGGCCGTGGACTGCACTGGGGATGAAGCAACCCTTGATCGGGCTGTGCGAGATCGCGTTCGTCGCAGTCCCGACGCTGGCCCTGTACTTCGTGTTCGGGCTGCCGTCTGTCTCGCTGTCCGCGACCGAACCGCTGATGACGGTCGATACTGTGCTCGGTTGGTTCTATTCGATGGTCGTCGCCGTGATCCTCACCGGCCAGACGCTCGACAACTGGCCATGGAAGCTGTTCGGCGGTGGCGGCAGGACCGCACTCGCCGCAACGGTCGGCAATGTGGTTCTCGGAACCGCCATCTACTTCCTGATGGTCCCGCTCGCGAAGCTCCTCCTCGGCTCGACGGCGACCGCCGAACTCGGCAGCGTCGTAAATCAGTTCCCTGCCCAGATCGGCGTGTGCTGGGCGTTCTGGATGATTTTCTGGGCCAACGGTTTCGGCAACAAATTCGGCCCGGCGGTCCGTGCGGCACTCACCTTCGCGCTCGCGCTCGGCACCTTCTTGTTCTACTACCGGTTCGCCGCCGAACACATCCTGCACGAACCCGAGGTAGCAACAGGTCTGAGCGGCAATGCGCTCGGTTTCGTCGACTGGCTCGTGCTCTGGACGCTGATCTACGTCGTCGGATTCCAGTCGTTGGGTCTCGGTCGAATCGGGTGCAACCGGCCGCGGTGAGCGCGGTCGGCTGCACCCGATTCGCGCTGCAACCCGCTGCAACTCTCGACCCAACACCCCGACAGGAGTGTGCTGGGTCACATAACGAGCACCTCTTCATCGCAAGGAGTTTTCATGACCCAGACCATCGAGCCGATCGAGATCACCCGCACGCCCACTCCGCAGGAACGCGTCGACGCCTGGCTGGCAGACTTCGAGGCCGCTCTCGCATCCCGCGACCTCGATCGGGTCGCCGCCAAGTTCGCCGTCGACAGCTTCTGGCGTGACCTGGTCACCTTCACCTGGAACATCAAAACGGTGGAGGGGCGTGACGGCATCGTGGACATGCTGAGCGCGCGTCTCGACGACACCGATCCGTCGAACTTTCGCACGACCGAGACTCCCGACGAAGCTGACGGCGTCACCTCGGCGTGGATCGAGTTCGAGACCGCCACCAGCCGCGGAAAAGGCCATCTGAGGTTGAAGGACGACCAGGCGTGGACCCTGCTGACCACGTTGCAGGAACTCAAGGGCCACGAGGAACGTCAAGGCCACACCCGAGTCAAGGGTGCGGTCCACGGTTCCAACGCCGACACCCAGAACTGGGCGGAGAAGAAGGAGATCGAGGAAAAGGAACTCGGCTACACGATCCAGCCGTATGCGCTGATCGTCGGCGGCGGCCAAGGCGGTATCGCCCTCGGCGCGCGCTTCCGGCAGCTCGGCGTACCCGCCATCGTCGTCGATCGCGCCGACCGGCCCGGCGATCAGTGGCGTGGCCGCTACAAGTCACTGTGCCTGCACGACCCGGTCTGGTACGACCATCTCCCCTACCTGCCGTTCCCGGCGAACTGGCCGGTGTTCGCGCCGAAGGACAAGATCGGCGACTGGCTGGAGATGTACACCAAGGTCATGGAGGTTCCGTACTGGACCCGCACCACGGCCAAGTCCGCGACGTACGACGAGAAGGCGCAGGAGTGGACCGTCGTCCTCGATCGTGACGGCGAGGAAGTCGTACTGCGTCCGAAGCAGCTCGTCATGGCTACCGGAATGTCCGGCAAGAAGAACGTGCCGAACTTCCCGGGCATGGACCAATTCGAGGGCGAGCAGCACCACTCGAGCGAGCACCCGGGGCCCGACGCGTATGTCGGCAAGAAGGTCGTCGTCGTCGGTTCCAACAACTCGGCGCACGACATCTGCAAGGCGCTCTACGAGTCGGGTGTGGATGTGACGATGCTGCAGCGGTCCTCGACGCACATCGTCAAGTCGGATTCGCTGTGCGAGATCGCGTTGGGCGACCTGTACTCCGAGCGTGCCGTCGACGCTGGAATGACCACGAACAAAGCCGATCTGACGTTCGCGTCGCTGCCGTACCGGATCATGCACGAGTTCCAGATCCCGGTGTATCAGCAGATCGCCGAGCAGGACAAGGACTTCTACGACCGGCTCGAGAAGGCAGGATTCCAGCACGATTTCGGCGACGACGGCTCGGGCCTGTTCATGAAGTACCTGCGTCGGGGATCGGGCTACTACATCGACGTCGGTGCTTCGGAGCTGGTCGCGGACGGCAAGATCAAGCTCGTCGGCGGTCAAGTGTCGAGGATCAGCAAGAACGGCGTCGTGTTGGACGACGGAACGGAACTGCCCGCCGACGTCATCGTCTACGCCACCGGCTACGGCTCGATGAACGGCTGGGTCGCGGACCTGGTGGACCAGGAGACCGCGGACAAGGTCGGCAAGGTGTGGGGCCTCGGCTCGGACACCACCAAGGATCCCGGCCCGTGGGAGGGCGAGCAGCGCAACATGTGGAAGCCGACGCAGCAAGAGAACCTGTGGTTCCACGGCGGCAACCTGCACCAGTCACGGCACTACTCGCTGTACTTGGCGCTGCAGATCAAGGCGCGATACGAGGGCATCGATACTCCGGTGTACGGACTGCAGGAGGTTCATCACCTGCGGTGACCCCCAGTGGCGCGGTTGACTGCATGGGTGTGCACTCAACCGCGCCACTTGCGTGGAGCGCCTCGAGTCCCGCAATGTCCCAACGCCGACAACCACGGATCGATAGAGTCGGACGCATCGCGAAGATCGAGGAGCACACCGTGGTGCGTAGTCAGATCGCAATGTCGTGGCAGCGCTCTGCGTCGAGCGGCCTGGAGCCTGCCCATTCGCTCGAGCACTCGAGCCTGCGCGACGTCGATCGTCGCAGCCGGCTCCTCGCCGCAGCCAATCCGATCCTCGACCGGATGGAAAGCATGTTGGAGGGATCCGGGTACTGCGTTCTTCTTGCCGACCGGGATGCGCGTCTCGTCGACCTGCGATTCGGAACCCGCGAACTGCAGGACATCGTGTTCGGCGTCGGTGCGGTCGTCGGGCGGTCGTTCACCGAAGAAGCGTCGGGAACCAACTCGATTTCCACGACATTCGAACTTCGATCGCCCCTCGCAGTCCGAGGCGACGAGCACTACATGGAGTCGATGAAGGGTTTCAGCTGCTACGGCTATCCGCTCATTCATCCGATCACCAAGCACATCGAAGGTGTCCTCGACATCACTTTCCTTGCCAGCGAGGACAATCCGCTTCTCGAACCGCTTCTCGTCCATTCCGCGAACGACATCCAAGGTCGACTGCTCGAAGAGACCCGGAGCGGTGAACAGCGCCTGTTCCACGCGTTCCAGTACGCGTCCGCTCAGCGCCGCGGCGGGCCGGTCATCGCGATCGGCGACGAGCTGCTCCTCGAAAACACGACCGCCGCACAGCTCATCGACAGTGTCGACCACGCCGCACTGCGTTCGTTGACCGACGATTCGATCCGTCGCAGCGGTGTGATCGACTCCCTCACACTCAATTCCGGTGCGCACGCCTCCCTGCGATGGGAACGACCGGTTGCCGCGACCGGCGTCGTCATCGAGATCGACATCAAGGACCACCCTGTACGCCAGTCGGCCCGGGTGTCGACGTCGAAGCCGCTCTGCGTCGTCGGCGAGCCCGGAACGGGAAAGTCGACGACGTTGGCCAGACTCACCGCGGCCCGAAGTCCGCACTGGTTCGATGCGGCCGACATCATCGTCACGACGCCTACCGCGTGGTTGTCCTCGATCGAATTCCAGGTGGCGGCCGGAGCCGACGTGGTGGTGAAGAACATCCATCTCGCCGACGGACCCGTCGCGCACCGGCTTCACGCACTTCTCAAGAGCGCACGAGGATGGTTCGCTCTGTCCAGTTCCTCACGGGACACTTCCGACCCGGAGCATCGACAGCTGCTGTCGCTGTGCACCGACACCATCGAACTGGCACCGCTGAGGTCGCGCCGTCACGAGATCCCCGATCTCGTCCGCGGCATGATGGCCGAGCTCGATTCGCATGCCCGGTTCACCCCGGCTGCGATGCGCGCTCTGATCGACTACGACTGGCCCGGCAACGTCGGCGAACTACGAGACGAGGTCGCCGACGCGTCGTCCCGCAGATCCGTCGGGGACATCACCGAACACGACCTGGTCAGACCCCATGGACGTGGGATGTCGAGCCGGATGACCGCTCTCGACTCGGCGATGCGCGACGCGATCGTCCACGAACTCGCGCGCTGCAGCGGCAACAAAGCGGCAACCGCCGAAAGCCTCGGCATCAGTCGCACCACCCTGTACAAGCGGATGAAAGAACTGGGCATCCACGGGTAGAGAATGTCCAGTATCTGAACACTCAGCGGTCGTGACCCACGTCACGATCTATGCATGGATACGAACACAGCAATACATGCGGAGTCGTTGTTCATCGGGGGCGAGTGGAGACCGCCGAGCTCTTCCTCGCGGATCGAGGTGCGTTCGGCAAGCACCGAGGAGATCATCGGTTCGGTCCCCGAGGCGCACGAAGCCGACGTCGATGCCGCCGTTGCGGCCGCACGTCGGGCATTCGACGCACCTGACGGCTGGAGCCACTGGGAGCCGTCGGATCGCGCCGATGCTCTCGACCGACTCGCCGACGAACTCGAAGCCCGCAGCGAAGAGATTGCCCGCGCAGTCTCGGCGCAGAACGGAATGCCGATCTCGATTGCGCTGCAGTTGGAAGCCGGGTTCCCTGTCGCGGTGGTGCGCTACTACGCCTCCCTCGCGCGCACGGCGACGTTCGAGGAATCACATCCGCACATGCTCGGCGGCACGACCACCGTCCGACGCGAACCGATAGGTGTCGTCGGAGCGATCGCGCCGTGGAACTTTCCCCAGACCCTCGCCGCGTTCAAGCACGCACCGGCGTTGGCTGCCGGGTGCACGATCGTCATCAAGCCGTCGCCGGAAACGGTGCTGGACTCGATCCCGTTCGTGGAAGCCGTTATCGCGTCGGGCATTCCGCCGGGCGTGATCAATATCGTCCCCGGCGGACGAGAAGTCGGCGCCTACCTGGTCTCACACCCCGGTGTCGACAAGGTCGCTTTCACCGGATCCACCGCAGCCGGTCGATCGATCGCCGAGACATGCGGGCGACTGCTTCGGCCCGTCACCTTGGAACTCGGCGGCAAGTCCGCCGCGATCGTGTTGGACGACGCAGACCTCGACCTGTCGAAGATCGGTGAAGACCTCTTCGGCGCAACCTTTCTCAACAACGGCCAGACATGTTTTCTCGGTACCCGAGTTCTGGCGCCGCGTAGTCGCTACGACGAGGTCGTCGGGGTGTTCGAGGCGTTCGCCAATTCGCTGGCCGTCGGCGACGCGCTCGATCCGGCAACCCAGATCGGACCGATGGCCAGTGAGCGCCAACGAGATCGGGTCGAAGGGTACATCGCCAAAGGCAGCGGCGACGGAGCACGACTGGTCGCCGGCGGTGGCAGGCCGAGCGATCTCGACCATGGCTGGTTCGTGTCGCCGACCGTATTCGCCGACGTCGAGAACAACCACGCCATCGCACAGGAGGAAATCTTCGGCCCGGTCCTGTCGGTGATCCCGTACAGCGACGAGGCCGACGCGATCCGGATCGCAAACGATACCGATTTCGGTCTCGGCGGCACTGTGTGGACCTCCGACGACGAGCGGGGCTACGGCGTCGCCAAGCAGATCCGCACCGGAACCATCGGTATCAATCGGTATCTGGTCGACCCGGGTTCACCGTTCGGCGGCGTCAAGGACAGCGGTATCGGCCGCGAACTCGGCCCCGACGCTCTACGCAACTTCCAGCACGTCAAGTCCATCTACCGATAGGAGAATCTCCATGAAGACGAAAGCAGCAGTACTGTTCGAGCCGCACAAGCCCTTCGAAATCCTCGAACTCGAGCTCGATGGTCCAGGTCCCGGCGAAGTCCTGATCAAGTACGTGGCCGCCGGGTTGTGCCACTCGGATCTCCACCTGCTCGACGGTGACCTACCTCCGCGCTTCCCGATCGTCGGCGGGCACGAGGGGTCGGGCATCATCGAAGAGGTCGGACCCGGCGTCACCAAGGTCAAGCCTGGCGATCACGTCGTCTGCTCGTTCATCCCCAACTGCGGTACCTGTCGATACTGTTCGACGGGGCGACAGAACCTGTGCGACATGGGCGCAACGATTCTCGAAGGCTGCATGCCCGACGGCTCCTTCCGCCGCCGCGACAGCAAGGGAACCGAATTCGGGGCAATGTGCATGCTCGGCACGTTCGCCGAGCGCGCAACGATCTCACAGCATTCCGTCGTCAAGATCGACGACTGGTTGCCACTCGAGACAGCGGTTCTCGTCGGCTGCGGTGTGCCATCGGGTTGGGGCACATCGGTATACGCAGGCGGTGTTCGTGCCGGTGACTCGGTAATCATCTACGGCATCGGCGGGCTCGGTATCAACGCGGTCCAGGGCGCGGTCCATGCCGGCGCCAAGCACGTCCTCGTCGTCGACCCACTGGAATTCAAGCGCAACCAAGCGCTCAAATTCGGTGCGACCCATGCGTTTGCGGACGCAGCATCAGCTCAGGAGAAGCTCACCGAACTGACGTGGGGGCAGGGCGCGGACCAAGCGCTGATTCTCGTCGGAACTGTGGACGAGGAGGTGGTGCAGGCAGCGACCGCGGCAATCGGCAAGGGCGGAACCGTCGTCATCACCGGACTCGCCGATCCCGCGGCATTGACCGTCCACGTCTCCGGAACGGATCTGACGCTGAACCAGAAGACGATCAAGGGCACGCTGTTCGGATCCGCAAATCCGCAATACGACATCGTGCGGCTGCTGCGCCTCTACGACGCAGGCCAACTCAAGCTCGACGAGCTGATCACCAACACCTACTCGCTCGAGCAGGTGAACGAGGGCTACCAGGATCTGCGCGACGGGAAGAACATGCGCGGGGTGATTCACCTCTGAGTCCGGCTCAGGCGCTCCGCACCAGTGGAGCCGCAAACCGAGTAACCCTACGAGTACTTGCGCAGCTCCATCTTCGCGATCGACATCTTGTGCACCTCATCGGGACCGTCGGCCAGCCTCAGGGTGCGGACGTGGGCGTACATCATCGCCAACGGGAAATCGTCGGTGACACCGCCACCCCCGTGCACCTGAATCGCCCGATCGATCACCTTCAGAGCCATGATCGGCGCAGCAACCTTGATGGCCGCGATCTCGGTTCGTGCTTCCTTGTTTCCGACGGTGTCCATCAGGTGCGCAGCCTTGAGTGTCAGCAGACGCGTCATCTCGATGTCGATGCGCGACTCGGCGATCCAGTCCTGGATGTTCGCACGCGCCGCTACCGGCTTTCCGAACGTCACTCGCGCCGACGCACGACGACACATCAACTCCAGCGCCCGCTCGGCGACGCCGATGGTGCGCATCGCATGATGGATTCGCCCAGGTCCGAGCCGCGCCTGGCTGATAGCGAAACCCTCACCCGGCCCCTTCAACAC
This sequence comes from Rhodococcus sp. FG69, assembly GCF_057808915.1. Lineage (NCBI taxonomy): Bacteria > Bacillati > Actinomycetota > Actinomycetes > Mycobacteriales > Nocardiaceae > Rhodococcus > Rhodococcus sp. FG69. The sequence continues at coordinate 13,487 of NZ_JBMDIX010000042.1, read as the reverse complement.
GTCCTTCGTCGGAACTCGCACGTCCTCGAACAGGATCTCTGCGTGCCCCTCACGATCGACGTAGCCGAACACCGGAAGGTTGCGCACGACGGTGACGCCCGGCGCATCGATCGGAACGACCAGCATCGACTGCTGCCTGTGCGTGGCAGCCTCGGGATCGGTCTTGCCCATGACGATGAGAACGCGGCAGTTCTCGTGCATCGCGTTGGACGCGAACCACTTTCGGCCGTTCAGCACGTAGTCGTCACCGTCGAGCACCATACTCATCGCAATATTGGTTGCGTCCGAACTTGCGACATCGGGCTCGGTCATGGCGAAGGCCGAACGAATCGTGCCGTCCAACAGCGGCTTCAGATACTTTTCCTTGTGCTCGTCGGAGCCGAAGAGGGTGAAAACCTCCATGTTTCCGGTGTCCGGCGCGTTGCAGTTGCACGCCTCGGGCGCGAGCAGGCTTCGCCCCATGATCTCGGCGAGCGGTGCGTACTCCAGATTGGTCAGTCCGGGTCCCCATTCGGGGTGCGGATGGAAGAGGTTCCACAGGCCCCGGGATCGTGCTTCCTTCTTCAGATCCTCGATGATCTGCGGCTGCCCATGCGGATTCCCGAGCTCACGCATCTGCTGCTCGTACACCGACTCCGCCGGGTAGACATGCGAGTCCATGAATTCGAGTAGGTCGGCTTCGTACTTCTTGCCGCGGTCGGTGGTTTCGAAGAACGACACTTGGCTTGTCTCCTCAGTCGGTTTCGCCCAGTAGGGCCTTCTGGTAGCGACGCATGCCGCGCAACCACCGGTCGTAGTCCGCACCCTTGTTGCGGTACATGTCCAGCACAGTTGCGTGAGGGAGGATGAGGAACTGCTCGGCGTCCATGGCCGCGAGCACGATCTCGGCCACTTCGGACGGCTCGAGCACGTCTCCTGCCGACAGCACGGCCTTCGTCGCGGCAGCGCCCAGCGCGTTCCCGGATTCCTGGCCCTCGTACAGCAGCTTGGTGTTGACGCCCATCGGGCACAGGCAACTGACACGGATTCCGCGGTCTCCGTAGGTGACATTGAGCCACTCGGCAAACCCGACCGCGGCGTGCTTGGTCGTCGCGTATGTGGCAGAACCGATTTGAGTCAGCAGTCCGGCCGCAGACGCGGTGCTGACGAAGTATCCTTCGCCACGCTCGAGCCACTGCGGAACCAGAATCTGCGCAGCCCTGATGTGCGCGCGGAGATTGACATCGATGGACAGATCCCAGTCCGCCTCGGTCGCCTCCAGTCCGGGCGCGCCGCTGATACCTGCGTTCGCGAAATACAGGTCCACCGGTCCGAATGTGTCCTCGGCAAGTGCGATCAGTGCGGTGATGTCCTCGGCCTTCGATGCGTCGCCACCAAGCGACACTGCCGTTCCGGCTTCCAGCCGCTCGACAACGTTCGATGCCGACACAGGGTCCAGGTCGGATACGACGACTTTGGCACCGGAGGCGACGAGCCGTTCGGCAAGCGCTCCCCCGATTCCACCGCCACCTCCGGTGATGACGGCAACCTTGCCTGTAACCTTCATCACCCAGGTATAGCACGCGGGGGAATACCGTCGGATGCCCACGGGTTCGACCCGACGTGACCGAAACAGCATCGAACACAGCGACAACCCTTACCGCCGGGCTCTTCACTCCTTTCGAGGTGAAGTCCGTGAAGCTGCGCAATCGTTTCGCGATGGCACCGATGACGCGCGCATTCTCGCCGGGCGGGGTGCCGCGGGAGAACGTCGCCGAGTACTACCGCAAGCGTGCAGCAGGTGGCACCGGGCTGATCATCACCGAGGGCACGTTGATCCCCGATCCGGCAGCCGGTCCCGATACCCGCGTCCCCCACATTCACGGCAGCGAGAGTCTCGATGGCTGGAAGGGCGTGGTCGACGCCGTTCACTCGGAAGGGTCGTCGATCATCCCGCAACTCTGGCATCTCGGCGTCCAGCGTGGTGAGCAGCCACGCCTCAATCCCGAGGTCACCACCGTCAGCCCGTCGGGACTCGGTCTCGATGGCAATCCACTTGGGCGTGCGTTCACCAGCGCGGACCTCGATCAGCTCGTCCAGTATTGGGTCGACGCCGCGGTCAATGCGAAGAGTGTGGGATTCGACGGCGTCGAGTTGCACGGCGCGCACGGCTACCTCCTCGACGAGTTCCTCTGGCAGACAACGAATGTCCGCGACGACCGCTTCGGTGGGTCACTGGAAGCACGCACGCGCTTCCCGGCCGAGGTGGTCGCTGCCATCCGCGCCGAGGTGGGTGACGACTTTGCCATCGTCTACCGCTATTCGCAGTGGAAGGCCGGTTTCTACGACGCCAAGATTGCTCGTTCACCGCAGGAACTCGAGAACGTCCTCACTCCGCTGGTCAACGCCGGCGTCGACGTGTTCCATCCGTCGACCCGCAGGCACTGGGAACCGGAGTTCCCGGAACTGAGCGGCACGGAAGGTGTTCGCGGACTTGCGGGATGGACCAAGGAGATCACGGGCCTGCCCACGATCACCGTCGGATCCGTCGGGCTGGACAAGGTGTTCGACGGCGCATGGGGTGACGACGCCGCGTCGGGTACGACCGGTCTGGAACCGCTGCTCGCGCAATTCGAGCGCGAGGAGTTCGACATCGTCGCCGTCGGACGCGCGCTGCTCGCCGATCCGGAGTGGGTGCACAAGGTGCAGTCGGGGCGTCTTGACGACCGGATCGCGTTCTCCCGCGACCACATCACCACGCTGATCTAGCCCACCTCCTCGCGGCACGAGGGTCAGCCGAAGAACCGCCGACGAACGCGCGACACCAACTCGTCGACGGCTGCGCTGGGCCTGCTCGACCACACGAGAGCAAGGATCGCATCGATGCCGACATCGGTGATCGGTACGGCCACCAGCCGGTCGGCGTAGTCACTCGCCATCGACTCGCTCAGAATCGCCACGCCCATTCCACGCGCGGCGAGGTCGGCGACGGCCCCAGGAGCGCTGGCCGCGAACGCGACGTCGACGACGAGTCCCTGCGCCGACAGGGCGCCGTCGAACACCGTCCTTATTCCGGTTCCCGCAGGTAGACACACCACCGGAAAATTGCTGACCTGACGAACGCTCATCGAAGACGACGACGCGGCCGGATGATCCGCCGGGACGCACGCGGCCAGTCCCTCGCGCACGATGACCACAGATTCCACGCCGACCGGCGGCTCGCCGGCTGCCCCGACAAGAGCCACGTCGAGCATCCCGGCGTGCACCCGAGCGACCAGATCGTCCGAATTGCCCTCGGCCAGTGAGACGTCGACGCCTGGATAGTCGGTGTGGAAGTCCGCCAGGGCGTCGAACAGCGGGGTGACCGTGCAGGCAGTGACCATTCCGACCGCGACCTTCCCGCGTACGAGCGAGTTGATTTCGTCCACTGAACGTTGCAGTGCCACAGCAGAGTTCAGAGCTGCACGCGCATGTTCGAGGGCAGCTGTTCCGGCGGCGGTCAGTGTTGCGACCCGGGCACTGCGGTCGATCAGTTCAGTTCCGAGTTCGCGCTCGAGGGCCCTGATCTGCGCGCTGATGCCGGATTGGCTGATACGCACCCGCTCGGCGGCGCGGGTGAAATTCGCTTCCTCGGCGACCGCGACGAAGTACTCGAGCTGACGAAGTTCCATAACTGGGGATTCTAGTTTTGAGAAGAACAATCTGTTGGACTTCTGAAACGCTGACACGCAGCCTGGAGTTATGACACAGGACAAGGCAATGACCCCGGAAGACATCACCCGATTGTTCGTCGAGCGTTCCAACGCCGGAGATGCCGACGGTGTGGCCGCCCTCTACGACGAGAACGCCGTCATGGCCTATCCCGCCGGCAAGACGACGGTCGGCCGCGCCGCGATCAGGGAGCTGTGGGCCTCGGTACTGGCACATGGCCCCCGCTTCGAGCTGGAGGAAGGCCTCCCGACGCTCGATCACGGCGACATCGCGCTCACCTCGACGGCTCCCAGGGACGATGCAGGCGCCCGCGCGCAGGTGGTCAGACGTCAGCCGGACGGATCGTGGCTGCGCATCATCGATCAGCCCGAGTTCAACCCGACCACCTGAGCGACTTCGCCGAACCCTCTGACATCATGTCCACTCGTGATACCCCAGCGGCTACGCCGTACTGTCGACGCGCTCGCGCAGCGCCTCGGCCGAAGCAGCGCCGCTCTGAACGACCAGGTCCAGAAGTTCGACTCGGCTCACCCGTGGTTCCTCAGCAGCGAGGAACGCGGCAACCCCGACACTCGAATAGCCGCATGGACCGAGGGCAACCGCGCTGTCCCCCTCGTTCACGGGAAGCCGTACTTCGCAGCTCTGGCCGCCGCCCTCGACAAGGCGGGCGCCGGGGACCTCGTGCTGTTCACCGACTGGCGCGGCGACCCTGAGCAGGTGCTGACCGACGACGGTGTCACCGTCGAACAAGCCCTTGCCGATGTCGCAGGCCGCGGCGGCATCGTCAAGGGCATGGTCTGGCGCTCGCACATCGACACACTCGGCTTCACGGGCCCGAAGAACCGAAAACTGGCGCAAAGCCTGGAAGATGCCGGCGGTGAGGTCATCCTGGATCAGCGCGTCCTCGCGCTCGGCAGTCACCACCAGAAGTTCGTCGTCGTCCGCTATCGGGATCCCGCGAAGCCGGACGTCGCATTCGTCGGCGGCATCGATCTTGCGCGTGCACGCCGCGACGACGCCGACCATTTCGGCGACCCGGTCAGCAGGCCGTTCCCTCCGGAGTACGGCGAGATCCCGGCTTGGCACGACATGCAGGTACGGCTCGAGGGCCCGACCGTCCGCGACGTCGAGGACGTGTTCCGTGAGCGCTGGGAGGATCCGGCCGCCCTGTCACGGCTACCGTGGCACGCCGTCCCCGACATGCTCCGCGGAGTCACGCGTGAGCCGTCCGAACTGCCCGTCCAGATCGACGCGCCCCAGCCGGCGGGGACGTGCGCGGTGCAGTTGCTGCGGACCTATCCACGGCGACGGCCGGCGTATCCCTTCGCGACGAGAGGCGAGCGCAGCGCTGCTCGGGCCTACGCGAAGGTTCTTCGCCGCGCACGTCGGCTCATCTACGTCGAGGACCAGTACTTGTGGTCGGTGGACGTCGCGCGTGTGTTCGCGGCAGCCCTGCGACGTTCACCCGATCTACGACTGGTCATCGTCGTCCCGAAGTATCTCGACGACGACAGCGCCATCACCATCCCGTCGGCGCTTCTCGGCCACTCGGCTGCGCTCGACGTGATCCGCGACGCGGGCGGTGACCGCGTGCTGGTCCTCGATTTGGAGAACGATCGAGGAATCCCCGTGTACGTCCACTCGAAGGTCTGCATCGTCGACGATGTCTGGGCTGCGATCGGTTCGGACAACTTCAACCGGCGCTCCTGGACGCACGATTCGGAATTGACGGCAGCGATCATCGACGCCGAGCGTGACGAACGGGCACCGGCGGATCCCGGTGGCCTCGGTGACGGCGCGCGGGTGTTCGCACGCGAACTGCGACTCGAACTGGCGCGCGAACATCTGGGGCGCGCCACCGGCGACGATGCGGACCTGATCGATCCGACGTCCTTCTTCGACACCGTGAGCAGTAGCGCAGAACGTCTCGACGCCTGGCATCGTGCGCCCTCCGGGTCGCCGAGGCCGTCCGGACGACTGCGCCGTCACGACATCGACGTACCCCCTCAGTGGCAGCAACGAGCAGCAGCCGTGGCGTATCGCCTGTTCGTGGACCCCGACGGCCGACCGATCGGAATGCGGTTTCGGCGTCGGTTCTGACACACTGAACATCCTTCACGATGAGTTGTCGGCCGAAATTGGGTTTCAAGATGGATTCTCCGGGTACGAGCAGTTGTGGCCGCTAGTCGTCTCTCCCCCGAAGCCGTCGACGCAGCCCGACGGTCGGCGCTGATCGGGGTAGCGGTACTCGTCGCCTGTCTGCTCGGAATTGCCACCCGACTGCCGGGAACGCTCGCCGTGTTCTGGCCTGCCAACGCACTTCTTCTCGGAATTCTGCTGCGCAGTCCCCGATCCGCCACCCCAGCGACCTGGATATGTGCAGCACTCGGGTTCTTTCTCGCCGAAGCTGTCACCGGCAGTCCCCTCGTCCCCAACGTCGCGCTCAACCTGTGCAACCTGGCGGGGGTAGTGGCGGGCTTCGCCTTGTACCGCTTCATCGGGCAGACGCGCCCGTGGCTCGAACGCGTTCAATCCCTCACTCTGCTCGCCGCCCTGATCGTCGCCGCTTCGGCCGCCGCCGCAGTCGCAGGAGGGTTCGCCAACGCGGCCCTTCACGGGCAACCGTGGGAGGAGTGCGCGACCCGCTGGTTCGTCGGCGAGTTCCTGAACTACATGTCCGTCATGCCAGCTGTACTGACGGCCCCTACGCTGACGTACCTTCGCCGGATTCAACGTCGGCGCGAGGCGAGTGCTCTCCTCCGGCGCACTGTCCCAGCAGCGGCGCTGCTTGCGCTCGGGTTGATCCTGGTGTGGTTCGTCGGCGGTGCCGGCGCCATCACCTTTGCAACACCCGCGCTCGTCGTCGCGGCTTTGATGACGGGTGTCTTCGTCACGTCGTTGTTCATCCTGACCACCACGGTGTGGATGCTGATTCTCACCGCGGACGGCCACCTCGGAATACCAGGCCTCGACCATGCGATGCCGGTGACCCTGTCGGTGATCATCGGGCTTTCGTTCCTGGCGATCGCCCCAGTGGCGGTGGCATGCGTGACGAACGAGCGCCGAACTGCGCTGGCCGCGCTGCGTCGAGCCGTGGCTCACGACGATCTCACCGGGGCCTTGCGGCGGGACGAATTCTACCGGCGCGTGCAGAACCTGACGCGAGATTGGGGCGCCGGGTCCGCAGCAATCATGATGTTGGACCTCGACCACTTCAAGTCGCTGAACGACACGTACGGCCACAGTGCCGGCGACGCCGCACTCGAACGCTTCGCCGACGACGTTCGATCACAGCTGCGCGGGGGCCACCTGTTCGCCCGGCTCGGCGGCGAGGAATTCGCCGTCTACCTTCGAGATACCTCGGAAGACCACGCCTTCGCACTTGCGGATTCGATCCGAATCGGCCAGTACAACCGCGCCACCGAGCCCCTGACCGGCCACGGAGTCACTGTCAGTATCGGAATCGCAACTGGATCCGACACCGTCGAGAATCTGGTCGTGGCCGCCGACCGAGCGCTCTACGACGCCAAGAGGCAGGGTCGAAATCGCATCGTGCTTGCGCGCGGCGCCGACGAGTTCGACTGGACCAGGTAGCTCAGGACAACGCCTCCACGACGCGATCTGCCAGTGGCTTCGTCGACGCGGGGTTCTGGCCGGTGTAGACGTTGCGATCGACGACGACGTGCGGAGCCCACGCGTCGGTGTTGGAGAACTGCGCTCCCGATTCACGCAGACGAGTCTCGAGCAACCACGGCGCCTTGTCCGCAAGGCCCGCTTGCGTCTCTTCCTCGTTCGTGAAGCCCGTCATTTCATAGCCGTCGAATGCCCAGACGCCATCGGACCGGGTCGCGGGCAGCAACGCCGCCGGAGCGTGACACACCGCCGAGACCAGCTTGCCGCCGTCGAGGAAGTCGGACACCACAGCACCGAACTGATCCGATACGGCCAGGTCCTGCATGGGACCGTGCCCGCCCGGGACGAAGAGTGCGTCGAAGTCCGCCGCCAGCTGCTCCTCGAGCAGGGCGGGACTCTGCAGAATCGACTCGATCGAGTCCAGGTACTTCCTCTGATCGGCCACCTTGGCGTCGTCGCCACCGTTGGCATCGACCGACAGTGAGCCCTCGTCGACCACCGGCGCCTTGCCTCCCGGAGTGGCCACGACGACGTCCCATCCTGCTTCGACGAACGTCCGATGCGACTCGACGAGCTCCTCGGCCCAGAACCCGGTCGGGTGATCGGAACCGTCGTTCAATGTCCAGTGGTCGGCGGCCGTGACAGCAAAGAGTAATTTCGTCATGATCGGTGCATGCCCGGTTCCGACGAAACTGAACCACTCGACTCACGACTCAGCGGTGTCGGCCGCGCCAGCACCGTGAAATTGTCTGCCTGCGAATGGGTTTGCGACGGATCGATGGCAACCCCGTCGTCGCCGTAGATCGCCAGGATCTCGAAACCTGCGGCCTGCGTCAGGAGACGTAGATCCTGCAGCGAAGTGAAGTGCATCACCGGCGCGAAGTCATGCGCCGCAAGGGGACCCACGGCCCACTCACCGTGATCCTCTTCACGACGTCGATTGCGGCGCCAGTTCGTCACTCGCCGGACTGCTCTCGATGGGTCGAGAATCCTGCGTCCGACAGTCTGAATCAGTCCGCGCGCCGACACCCTGACAGGTTCGGTAGGGCGTGCGATCTGGAACGGAGACTCTCCGAACGAGGGGCCGTCCTTGTTGAGGGTTGCGAACACCACGACCCCGTCGTCGGCGACGACACGCCTGAACTCGGCGAGGACAAGTCCCCGGTCACCGTGTTCGACGGTATCCATTCCGTTGTTGCTGAACAGCACGAGACCGTATCTCCCGCTTTCTATTTCGGCCATATCCCGGGCGTCACCGACATGAGCTGGAAGGCTCGGGAAGCCGCGACGGAAGGCGTCGATCATGTTCGGCGAGTAGTCGAGAGCGGTGTAGTCGTCAGTGAGCAGCAGGAGTAGTGACGTCGTCCGACCGCCGCCGACACCCACGTCGAGCACGGGCGAACCCCGCACGATCCGAGCCGCGGACACCAGGGCCGCTGCCTCGCCCCGATCGAGAAAGCCCTCGGTCGGAGCTGCATACGCCTCGTACTCCGCGGCGACCCTCGGATCGTCGAAGACAGACTGGTTGTGATCCGCTCGATCCATTGCTGACCCCCTCAGCGCTCACGAGTTTCGACCACTCTACAGAGCAAACCGAAGGACGGGCGGGTCAGTTACAAGGACGTCAACTTGGAGAACAGGCGGTCGGGAGTGAACGGCAGAGACTCGAACCGTATTCCGGTCGCGTCGAGAAGGGCGTTCGATACCGCCGGGGCCACCGGGTTGATGGCACACTCGCCCTGCGACTTCGCGCCCATCGGTCCGATGGTGTCGTAGGTGTCGGCGAAGAACACTTCGGTCGGCGGAAGATCCGCGAACGCGGGGATCCGATAGTTGCGGAAGTTCGGGTTCACCACCGCACCACTGCTGTCGTGGACCATGTTTTCGGTCAGCGCCCAACCGAACGCCATGCCGACCGCGCCGTCGATCTGGCCGCGACACTGGAGCGGATTGATCGGACGGCCGATGTCTGCGCCGTGCACACTCTGCAGGAGCCGGATCTCGCCGGTCACCCGGTGCACGGCCAGACGGACACCCTGGACGTTGGACGCGATGGTCCTCGGAGTCAGATACGCCTTCCTCGTTGCGTGCAGCTTCCGTCCTGATTCGGCACGGGCCGCGTACAACTCCGCCAGCTTCACCCGCCGGTCCGCACACACGACGGCATCGTTGTCGAGAACACAGTCGTCGAGGGGGACACCGCTGTATTCGCTCGCGAACTTCAGAATGTCGTCCCGCAGTGCCAGTGCGGTCAGATGGACGGCTTTGCCCGCCACGACGGTACCGGTACTCGCGAAGGTGCCCGTGTCGTAGAGAGTCCGGTCCGTGTCCGCATTGACGATGTCCACCTCGGCCGCACGTGTGCCGAGAATTCCGGCGGCAATCTGCCTGTGTGCGTTCGTTATTCCGTTCCCCATCTCCGAAGACCCGACAGCAAGGTGGTACGTGCCGTCCTCGAGCAGTGTCAACTCGGCACCCGAGCGGTGCTCGGTGGGAGGTCCACACTCGAGCAGAGCCAATGCGACGCCTGTTCCGACGAGCCAATCCTCGCCGTCCGGCTTCTCCACCCCGTTGCCTCGCGCGAGGGATGCCTCGACGTGGTCGAGGCATTGATCGAGCCCGTAACTACCGAAGGCCGCGTCGCTCGGGCCGTCCCACACCGACTCGACGAGATCCGTCGGCCCCACCATGTTCTTGCGACGAAGCGCCAGCGGACTCATCCCGAGCAGGTGCGCCAGTTCGTCCATTGCGCATTCGATCGCGAACGTGGTCTGCGAGGCGCCGTATCCGCGGAAGCCGCCTCCTGGAATGACATTGGTGTAGACCGCATAGCCCAGAGCCTTCTTGTTCGGGCACCGGTACGCAGCCAGCGGACTGCCCAGCGCGGCGGCGAGAGTCTCGCTGGCGTGGTTGGCGTAGGCCCCGGTGTTGGAGACCACGTATACGTCGAGTGCCGTCAGCGTCCCGTCTCGCGTTGCACCGAGCTTCACGCGCGTGGTCATCTGATGCCGAGTGGTCGAGCCGATGAACTCTTCCTCGCGCGTCCACTCCCATTTGACCGGACGGCCGAGCTTCATGGTCGCCCACAGCACCAGGTCCTCGGAGATCATCTCTTGTTTGCCGCCGAAACCGCCCCCGACCCGTTCGGTGAACACGTGCACGTCGCGTGCCCGCAATCCCAGCAGGTAGCAGAGCTTGGCCTGCACGATGAACGGGCCCTGTGTACTCGTCCGAACGTGCCAGCGGCCGTCGTCCCCGCGCCACGCGATGGAGCCGTGGGTCTCGAGATGGGCGTGCTGGACTCTGGAGGTCGAGTAGGTCCGCTCGTGCACCGCATCGGACTTGGCGAACCCTGCTTCGACACTACCGACCTCGCCGTGGATGTCGACGAAGATGTTGCCGTTCTCCTCGAATCCTTTGTCGTGCAACAGTGGAGCATCCGGTTCCATCGCTACGAACGGGTCGAAGACGGCCGGGAGTTCGTCGTAGGTGACCATCAGTGCTCGGCACCCCTCCTCGGCCGCCGCCTCGGTCTCGGCGACGACGGCGGCTATGCGCTGTCCGACGAACCGAATGACGTCGTCGAGGATCAGCGTGTCGTCCGGATCCACCAGATGGTCCTCGTGCAGTGCCGTGCTGTACAGGCGTTGCGGAACGTCTTCGTGGGTGAACACCTGGACCACACCAGGAACAGCCATCGCTGCGGTGCGGTCGATGCCGGTGATGCGTGCATGCGCGTGCGGAGACCTCAGGACTTTCAAGTGCAAGACATTCGGGACGGTGATATCCATGGTGTATCGCGCGTGTCCGGTCACGATGTCCTCGGTGAACGGGTTGGCGAGGCTCGCCCCGCACGCCTTCCCGGCGACGTCCGGTTCGGCTTCGGTCAGACCGTGAAGGGCGTCGGCGATGGACCTGTATCCGGTACAGCGGCACAGGTTTCCCTTCAATGCCCTCGGCAGATCTTCCTTCTGCTCATCCGACAGCGACGCCGCCGTCATTATCATTCCGGCCGCACAGAATCCACACTGAAACGACTGGGCGTCATGGAACGACTGCTGCATCGGATGCAGACCGTCGCCGTTCGCGAGCCCCTGCACGGTAGTGACCTTCTTCCCTGCCGCTCGGAACGCCGGAACGAGACACGAATGAAACGGCGTGCCGTCCAGCCATACCGTGCACGCACCGCAATCCCCAGCGTCACAGCCCTTCTTGACGCCATACACCTCACGGTCACGCAGGAACGTGCGCAGACACTGGCCCGGTTCGGGTTCGGCCGAGAAGAGCTTTCCGTCCACCTCGAATTCACTCATGACAACTCCGTACGGATCTGCTCGGCGAAGTAATAGGTCAGGTGCTGTTTGTAGGGCGCAGAGCCGTTGACATCGTCGAAGAAGCCGTCGACGGCGGTCGCGGATTCGATCCCTGCGCGAAGATCCTGCGGGCTCGGAATACGCTCGTAGGCAACCTGTACCGGCCGCGGCGTCGCAGCCGTCGCCGTCAGCCGGAAGTCGGAACCGTCTGCCGCGCACGTTCCGATGACGAGTGCTGCGGATCGGCCCGCGTGAACGAGCGACTGCTGTCGCCACGCATAGCGCTTGGTGAGAGCACTCGCGGGCAGCGAGACGGACCGCAGCAGCTCGCCTCGTTCGAGGATGTTCGCATGATCACCGGTCACGAACTCCGTTGCCGCGACTTCACGCGACGCCCCGGACCGCGGCACGAGGGTGTACACACCTTCCAATGCAGCGGTCAGCGAGATCATTGCACCCGCGGGAAGTGACATGCAGATGTTCCCGCCGACCGTCGCAGCGTTCCATATCTTGAACGACGCCAGCAACGACCGACAACAATCACGAAACAGCGGCGCCGCAGTCCACTCGGCGGGAGCGTCGAAGTCGAACAGTTCCGCGATCCGGCACGTCGCGGCGATCTCCAACCCGTCGTCGGACACCGTCAGAGCCTGCCACCCGAGACTGTCCAGATCGATCAACGTATCGCTCGAGACCTGGGGTTCGGAGAACAGCCAGGTTCCTCCCGCCAACCAGGTGTAGCCATCGCGCCACCCGTCGATCTGATCGAGTGACGTGGGCCGCTTGACCTCACCGATCGTGCCGAGATTCATTGCGCCACCTTCGACATCTGTCCTCCTGAGTATTTCAACGGCCACCGAGTGGGAGTGCGACTTCATTGCCGGGTCGCGAATCGAGACGGCCCACCTCGGCCGGAACCAGGATGTCCGCGGACGGTTCGGGACGGATCAGGCTGTACTTGCGCACTTCGCCGCCGACACCGGACACGAGCAGATCAGCTCCCGACGTGGTTGCCGTCGTCGCGATCGTGACGCCCGGAGAGCCGGGTAAGGGCACGAACGACGACGTCTGCGCGAAATCGACAGTGCCGCCGTGATGATTCGGAGATTCGAGGTACATGGCGGGGCCACCGTCGAGTCTCGATCCGGCGGAGAACGTCCGAACGGTGCCGTTTCCCCCTGCCATCCCTGCGACGATCGACTGCGCACCGCCTTCCACACCGGCAACCCAGCCCGTCGACAGTGACACCCCGCCGGCGTAGGTCTCGTCGAACGCCATGAACTCCGAGGTCTGCGTCGGTCCCTCACCGTGTGCGTGTTCGTCGGATCCGGAACTGGCGGCGGTCGGCTGGAATAGGTCGTACCGGAAGGTCTTCACCAGCGGTGCATCCCCGGCCCCCGGCGCGGTCACGATGCTCGTGCGGCCGGACGAAGCGTCGACCATGCCGGTGGCGATGGTGACGCCGCGGTCCGAGCCGGGGTACGGGGTGAAGGCGTCGAAGACGTCGGGCGCGGTGCCGTTCTCTGCCGGCAGGCTCGACAAGTACACCGTCACCGCGGACTCCGTACCCGGCCCGGTTCCGACGATGATGTTGTCACGCAGCGCATTCCCGTCGATGTCGGCAGTAGCGACCACGATTCCACCGTCGGCAGCACCGTCAGCAGGTTCGAATCGGGTCAGCTCCTCGGTGAAGGGTGCCGCACCGAGGCCGTTGTAGCCCACGACTTCCGGGACGGTTCCCGGCCCGGTTCCGACAACGAGATCGAGCACCATGTCGCCGTCGATGTCACCCATCGATACCGACGGCGTGCCCTCGAAGCCCGGGAACGGTGTCACCGTGGGGGGGGGGCG